>CASICS010000026.1 GCA_949373255.1 uncultured SAR86 cluster bacterium | reverse complement strand
AAAACCATCCCCTTAATAAACGCAAAAAAAATTCCAAACCTCTCTAAATTTATAGATGAACCTGAACAGACTTTAATAGAAAGAGCTGAAATGATTAGAGATAATTTTGAATTCCAAGAAAAAATTTCTATTATTTTAGGAGAAAATGTAAAAAATTGGCCGCCACAAGAAATAGTAGAACAAAGAATTTATGATGGATTTCCATCTGATGCTGACAAACTATGGATGGAAAGGTTTGAAATAGCACCTTGGGCAGACAAAGCCTCTTTAGTAGAAGGTTTTGAAGATGCAAGATATAGAGAATTAGCTGCGAGAATTATTTGCTATCAAAAACCTGAATTTGCATCTTCAAAAATGCTGGATAGTTATAACGATTTTGTTAAGACGAGGTTATATTCAAAAGGACCTTGGTTGAAAGATAGAGGTCAGACTATTGATCAGGCTATTACTGAGGCCGAAAGCTCTTTAGCTGACTCAGAAGATGATGAAATGAATCAGGTTTTAGAAAGTTTACTTGATCATTACAGGCAAAAAAAAGCTTAATTTTTTGAAAGTGGAGATATTTGAAATATTACTCCAAATTTCGGATGATCAATATAATGCAGTTCTTTAGATCTTAGTTTCCTTGACTCTTTAATTTGGTATAGAGTTTTAAAAAATTCCTCTTCGGCATTAAATATATTTATTAACTCTTCATCGAACAAACCATTTTTATTATATTTTTTAGCTTTTATTTCTAAATTCAAAGCCCCGTCGGCACTATTCATTTTTTCTGAGAAATATAAATTTAGATCAAGGTGGAGAAATCTTTTTTTATAAGGAGTTATTTCTCCAAAAATCTTAACTCCTTTTATATTTTCAGAAACTATCAAAATAGAATTTGACTCTTCCTTTGATTTAACAGGTTGAAACCACGACTTAGATGAGATTAATCTATAGTTTTTACTTTTTTTCAGGTTTTTACTAATACCTTCCAAAGGGAAAATAACTCCAGAGTCTTCTTGAAAAAAAATCTGTTTAGTTGACATTTCTATGAGCTCAGGATCAATGCCTTCTTCTTGCTGATTTATATCACTTAAAATCGAGGATATTGTTATATCTTGAAAAAGTTCTTTGTAGGGCAGGTCGTAGTTTATAGATTTCGGTTCAATAATTTCAGGATAATTGAGTTCTGAAATACTAATAGAGGTTTCTGAAATTTCAACTAAAGGATTCTCAAACTTTTCTTTAATATTTAGTTCTGGAAGAAATTGAAAAACGATTAGATCGATCCTGTAGACATCATCAGCCAGAATTAGAGAACAATGAAAAATAAAAGGCGCTATTAATACCTTATTAAGATGCCTTTTGAAGCTGCTCATGAAATGATTTTAACTTATTTAAAAGAAAATCTACTTTATCAATTACAGATTCAGGAAGGTTGATCATTATTTTCTCTATTTTAGAATTTGGAGGAGTTAAAAGATTATTTTCATCTAAAAATAAAGAAATTTTTTCTTTGTTACTTGAAATTCTATTAATGGATAACTTACTACTCAAAATTCTTATTTGAGTAAGAGTTAACAGGTCGGTCGTTTCTTTTGGCATTGATCCAAATCTGTCTTCTAGTTCTTTCTTGATTTCACTAAGATCTTCTAATTTTTTAATTGAAGAAATTTTCTTATAAAGAGTAAGTCTAACTTCCGGTTGAGGAATATATTTTTCAGTAATGTAACCATTTGTACCAATTTTTATTTCTATATCATTTATCTCAGAATCTATACTTCCCTTAAGCATTTTTATGGATCGTTCAATCATTGAAGTGAATAAAGTTAAGCCCACAAAATCAATAGCACCACTCTGTTTTTCTCCTAAAATTTCACCAGCACCTCTAATTTCTAAATCTCTCATAGCCAAATTGAAGCCAGAGTTTAAGGAGTCTCCATATTTTAAAGCTTCAATTCTAGCTGCTGCGTTTTTAGTAAGTTGTTTTTCATTAGAGGTAAGAAAATATGCATAGGCCTGTCTTTTAGATCTGCCAACCCTGCCTCTGATTTGATGAAGCTGAGAAAGTCCAAAATTTTGGGCATCTTCTATCAGCAAAGTATTTGCATTTGGAATATCTAGACCACTTTCAATAATTGTTGTGCAGATGAGAATATCAATTTCATGATGATGAAATTTAAACATAATATCTTTTAAATCGTTGGGATGCATTTGCCCATGTCCAATGGCTATAGATGCTTCAGGCATTAACCTTTTTAATTCTTTGGCTTTATTTTCTAAACTCGCTACATTATTAATTAAGTAGAAAGACTGACCTGATCTATGAAATTCTCTTTGGAGAGCCTCTTGAATTAAACTTTCTGAATATCTTGAGATAACTGTTTCAACTGCTTTTCTGCCAGGAGGAGCAGAACTTATGATGGAAATATCTCTTACTTTTGATAAGGCCATATTTAGCGATCTTGGGATAGGGGTTGCAGACAAATAAATAACATTTACTCCTTTTTTAATTTTTCTTAATTTCTCTTTTTGCCTTACACCAAATTTGTGTTCTTCATCTACAACCAATAATCCTAAATCTTCAAACTTAATTGCATCATTTAATAAGGCATGAGTTCCAATTACTATAGATATTTCCCCATTCGATAATTCTTCAATAATTTTTTCTTTTTCTTTTGGTGTTCTTTCGCGCGTTAGAAAATCTATTTTTATTTTACTTTCTTGAAAACGATCTTTAAATAAATCGTAATGTTGTCTCGCAAGAAGAGTTGTAGGAGCAAGTACACAAACTTGCTTTAAGTTTTTTGCACAGATGAACGCTGCTCTTAGAGCAATTTCTGTTTTGCCAAAGCCAACTTCTCCACAAACTAATCTATCTTGCGGTTTTGAACTAGCTAAATCTTCTTTTACTTCTAGTATTGCTTTAGCTTGATCAATTGTTTCTTGAAAGCCAAAACCTTTCGCAAAATTTTGATATTCAATATCATCAATTTTTAATACATCTGACTTATCTATTTTTCTTTTCGCTTCAGCTTCTAAAAGTTCTGCAGCGATATCGTATGCTTTTTGTTCAGACTTTTCTTTTTTAATTTTCCAATTATTCCTACTTAAAGAATCAAGTTTTATATCTTGATTTCCGACATAAGGAGTTAGTAAATTCATTGCATCTACAGGAACATATAAAGTTTCTTGTCCTTCATATTCAATAACAAAACATTCGGTATTGTTTAAATTTTTTAATCCTCGGTATAAACCAATTCCATAATTAGTATGAACAAGCCTATTGCCTATTTTGAATTCATACTGATTATTTATAACTTCAGAATTTGATCTTTTTGTTTGAGGGATAAAATTTTCTTCAGAATCAAAAGATTCATTTAGTTTTTCATCTTTTGGATGCAAAATTTGTTCACTATTTAAAAGAATCTTTTGAGGATCATTATATAAAAAAGACGGTTTTAAAGGAGGCCTATCTAAATCTGAAATAAAATCTTCATATCTTCTGTTTATGAGATTCCAATAAGCTTCAGCTCCTTTACTTACATTGCCATATAAAAATTTTGAATAATTTTTAAAGAAGTCTTCATACAGCGGCTTTCTTTCATAAAACAATGGAAAGTATGATTCTATACCTTCAGGAAACTTACCAGATGAAACTTGGTCAAAAAATTCTCCGTCTTGAGAAAAAATTTGTCTCCAGTTTTTTTTGAAAACAGCAATGGATTCTTCATCCAATTGAAATCCTTTAGTCGCTCTGCACTGGTATTGATCTATTTTACTTATAGATATCTGAGAGTCTTTATCAAATAATCTTATTGATTCAATTGAATCATCGTCTAAATTTATCCTAATAGGTAGTTTAGAATTAGAAGGGTAAATATCAATTACTGATCCTCTCACAGCAAATTCAGATCTTTCAGTAACCACTTCACTAGAGCTATACCCAGCAGAAGCGAGAGAGTTCAAAAGTTTTTCTCTATCTAATTTATCGTTTTGTGAAAATTTATATGAAAAATTATTAATAGAGGCCTTATCAAAATATGGCTGAATCAAAGAGTTAATAGTGGTAAGTACTATTAACTTTTCTTTATTTGCAATCTCAGCCATTGTTTCAAGTCTATTAGCTAATTTTTCTGGATGTGGGGAAAAAATATCATAAGGCAGGGTTTCCAAATCATTAAGGTTTACGTAATTAGAAACACCTTTCTCATTTAAAAAATGTTCGACATGATTTAAAAAAAACTGATTTTCACAAATCACAATAGTTTTTTGATACTCTAAAATTCTATGCATATGAGATATTTTTCTTCTTTTGATGAATAAATCTGTGTGTATAATACCTACGTCTACGACAAATCAAACACATAAAAGAGGTTTAAAAATGAACTTATCATTCTCAGAAGAAGATTTAAAATTTCAACAAGAAGTTAGATCCTTTATTAAAGAAAATTATCCATCTGATATAAAAGAAAAAATGGATACAGGAATACCAACAACTAAAGAAGATATTGTCACTTGGCAAAAAATATTAAGTGAAAAAGGTTGGTTCGCTATTAATTGGCCAGAAGAACATGGAGGGACTGGCTGGTCAGTAACTCAAAAATTTATTTTTCAAAACGAGCTGGCAGAAGCAAACACTCCAAATATTGTTCCTTTTGGAGTAAGCATGTGTGGCCCAGTAATCTATACTTTTGGAAATGAAGAGCAGAAAGAAAAATTTTTGCCTGACATCAGAGATAATAATGTTTGGTGGTGCCAAGGATATTCAGAGCCTGGATCGGGTTCAGATTTAGCATCTTTAAAAACTAAAGCAGAAAAAAAAGGCGACAAATACATCGTGAATGGTTCTAAAACTTGGACTACTCTTGCTCAAAATGCGGACTGGATTTTTTGTTTAGTCAGAACAGACTCCTCAGGAGTTAAGCAGCAGGGTATTAGCTTTCTTCTTATAGATATGAAAACACCTGGAGTAGAAGTTCAACCGATTATTACAATCGATGGTTCACATGAAGTTAATAGTGTATTTTTTGATAATGTTGAAGTGCCTGCCGAAAATTTAATAGGCGAAGAAGGTGCTGGATGGAATATAGCTAAATTTTTACTTGCTCACGAAAGAACTGGAATAGGTGGTATACCTCATTTAAAGAGAGAAATCAGAAGATTAAGAGATATAACTGAAGAACTTCCTTTGAACGAAGGTTTTTTAAAAGACGATTCTTTGTTTATGGATAAGCTAAATAAAATAGAAATAGATTTAGTATCTGCTGAATACACAGAGCTTAGAACTTTAGCTGCTATGTCGGCTGGAGGTCACCCAGGACCAGAGTCATCTATTTTAAAAATTGGTGGAACTGATATACAGCAATCCTTATCAGAGCTCTTTGTAGAAGCTTTAGGCTACTATGCTCATCCATTTATGAGTGAAAGCGATCTTCTATCTAATGAAAAAAGAATAGGTCCAGACTTTGCTGCAACAGTAATGCCTCATTATTTAAACTATAGAAAAGTATCAATCTATGGTGGAAGTAACGAAGTGCAAAGAAACGTAATAGCGAAAGCTGTTTTAGGCCTCTAATCTTTTTATTAAGGAGATAATATGGACTTTCTACTTAGTGATGAGCAAAAGCAACTTCAAGATTTGATTCAGCAATTTATTCAAAAGGATTATCCATTTGATGTAAGAGAGAAGCTTGTCAAATCTGAAGACGGCTTCAGTAAAGAATTCTGGAAAACCTTTTCTACCTTTGGATTATTGGCAATGCCATTTCCTGAAGAAGATGGAGGTTATAACGGCGGACCAGTAGACATAATGGTTATTCTCGAAGCTTTTGGTACAGGATTAATAGTTGAACCCTATATTCCAAATATCGTATTATCTGGCAATTTGATCAGTAACCTTGGGACACAAGATCAAAAAGATGCAATTTTACCCAATTTATTTTCAGGAGACATGCATTTAGCATTTGCTTTTGCAGAACCGCAAAGTAGGTTTGATTTGAATGATGTGACTACTTCAGCTGAAGAAGATGGAGACAATTTTAAGATTAATGGATACAAATCAGTGGTAATGAATGGTCCTGCCGCGGATAAATTAATCGTATCTGTAAGAACCTCAGGCAATCAATTAGATAAGTCCGGTATAAGCCTTTTTATAGTTGACCGAGACACTTCAGGAGTTTCTTTAAGAGATTATTCAAATATAGATGGAAGCAAGGCTTCAGAACTTACTTTGGAAAATGTAGTTTTATCTAAAGATGCAATGCTCGGTGAAGAAGGAAATGCTTTTTCATCAATTGAGCATGTTGTGAACTTAGCAACATTGGCTATCTCAGCTGAAGCTATAGGTATCATGCAAAAAATGAATGAATTAACTCTAGAGTATACAAAAACAAGAGAACAATTCGGACAAGCTCTTAGTCAATTTCAAGCTCTGCAACATAGAATGGTGGATTGTTTTATGGTCCACGAACAAACCAAATCTCTTTTGTTAATGGCTGCAACTAAATTAAACGATCAAGCCGAAGATGCGGTTAAGTCAATTTCTGCTTTGAAATATCAAGTAGGTAATGCAGCTAAATTAATTGGTGAAGAGTCTATTCAGCTTCATGGTGGAATGGGAGTTACAGAGGAAATGAGTATTGGACATTACTTTAAAAGACTTACAACGATAAGAACTATATTTGGAAATTCTGATTACCATTTAAAGAAATATTCATCTTTGTAAATAAATGACCCCAACCGATTCGGATAAAAATCCTGATAAAAGATCTAGAGATAAACCTGATAACTATTTAGAGAACTGGATAGAAAGACAGGCCTTAACTGAAGCTATGATTCCAATCATTGGAAAATGGCATAGAAATAACGTTCGAATTCTCCTCTACGGAACTCCCTTAATGAATCTTTCAGTAATTGAAATAATGCAGTTACATAGAAGAGTTAGAGAAGTTGAAAGTAATGAACTAAGTGAATACGAGTCTTCGATGATGCTAGCTGCTTTAGACAAACTAGATGTAGGACCTTGTCAAATTGATATCGGAATTATGGCTGCAGGTTATATGTTTGAAGATAAAGGCATGGAAATAGATGAATTTGTCCAAGATCAAATAAAAGATGTTTTGGGAAAACATGACCCGATATTAGATAAATCTCAAGATATAGTTTTATTTGGCTTTGGAAGAATTGGAAGATTGATTACAAGACTTTTACTTGAAGACAGTGGTGCCGGCGAAACTCTTAAATTAAAAGCTGTTGTTACTAGACAAAAAACAAGTAATGACCTTCTAAAAAGAGCCGAGTTAATGAGAAAAGATTCCGTGCATGGAAGATTTAAAGGAACGATTAGAGTTGATGAAGAAGAAAATTCTTTGATCATGAATGGAAATGTCATTAAATTTATAAATTCAAATGATCCAGGAAATATAGATTACTCAAAATATGGAATCAAAGATGCATTGCTAATAGATAATACTGGAATAGCTTCTGACGAAGAAGGTTTGTCTATTCATTTAGAAAACAAAGAAATTAAAAAGGTTCTTTTGACTGCGCCGGTAAAAGGCGGTCTAAAAAATATTGTTTATGGTGTTAACCATGACGATATTAATGAAGAAGATTTTATAATTGGAGCTGCATCTTGCACAACTAATGCAATTGTTCCTCTGCTTTCTGCTATAGATAACGAATTCAAGATAAGTAATGGACATGTTGAGACAGTTCATTCTTATACGAATGATCAAAATTTAATTGATAATTTTCACGTTAAATCGAGAAGAGGAAGAGCCGCTGCCTTAAATATGGTCATCACGGAAACAGGCGCGGCCAAAGCCGTCGCTCAGGTATTACCAAATCTTAAAGGCAAGTTGACAGCAAATGCTATAAGAGTTCCAACTCCTAATGTCTCGTTAGCTATCTTAAAACTTTACATAGAAAAATCTACAGATTTAGATAAATTCAATAATTTTTTAAGGAAAACATCAAATCATAGTGTTTTAAAAGATCAAGTAGATTTGTCTGTTTCAAATGAAAATGTTTCTTCGGATTTCGTTGGTAGTAGATATGCTGGAGTCATAGATGGTCAATCTACTATTGTTAACGATAAAAATGTAATTGTTTATGTTTGGTATGACAACGAAATCGGATACTGCGCGCAGCTATTAAAAGTCATTAAAAAAATGTCAGGAATTAAATATAAAAAGTTACCTAACTTTTTGTAAAAAATGAAAAAAACCCCCTCTGCCAATGCAATTTAAAATTTCTAAAGGTTTAACTATTCCTATAAGTGGTGATATAGATCTTTCATCTATTGAAACTGTAAATGCAAAAAAAATAGCTCTTCTTGGAGAGGATTATCATGGTTTGAAGCCAACAATGCTGGTTAAGGAAGGAGACACGGTCATCAAAGGTCAGCCTTTATTTGAAGATAAGAAAAATCCTGGAGTGAATTTTATCTCTCCTGCTTCCGGAAAAGTTATTGAAATTAATAGAGGAGAAAGAAGAGCTTTTTTATCTTTGGTGATTGAAAAAGATTTAGAAAATTCTGATCAAGTAAATTTTGACTCAATTCCTGATGATAATTTATCCAGAGATTTTATTATAAAAAATTTATTGAGTTCTGGTTGTTGGACATCGTTTAAAACAAGGCCTTTTAGTAAGGTGCCAAAAATTGATGCCATTCCTAATGAAATATTTATCTCTTTAATTGGCTCTGATCCTCTTAGCCTTAACCCTGAAATTTATTTAGAAGAGAATATTGATGAATTTAACTATGGTTTAGAAGTTTTATCTCATATTCCTAAAAATTGTGTACATATTTCAACTAGTATGGATTTTAATTTAACTCAACTTGATTCTGATAAGATTCGGTATTATCAATTTGTGGGGCCACATCCCGTTGGTTTGGTAGGCACGCAAATTCATAATATTTCTCCTGTGAGTTCAAAAAATCCAGTTTGGACAATTGGATATCAGGATGTAGCAATGATAGGAAAACTATTTAAAAAAGGAATCTTAGACACCTCACGAATGATAGCTCTATGCGGCCCTCAAATAAAAAATCCATGTAGATTGAATTCTGAGATAGGCGCATGTATTGACGAAATAATCATTGGTAAAGAAGAAGAGGGTGAAAATAGATATATTTCTGGATCTGTTTTATGCGGAAAAGAGTCAGGAAAATCAGTTAACTATCTAGGTAGATTTGACTATCAAGTATCTGCTTTGAGAGAAGTTAATAAAGGTGATAGAGAGTTATTAAATTTTTTAAGACCGGGGCTATTAAAACATTCATCCTTAAATCTATTTTTAACTAAATTTAAAGAAAAATATCTTAAACTTAAATATACAACAGCTATGAATGGTGCAGATAGAGCTATTGTTCCAATTGGAATATTTGAAGACATTTTTCCTTACAACATTATGATTACTCAGCTTTTAAAAAGCATTGTAATTGGTGACACAGAACTAGCTCAGCAACTGGGAATCCTTGAATTAGATGAAGAGGATTTATCACTTTGCACTTACTCCTGCCCAAGTAAATATGATTACGGATCTTTATTGAGAGAAATGCTCACAAAAATTGAAGAGGAAGGTTGATGGCTGATCCACTAAGAAACTTAATGGATAAAATAAAACCTTCTTTTGAGGGCTCTGGAAAATTATCAAAATACTTTCCTATTTTTGATGTATTCGAAAATTTATTTTACTCATCTGATAGAAAGACTTCTGGATTAACTCATATTAGAGATGGAAGTGATATCCAAAGAATTATGGTTGTGGTCTGGTTATCTGCCTTTCCCGCAATGTTTTTTGGGATGTATAACTTAGGTTACCAAGCTTTAACGGCTATTGAGATTGTCAGCTTAAATGGTGAGGTTTTTGAAAAAGACTGGCATTGGCCTTTCATTCAAATGGTTTCCGGCTTAAATCCTAATAGTATTCTAGATTGTATAAGTTATGGCGCAATATATTTCGTTCCGATTTATTTAGTAACCTTCATAGTTGGAATAGCTTGGGAAGTTATTTTTGCAGTAATAAGAAAACATGAAATTAGTGAAGGAGCTTTCGTAACAACCATCTTATTTGCTTTATCCTGTCCACCAGATGCGCCTTTATGGCAGGTCGCAATGGGCATAAGTGTAGGTTTGGTTATTGGAAAGGAAATATTTGGAGGCACTGGAAAGAACTTCCTTAATCCTGCATTAACTGGAAGAGCTTTTCTTTATTTTGCATATCCTGCCTCTTGGTCAGGCGATATGTCATGGATTGCAGTTGATGGATATACAGCAGCAACTATGTTGGGAATGTCTGCTCAAGAGTCTTATATGAACATGCCTTATTCATGGACAGACGCTTTTTTTGGGTTTATTCCTGGTTCAATAGGGGAAACGTCTGTAGTCGCAATTTTAATTGGTTTAGCTATTCTTCTTTACACAAAAATCGCTTCTTGGAGAATAGTGTCCGGTGCAGTGATAGGAACAATTTTTACAGCTACCCTTTTTAATTTATCAGGAAGCGACACAAATCCAATGTTTGCCGTTCCATTTTGGTGGCATATGGTAATGGGTGGTTATATGTTTGGTCTTGTATTTATGGCAACAGAGCCAGTTTCTGGATCGCACACTAATAAAGGTAGATGGATTTACGGTTTTATCATTGGATTTATGGTTATCATGATAAGAGTTCTCAATCCTGCTTATCCAGAAGGAATGATGTTGGCAATATTATTTGCAAACCTTGTCTCACCCTTGATTGATCACTATGTTGTAACTGGAAATATAAAAGAAAGAATCAAGGTTTTAGATGCAAAATAAAGACAGTATAAAAAATACAATTTTTATAGGGATAGGATTATGCTTGATATGTGCTGCAATAATTTCAATCATAGCTGTCGGTCTTAAGGAAAGACAAAAAAACAATGCTATTTTAGATCAGCAAAAAAAAATAGTAGCAGCTGCTGATCTAGAATCATTCTATGGTTCAGTAAATAACGCTTTTACCTCTATAGAAGAAAAAATTATTGATATAGAAGCAGGGCTTATTACTAATCAATCCAGTGAAAAATACGATCTGTCTAAAGAGCTTAGAGATCCAAATAGGTTTATTGAATTATCATCAGTAGAAGATATAGCAACCATCAAGAAACGAGAAAACTTTTCTAAAGTTTTCCTAGAATACCGTGAAGGTCAATTAAACACAGTGATTGTGCCTGTTAGAGGTTATGGCCTTTGGGGAATTCTGTATGGATATTTAGCAATCTCGAATGATTTAAATACTATTATTGGATTAGAATTTTATGATCACAAAGAAACTCCTGGTTTGGGAGCTGAGGTAGATAATCCAAAGTGGAAGGCTTTGTGGAGAGGAAAAAGAATTTATGACGAAAATGGAAAAATTCTTATTAAAGTTATAAAGGGAAAGGTGGATAATAGTATGGATATGTCTTCTTATGAAGTTGACGGTTTATCTGGTGCAACACTCACCAGCAAAGGAGTCTCAAATCTTTTAGCTTATTGGTTAGGTGAAAATGGGTTTAAGCCTTTTTTGGATAATTTAAAAAAGGAAAAAATTAATGGCTAAATCTTCGGATGTTTTATTCTCTCCAATATTTAAAGAGAATCCAATCGCGCTTCAAGTTTTAGGAATATGCTCTGCTTTGGCAGTTACCAGCAAGCTATATCCTACATTAATTATGTGTGTGGCCCTTACGGCCACAGTAACGTTATCTAACTTTTTTATATCCTTAATAAGAAATATAACCCCAAGTAATATAAGAATCATTGTTCAGATGACAATAATTTCATCATTGGTGATTATCGTGGATCAATTATTAAAAGCCTATGACTATGAAACAAGTAAGACTTTATCGGTTTTCGTAGGTTTAATAATTACAAACTGTATAGTCATGGGAAGAGCAGAGGCCTATGCAATGCAAAATGGACCATATATGAGTTTATTGGATGGACTAGGAAACGGATTAGGCTATAGCGTTATTTTAATAATTGTTGCCTCAATAAGAGAGCTTATTGGAAGCGGGCAGTTATTAGATAAGCAAATATTACCCTTAGCTTCAGATGGCGGTTGGTATGTAAGCAATAATTTCTTTTTACTTCCGCCTAGTTCTTTCATAATAATCGGTTTATTTATCTGGTTTTTGAGATCTTGGAAAACAGATCAAATAGAAGTTTCTGAATTCAAAATGAGCAAAAATGCCCCCAAAGAAATAAAGGTAGATCATGCTTGAAAACTATCTAAGTATTTTTATTAATGCAGTTTTTATAGAGAATATAGCTCTGTCGGTTTTTCTAGGAATGTGTACATTTATTGCTATATCAAAGAAAATTGATGCTGCTATTGGGTTGGGGATTGCAGTTATAGTAATCATCGGAATAACAGTTCCATTAAATAATTTAATTTATACATATATTTTGAGAGAAGGTGCTTTATCTTGGTTAGGATATCCAGATGTATCTTTAGAATTTGTAGGTTTAATAAGTTACATAGGGGTTATTGCAGCAACAGTTCAGATACTTGAAATGTTTCTTGATAAATATGTACCAGTTTTATATAACGCATTAGGAATTTTTCTACCTTTGATCACTGTAAACTGTGCAATTCTTGGAGCTTCTTTGTTTATGGTTGAAAAAAGTTTAGCCTTTGGAGAGAGCGTAGTTTACGGATTAGGTGCAGGAATTGGCTGGGCATTAGCAATTGCCATGTTGGCAGGAATCAGAGAAAAGCTTAAATACAGTGATATACCTGATGGTTTGGAAGGTTTAGGAATTACATTTATAACTGTGGGTCTGATGTGTTTTGGATTCATGTCTTTTGGAGGAATTAGCCTTTAATGATTGATCTCATAGAAATATCGCTAGGAATAATCGCGTTTACTTTAATAGTAAATCTAATGATTTTTGTAATCCTATTTGCTAGAACTAGATTGGTTTCAACAGGAGACGTAACAGTTGAAATTAATGGAGACCCTGAAAAAACTATCACAGTTCCTGCAGGGGGAAAGCTTTTACAAACATTAGCCGATCAAAATCTTTTCTTATCCTCAGCTTGTGGAGGCGGTGGAACTTGCGCTCAATGTCGTTGTCAGGTTTATGATGGAGGGGGATCAATTTTATCTACAGAAGAAGCTCATTTCAATAATAGAGAAAAAAAAGATAACTGGCGTTTATCCTGCCAAGTACCAGTTAAAAGTGATATGAAAATAACCGTTCCTGATGAGGTATTTGGAGCGAAGAAATGGGATACAACTGTTCTATCTAATGAAAATGTAGCAACATTTATCAAGGAATTAGTATTGAAATTACCAGAAGGCGAAGCCGTGGGCTTTGATGCTGGGGGATATGTGCAAATGGAAATACCCGCTTATGAAGCGGATTATAAAGATTTTACAATAGAGGGAGACTACATTGAAGACTGGGAAAAATTTAAAGTCTTAGATAATGTATCGATAGTCAAGGAGCCTGTTATCAGAGCTTACTCGATGGCTAATTATCCTGAAGAAAAAGGAGTAATGAAGTTCAATATTAGAATCGCATCACCACCTCCGGGATCTAGTTTTCCTCCTGGCGAAGCCTCATCTTATTTATTTAATCTTAAACCCGGAGACCCCATAACTATATTTGGACCATTTGGAGAGTTCATGGCAAAAGAAACTAGTAATGAGATGGTCTTTATTGGCGGTGGAGCTGGTATGGCTCCGATGAGGTCTCATATCTTTGATCAACTATTAAGCTTAGATTCGTCTAGAAAAATAACTTTTTGGTATGGAGCTAGAAGTCTTAAAGAAATGTTTTATGTAGATGAGTTCAATAAACTTCAGGAAGAACATGAAAATTTTTCTTGGCATGCAGCATTATCTGATCCTCAACCTGAAGATCATTGGGAGGGAATGACCGGCTTTATTCATCAAGTTCTGCATGATAACTACTTAAAGGATCATTCCTCACCAGAAGATGCTGAATACTATATGTGCGGTCCCCCAATGATGATGGATGCCTGTTTTAAAATGCTTGATGACTTAGGAGTAGAGCCGGAGAACATTATGTTCGATGATTTTGGCGGCTAAGTTGTTTAAATTCTTTCTAAAGATATCTTTAATTTTACTATTTCTTTTTGGATGTTCTTCAACTTCTGAAATAAAAAGCATTCAAGGAGAGATTTTTGGGACAACCTGGCAAGTAAAGTATGTGGATAATCAGAATGATCTTGAAGATTTAAATAAATCTCTGACTTATGAATTAAATAGAATTAACAAAATTTTTTCAACTTATATTGACGACTCATATATATCAAAAGTTAATAGAGGTGAAGTTTCTGAGTTTGAAAATAATGAATTTTTAAAACTGATCAATCTGTCTTTAAAAATTAAAAATCAATCGAACGGCTTCTTTAATATTTATATTAACAATCAGTATGATCTTAATGCCATAGCAAAAGGCTATGCCGTGGACAATTTGGCAAAAATATTAAATTCAAAAAATATTACAAATTTTATGATAGAAATAGGTGGAGAAATAAGATTTGAAGGCTCCAAAGGAACTAAAAATTGGAATTTTGCAGTAATAGAACCATCTTTAAGTAAATCCATTCATAAGTACTTTGACGTAAAAAGAAATTTATCTATTGCTACATCTGGAGACTATAGAAATCCAGGACACATAATGAATCCATTAACTGATTTACCAATTGCTACTAAACTAATGTCAGTAACGGTATTAAATGAAACTTCTACGGCTACTAGTGACGCATGGGCTACTGCCTTGTATGCGACACCAAACAATGAATGGATGCAGTTAGCAAATAAAAATAATATTGCAGCTTATTTTATTTATAGAGAGTCAGGAAAAACAGTATCTTCTAGTACCTCTAAATGGAATGAGTTGATAGAATAGATTTATGGCTACAGCAATATTTGCAATAATCGTGGTTGCTTTATCAATAGGCGGAATGTCTATTGGTTTAATACTCCAAAATAAACCCCTCCAACCTAGTTGTGGAGGAATTTATTTAGATAAAGGTGATTCTTGCAGTGTGTGTGGAAAAATAAAAGATTAAAACTGATTCATAGTATTATCTTCACCAGAAGCCTTTAAAGCGGCATCTCCAGCAAAATATTCCTTATGATCATCTCCCATATCTGAACCTGCCATATTTTGATGCTTCACACAGGCTATACCTTCACGAATTTCTTTTCTCTGAACTCCTTGCACATAACCAAGCATACCTTTGTCTCCAAAGTACTCCTTAGCTAAATTATCGGTAGATAAAGCTGCTGTATGGTAAGTTGGCAGAGTAATTAAGTGATGAAATATTCCAGCTTCTTTAGCTGCATCAGCTTGGAAAGTTCTAATTCTTTCATCTGCTTCTTTGCCTAAATCAGTATCATCATACTTTTCATCCATTAAAGCTTCTCTTTCGTAAGAAGAAGTATCAGTTCCGTTTTCTGTCATTTTATCAAAAACCTGTTGACGAAAATTTAAAGTCCAATTGAAAGAAGGGCTGTTGTTGTAGACAAGTTTAGCATTGGGAACAACTTTTTTAATTTCATCCATCATTGCACCAATTTGACCAATATGTGGTTTTTCAGTTTCAATCCATATTAAATCAGCACCATTTTGAAGACTAGTTATTGAATCTAGAATGCATCTAGCTTCTCCTGTACCTTCCCTAAATCTATATAGATTACTTGGTAAACGTTTTGGTCTAACAACTTTGCCATGATGATTTATTAAAACATCACCATGATTCATATCAGAATCAGAAACCTCTTCCAGATCTAAAAAAGAATTGTACTGATCACCAAGGTCTCCAACTTTTTCTGTTATTGCTATTTGTTTAGTTAAACCAGCTCCTAACGAGTCTGTTCTAGCAACAATAACACCATCATCTACACCTAATTCTAAGAAGGCATACCTAACAGCATTTATTTTTGCTAAGAAATCAGAATGAGGCACTGTTACTTTTCCATCTTGATGTCCGCACTGCTTTTCATCTGAAACTTGATTTTCTATTTGAATACAGCAAGCGCCAGCTTCAATCATTTGTTTAGCCATCAAATATGTAGCTTCTTCGTTACCGAAACCTGCATCTATATCAGCAATAATTGGAACGACATGAGTCTGAAAATTATCTATTTTTTCCTGAACTGCGTCCTTTGCTGCTCCCTCTGTCTGATCTAATTCTCTAAACAATCCGCCTAGTTCTCTCGCATCGGCTTGTCTTAAAAAAGTGTACAACTCAGCAATTAAGCTTGCGACAGAAGTTTTCTCATGCATTGACTGATCGGGAAGGGGTCCAAATTCAGATCTTAATGCAGCTACCATCCAACCAGACAGATAAAGATAGTTTCTTTTGTTGGTTCCGAAGTGTTTTTTTATTGAAATCATTTTTTGCTGACCAATAAATCCGTGCCAGCATCCAAGAGATTGCGTATATAAAGAAGAATCTTTGTCATATGCGTCCATATCTTCTCTCATGATAGCGGCAGTATATTTTGCAATATCTATTCCTGTCTGAAAACGATTTTGCATCTTCATTCTCGCTGCACTTTCAGAATTTATATTCTTAAAAAGTTTTTCATCAGAATTTTTAAGTTTATTAAGCTCTTCTATAGTTTTTTTGTAATCAAGCATTTTTTTTCCTTAAATGATTTGGGTTTATATTTCCTTCGCAAGCTGCTCGGCTAAGCCAGCATATTCTAATGGAGAAAGTTTAGAAAGTTTAGCTTTATCTTCTTCACATAGCTCCAAATTCGATATGATATCTAAATAGATTTTTTTATCAAATGCTTTTCCTCTAGAAAGTTTTTTTATGACGTCATAGCTGTTTTTAATGCCATTTTTTCTCATTAATGTTTGAACAGCTTCTGCCAATACTTCCCAGCTATCATTTAGATCCTGATTGATTAGTTTTTTATTGGGTTCTATTTTAGATAGACCTTTTAAAAGTGATTTATAAGCCAAGAACGAATAGGCAAAACCAGACCCTAGATTTCTTAAGGTAGTTGAATCTGATAGGTCTCTTTGCAGTCTAGATATCTGAAGTTTTTCTTTCATTGCGATTAACAGCGAATTCGATAAAACAAGATTTCCTTCGGCATTTTCATAGTCTATGGGATTCACTTTATGAGGCATAGTGGATGAGCCTACTTCTCCAGCTACCACCAATTGTTTTAAATAGCCTTTTGATATGTAGAGCCAAGCATCTTTAGATAAATCTAATAAAACATTATTTAGGTTTTCCACTACAGACATTATGGTAACCATTACATCTTTTTGTTCTATTTGAGTTGAATATTTTGACCAACTCAAACCTAATGAGGTAACAAACTTTTTAGAAATTCCTTGCCAATTAGCTTTTTCATTAACTAGGATATGAGCATTATAGTTTCCGACAGCACCATTAAACTTACCTGAAGGAATAAACTTATTTAGGATATTAATATGAAATTTAATTCTTTCATGAAAATTTGCTATTTCTTTACCTAGGGTAGTTGGGGAGGCGGTTTGCCCATGAGTATGAGATAGCATTGATATCTTTGCCCATTTCTTTGATTTTTTCTTTAAATCTTTCAATAGTAATTTATTGATGTCCTTAAACTCATTATCTAGATACCCTTTAAGCATAAGACTATAAGCAAGATTATTTATATCCTCAGATGTACAACAAAAGTGAACCATCTCATTATATTCTTCAAGCTTGTGTTCATTAAGTTTATGACAGATAAATAGTTCTACTGCTTTTACATCATGATTTGTTTTAGATTCTATTTTTTTTATAGCTTGAGCATCTTTAATCGAAAAATTATCAATTAAATCTTCCAATATTTTTTCATTTTTCTTAGAAAAGGGTTTAACAAACGGAAGGTCTTTGTTTTTAGAGATAAAAATAAGCCATTTTATTTCTACTAAAAATCTATTTTTTATAAGGGCAAATTCACTAAAATACTTCTCCAATTCATAGACTTTGGAATGGTATCTTCCGTCAAGAGGGGAAATTGAATTAAGTGTATCTTTAAGCATTAGAAGAAAAAAGATTATACATTAAAAAATAGTATGGATTATTTGATAATTTAAATAATTTCTCCACCACCCAAACAGACATTATCCTTATAAAAAACTATTGACTGACCTGATGTGATGGCTCTTTGAGGTATCTTAAAATTTACTTGCCAATTTTTTTCAGTTTTTAATAAAGAACACTCTTGATCCTTTTGCCTATATCTTATTTTTGCTGTTAACTTATTCAAATTTGGTTTTTGATCTATTAGCCAATTAATACTGTTTACTTCTAACTTGGACTCAAACAATAAAGGATGTTCATTATCCTGAACAACCATAAGAGTATTCTCTTCCGTATTTTTTTTTGCTACATACCACGGTAATTCTGAAGTTCCCTTAACTCCCCCAATCCCCAGTCCTTGTCTTTGTCCGATGGTATAGAAATATAAACCGTTATGTTCTCCAACGATATTATCATCAGCATCTATAATTTTCCCTGAAGTTAAAGGAAGGTAATTTGACAAAAATTCTGGAAAAGGCCTTTCTCCTATAAAACATATACCAGTGCTATCTTTTTTATTATGAGTAATTAAATCTCTTTTTTTAGCAATTTCCCTTACTTCACTTTTTTTAATATCACCAATTGGAAATAGGCATTTTGAAAGAACTTTTTTATCAATATCATTCAAGAAATATGTTTGATCTTTTGACTGATCAATTGCTTTAGTTAAAAGAAATTCTTCATTTTTTTTTATTCTCTGACAGTAGTGACCTGTAGCAATATAATCAAAATTATTTTCAATTGCATAATTGAAAAACTCTTTAAATTTAATAAATTTATTACAAAATATATCTGGGTTAGGAGTCTTACCTTCCTTTAGGCCAGATAGAAAATAACTAAATACATTTTCGTTATATTCTTTAGCAAAGTTTAGTTGAATTAATTCAATTCCTAATTTCTGACATACAGAAGCTGCGTCAAGGAAATCTTCTTTTACACTACAGTAAGGCGTTCCATCGTCATCATCCCAATTTTTCATGAATGCGCCCGTAACTTTATAACCCTGATCAATCAATAACGCAGCAGCTACAGATGAGTCAACTCCACCTGAGATTCCGACTAATACTTTTTTAGACATAATTTAGAGTTTTCAAAATGTTAATATATAATCCTTTCCTCATTCTAAATCTTTTATATGAAATTTAAAAAAATAATAGTTCCTGAAAGTGGAACAAGAATTACCTTCGATGAATCTGGTGCTTTGAATGTTCCAAGTGATCCCATCATTCCTTACATTGAAGGGGATGGAATAGGTACTGACATTACTCCAGTTATGATCAAAGTTATCGATCATGCTGTCCGAAAAGCATACGAAGATAAGAAGAAAATAAATTGGATGGAAATTTATGCTGGTGAGAAATCCTTAAAAGTATACGGAGATGATGCTTGGCTTCCTGATGAAACTCTTTCTGCTTTAAATGAATTTGTAGTTGGAATAAAAGGACCTTTAACAACTCCAATTGGCGGAGGCATCAGATCTCTAAATGTAGCACTCAGACAAAAATTAGATTTGTTCTTGTGTCAGCGACCAATTAGATACTTTGATGGGGTTCCTACTCCAGTATTGAGACCTGAACTAACAGATATGGTTGTTTTTAGAGAAAATTCAGAAGATATTTATACAGGAATTGAATTTGAAGCTGGTAGCGATGAAGCTAAAAAAGTTATAAATTTTTTAACTACAGAAATGGGAGTTACTAATATACGTTTTGAAGAAAATTGTGGAATTGGAGTCAAGAATATTTCAAAAGAAGGAACCGAAAGACTTGTAAGAAAAGCAATAGAATATGCTATTGAGTACGATCGATCTTCAGTATCAATTGTGCACAAAGGAAATATTATGAAATATACCGAGGGCTCTTTCAAACAATGGGCCTATGAATTAGCGGAAAGAGAGTTTGGAGCTCTTTCTCTTGATGGTGGCGATTGGATGAGAATTAGAAACCCTAAAACTCGAAGACCTATAATTATTAAAGACGTAATTACTGATAATTTTCTCCAGCAAATACTTATAAGACCCGTCGATTATGATGTGGTTGCTACTATGAATCTAAATGGAGACTTTATTTCCGATGCTTTGGCTGCAAAAGTTGGCGGATTAGGATTAGCTCCAGGAGCTAATATTGGAGAGTCTGTAGCTTTATTTGAAGCCACTCATGGAACGGCTCCTAAATATGCTGGGAAAGATAAAATTAATCCATCTTCTTTGATACTCTCCGCTCATATGATGCTAGAACATATAGGCTGGCAAGAAGCCGCTGATTTAGTTTTAAAAGGTATAAGTTGGTCAATTAAATCCAAGCTCGTTACGTATGATCTTGATAGATTAATGGAAGGCGCAACTCTCTTGAAATGTTCTGAATTTGGAGATTCAATAATTAAGGGAATGAACGAGGAGATAATAAGATAAAAATGACAAGAGAGTTATTGCAAAATAACAGTCAAAGTGATCCTGAAGATAATTCTTCTGTCTTAGTAAAGCCTTCTGAGCCTATTTTAAAAAGGCCGCCCTTATATCATGTAGTTCTATTGAATGACGATTACACACCAATGGAGTTTGTGATATATATTCTTCAGTCCTTTTTTGGGTATGATAAAGAGAAATCAACAGAGATTATGTTGGCAGTTCATACGAAGGGCAAAGGTATTTGTGGAGTTTTTACAAAAGAGGTTGCAGAAACAAAATCTTCACACATTAATAATTTTGCTCAGCAAAATGAACATCCACTAATCAGCGAAATAGAACCAGCGGAGGATGAGTAATTGCTAGAAAAAAATTTAGAGACTTGTTTAAATAATTCATTCAAGTATGCCCATGGCGAAAAGCATGAATTTGTAACCACAGAACATTTGCTTTTGTCTCTGTTAGATAACGAAGAATCAATAAAGGTCCTTTCGTCTTGTAATATTGATACTGAAATTCTAAAAGTAGAATTATTAAAGTTTATTGAGGAACATACGCCTCTATCTGAGGATCAAGAAAAAGAAATACAGCCTACTTTGAGCTATCAAAGAGTTATTCAGAGGGCAGTTTTTCATGTTCAATCAACAGGCGCTGGAGAGGTTACCGGTGCTAACGTCTTAGTTGCATTATTTAGTGAAAAAGAAAGTCACAGTGTCTATTTATTAAAAAAACAAGGTATGAATAGACTTGATGCAGTTGCATTCCTTAGCCATGGAGAAACCTCTGCTGAAGACGAAAATTTTTCTGAAAATTCCGAAGAAGATCAATCCGATGAAAAATTAGATTCCAATATATCTAAATTTGCTCTTAATTTAAATGAGGAAGCGAGAGAAGGAAGAATAGACCCCGTCATTGGAAGGGAAGATGAGCTAATTAGAATTTCTCAAATTCTTGCGAGACGGTCTAAAAACAATCCAATTTTAGTGGGCGAATCGGGAGTAGGAAAAACAGCTCTTATTGAAGGCCTTGCTAAAAATATAGTTGATAAAAAAGTTCCAGAATCTTTATTGGATGCACAGATTTTTTCCTTGGATATGGGGTCCCTATTAGCGGGAACTAAATACAGAGGAGATTTTGAAAAAAGATTGAAAGTTATCCTTAAAGATCTCTCAGAAATAGATAATGCTATTTTATTTATTGACGAGATTCATACAATTATTGGTGCTGGCGCAACATCTGGAGGCGTCATGGACGCATCAAACCTATTGAAGCCCGTACTAGGTAAAAGTCCAATTAAATTTATTGGCTCAACCACTTTCAAAGAATACAGAACCGTCTTTGAAAAAGATCGAGCGTTAGCTAGAAGATTTCAAAAAGTAGATTTAGATGAGCCGTCTGTTGCTGAGACAATAAAGATTCTTGAAGGTTTAAAATCTAGATTTGAAGAACATCATGATCTCAAATACACCCAAGCTGCTTTAAAATCAGCTGCAGAATTATCGGCAAAACATATTAATGATAAATTTTTACCTGATAAAGCAATTGATGTGATTGATGAAGCAGGCGCTAGAATTAGATTATCTTCAGATAAAAAAAGAAAAACTGTAGGAGAACAAGATATCCAAAAAGTTATTTCTCAAATAGCTAGAATCCCAGAAAAGAGCATCTCAACCAAAGACAGAGTTTCACTTGGCAAGTTAGAAGAAGATCTCAAAAGAGTTATTTTTGGACAAGATGCAGCTATTAATAAATTATCTAGTTCAATCATGATGTCCAGAGCGGGTTTAGGAAATGAAGAGAAACCAATGGGTTCTTTCTTATTTTCTGGACCTACTGGAGTTGGAAAAACTGAAGTATCAAGACAATTAGGCAAGTTACTAGGAGTAGAATTAGTTAGATTTGATATGTCTGAATATATGGAAAGACACACTGTATCAAGGCTAATAGGAGCGCCTCCAGGCTATGTTGGATATGATGAGGGAGGTTTATTGACTGAGGCTATAACTAAAAATCCTCACTCAGTTATTTTGCTTGATGAAATAGAAAAAGCTCATCCAGAAGTATTTAATATTCTTCTTCAGGTAATGGATCACGGTACGCTGACTGACAATAATGGTCGAAAAGCGAGTTTTAGAAATTGTGTTTTGATAATGACAACAAATTCTGGCGCACAAGAAATGGCTAGAGAATCTATGGGCTTTCAAAAACAAGATAATACTACCGATGGCTCTGAAGCAATTAAAAAAACCTTTTCTCCAGAATTTAGAAATAGATTGGATGCTATTGTGCAATTTGATCCTCTGCAAGAGAAAGTGATACATACTGTTTTAGATAAATTTCTTACGGAGTTACAGGCTCAACTAGACGATAAAAAAGTAACTTTAGAGGTTGATGCTAAAGCAAGAGAATGGCTTGTCAAAAATGGATACGATGAAAAAATGGGTGCCAGACCTATGCAGAGATTAATTCAAGATAAAATTAAAAAGAACCTGGCTGAATCTATACTGTTTGGAGATTTATCCAAGAAGGGCGGAATTGTAAACGTAAGCGCTGCTAAAAATGATTTAAAGATTACTTTTGAAGCTGCTGAAATCAAACAAGAAAAAGAAGAAGAAAAAAACTAATTTATTTAGATCTGAAAGTAATTCTCCCTTTCGAAAGATCATAAGGAGTTAACTCGACTTTGACTTTATCTCCTGTCAGAATTCTTATATAGTTTTTTCTCATTTTCCCTGAAATATGAGCAGTAATTACATGATCATTTTCTAATTTCACCTTGAAAGTGGTATTAGGCATGGTATCTATAACTTCGCCTTCCATTTCTATCAAATCTTCTTTAGCCATATGTTAATGTTAGTGTTTTAAACAAAGGATTATGACAGATCATGAGCGAAGATAAAGAGTTTAACTTGAAGGGGCTGCTTCTGTTGCTGATTTCAATCACAGTATTTTTAGGTCTTATTGCATATTTAGTAGACTTCTATTTTTAATGAAGGTCTCTTGATTGTGACAATCTGGTTATTTTCACGAAAAATATCGTCATTACATTAATGTAGAGTTAGCTTTTAAACATCAATTTTATTAACATCGCCAAATCAAATAAATAAATTATGTCAAACCGTATACTGATAGTAGAAGACGAGCCGGATTTGCTTCAGACCTTAGCTTTTAATTTTACAAATGAGGGTTATGAAGTAACCGAGGCTTCTAATGGCGCTGAAGCTCTTGAAGTTCTTGACGGCGATAACCCTCCTGTTCTGGTTATTCTAGATTTAATGTTGCCAGATATGAGTGGATTAGATGTCTGTCGACACATCAGAGCGACTTCCCATTTAAAAAAAATATTCGTGATTATGGTCACTGCGAAGGGCGAAGAGTTAGATAGAGTGGTCGGTTTTGAAATAGGCGCAGACGACTATCTAGTCAAACCCTATAGCGTCAGAGAATTGCTTTTGAGAGCAAACGGATTGATAAAAAGAAATTCTAAAGAGAGTGCACCTGAAGAAAACCTAGAAATTTTAAATTTTGAAGATTTAAAGATTGATTTAAATAAACACAAAGTTTACTTAAAAGACAAAAAGATTAGTCTCACTTCAAAAGAATTTAAGCTGCTGAAGCACTTTTTAGTTAAAGCTGACAAAGTTCAAAATAGAGACGTACTTTTAGACCAAGTTTGGGGTTACAGCAGTGATGTAACGACTCGAACTGTAGACACTCATGTTAAAAGATTGAGATCGAAGTTAGGCAAATTTGGCAATAAAATCGAAACTGTTAGAGGTGAAGGTTATATATTTAATAAGTCAGAATAGATGAAATCATCTTTAAAGGGTCAATTATTTCTCTGGGTTTCTGGAACTATTCTTTTTTCAACATTAGTCAATTATGTTATCTTCAGAGGAGATTTTCTCAGCGAAAATATCTTACTGGGAGTAAGTTTATTATTTTTAGCCTCATTAATTGCAACTTACTTTATCTATCAATACTTTAAAAAACTGGTCAATACAGCCGCTCAATTAATGGCACATAAAGATACCTTGAATCCATCCATAAAAGATGGAATAAAAGGTTCTGAAGAGATCTTTGAAGAAATATTTGATCAATCTAGTCAAGTAGAAAATAAATTAGCTTTTTATACTGAGCAAACAAATCAATTTAGTTCAGTGTTATCAAAAATGGGCCAGGGAGTTATTTTGATAAATAAAGACCTAAAAGTTTTGTTTCTGAACAAAACGATTAACACTGAATTTTTCTCAGAACTAAAGATTGGTGACAATTTATTTGAAAATATTAGCTACCCTTTATTTAAAAAATTTATAGAAAAAGCCTGGGATAAAAAAGATTTAATTAAAGAGATATCTGGACCTAAGTCAATAAAAACAGTTTATCTTGTGAGCGCAAAGAAAGATATTTTCAGAGATGAGATGTTAATTGTTTTTAGTGATATTTCAAAGATGAAAAATATGGAAAAAATGAGAGAAGATTTTATCGGTAATGTGTCTCATGAGCTTAGGACTCCTATAAGCGTAATCAAAGCAAATGCAGAAACTTTAATTGAGGGCGATCTATTAAAAGATGATGAAAATGCAAAAATTTTTACTAAAGCTATTTTTTCTCAATCTGAAAGAATGACTGATATTGTTAATGATTTATTAAAGATTACCAGTATGGAGGCAGGCGAATATCCAATTTCTGTTGAAAGCCTATTCCCTCATAAGATTATTGAAGAGCTATCAGAAGAGCATGATCAAATCATTAAAGACAATCAATTAGAAATAAAGAATTTAGTGGAAGAGAATTCTAAGGTCTTTGCTGACAGGCCAGCCTTAAAACTAATACTTACAAATTTTTTAAGTAATGCAATCAAGCATTCTCCAAAAAAATCAAGAATCATTTTTGAAGAAAACAAACCTTCATTAGACGTCTTAAGGATTTCTGTAGTTGATGCCGGCAAAGGGATTCCAAAGAAATACAAAGATAGAGTTTTTGAGCGTTTCTATAGAATTGACAAGGGTAGATCAATAGATAAAGGAGGCTCTGGTTTAGGGCTTTCCATATGCAAAAACCTAGCCCTAATGATGGGGTATTCGGTTGGCGTTGAATCAAACGAACCTAAAGGCTCTATTTTCTTCATAGATATTAAATCGGATAATAGAAAATCTAAACAAGTGGCTTAACACTAATCATCATCGGCAAATATTTTTAAAGTTTTATATTGCTGATAGCTTAGGTTAGTAAAAGGAACTTTATTAATTTTTAAGCTGTAATCATTTATCCCTTCAGTCCATATTTTAGGCTTTGGAAGATCTTTTTTAGGATAATCAAAGTGACCTAATATATATCTTAAGGCATGAAGCACCGCTATTTTTTTATCATTTGCATTTAATACAATCCAAGGCGATTCTTCGTAAGAGGTTTTTTTGAACATTTGCTCTTTATACAAAGTAAAAACATCCCACTTATCAAGGCCTTTCAAATCATTTTCTGAAATCTTCCAATAAACTAGAGGACTATTTTGCCTTTTATCAATTCTTACTTTTTGCGTTCCTTTTTCGATAGAAAGATAAAATTTGAGAATCTCAGTGCCTTCATCTTTTTTTTGTTTTTCCCAAGGAACAACTTTATTCATAAAGGAGGTGTACTGTCTTTTAGAACAGTAACCCATTGTGGATTCAACTAAAGCCCTTGTGTACCAAGACCTATCAAAAAAAACAATTTCACCCGTAGTTGGCATCTGTTTTTCATACCTTTTGAACCATTGTTTTGATTCTCTTTCAGTTGGAATTCCTAATTTAACAAGGCGACAGTGTTTTGGAATTAAGTACCTAGATAAAATAGAAATACTCCCGGTTTTACCGGCTGTATCTCTTCCTTCAAATACAACGGCAATCTTCTTTTTCTCTTGAATGATCCAATTCTGGAGTTTGACAAGTTCAATTAAAAGCTTTCTTTTTTCTTTTTCATAAAGCTTAGAATCAATTCTCCTGTAGTTTGGTATATCAAATTCAATCATATTTTTTTGGCAAAAATATATTCTAGCTAAGTTTTAAAGGAAGAATAACTTTTTCACTAAATTGTCACATATTCTTCGCTTATCTTTCCCATTTTCGCAATCAAAACTTAATAAAGGAAAAATATAATATTCCAATAAATTAAATTTTTAGGAGAAATATGAAAAGACTTAATTTTTTGTTACTAACAATTTTTATTTCCTTGCTTTCTACCAATTCTATTGCCGCACTTAAGGTTTATGGAAAAATAAATATTGCAGCTGATGATGGTAATGGAACTGACGATTATGTTAGCAACGCTTCTAGACTCGGGGTAAAAGGCACTATGGATCTTGATGGATTGACTGGAATTTATCAAGTTGAATTCGAAATAGATCCTACCGATGGCTACGCGCAAGATGAAGTAAAAGATTCGAATGGATTTGTTACAAAATCAGGCCAGATTGCAAAACAAAGAAATACCTTTGTTGGTCTCAAGGGTGCTTGGGGAACAGTTAAGCTAGGATTTCACGATACTTACTTGAAACTTTCTCAAGGTAAAGTTGATTTATTCAATGATCTAAGAGGTGATATTAAAACTGCTTTCAGTGGAGAAGATAGAACGTCAGATTTTCTAGGTTACGAATCTCCAGTCTTTGGGGACGGCTTTCAATTTAAATATAATTTAAGTGATGGTGGATCTGCAGCTAACGGCGGTAAAGGAAATAGAGATGCCAAGGCTTATGCTATTTCTTACAAAACTAAAAAAATCTATGCTGCCTACGCTTCCGAAGATAACAGCACAAAGAAAAGCGGAGAGGATCACACAAGAATTGTGATACAAGTTCCTATTGGACCGGTTAAAATTGGATTTATTGATCAAGAAACTGAACTAGGGACCTCAAAAGATGATTCAACCATGATTAGCATTGCCTGGAAAGTAACTGATAAGTTAACTGCTAAGTTTCAAACTATGGATAAAGAAGATGAAAATGGCGTCACCCAAGACGATATATCTTCTTTTGGTATAGATTATAAGTTGAATAAAAAAGTAAAATTATTCTTTTATGATACTGAGCATGAAGATGGCGTAATTTCAGCTTCAAATCAGCCTAAAGAATATACTGGAGTAGGTATTGAAGTTAAGTTTTAATTTCTTTCTCCGTTTGTAAGTTAATACAAACTTGAAGAGGCCGGAATTAAGTAATTCTGGTCTTTTCTATTAAGAGTTAAATCAAACTGAGAATTGCTACAAAAACAAAAAAAGAACTACCTAACCAAAGGGATTTAAACAAAAAATAAGAAATAGTTTCTCTAAAATTCATGTGACAATTATGTTACATAATAGTTAAAAACACAACAAATTTGTCACATAAATGACACAATTAAAAATAAGTAAATAAAAACAACATGTTACCTAAACTCATATCAGAATTTTTAGGCACTTTTTTTCTTGTCATGACGGTCATTGGTTCAGGAATAATGGGTGAAAATCTTAGCCAGGGAAATGATGCAATAGCTCTACTTGCAAACACTATTGCCACTGGGGCAATTTTATTTGTAATAATAAGATCATTTTCAACTATTTCTGGCGCACATTTTAATCCTGTAGTTAGTTTGATAATGCTGTTAGAGGGCAAGATAAAGTTAAGAGAAACTATTTTATTTATTTTGACCCAAATTATTGCCGGCTTAGTTGCTGTAATTTTTATTCATATTATTTTCCAATTAGACGTTTATCAAATATCAAATAAAGATCGTGCTGGACTGCCTTTTCTATTGAGTGAAATAGTAGCTACCTTTGGGCTACTTTGTTGTATTTTGTATGTTAGTAAATTTAGTCCTGAAAATGTAGCAATGACAGTAGCATTATTTATTTCTGCTGGTTATTGGTTCACCTCATCAACTTCTTTTGCAAACCCAGCAGTTACAATAGCGAGAATTTTCACTGACACTTTTACTGGTATTTCTCCAGATTCAGTAGTTTATTTTATTCCAGCGCAAATTATCGGAGCATTAATTGCCTTATTTATTTTTCGCATTTCAATTAATGAAAAATAAAATTTTATTCCTATGTACGGGAAATTCTTGCAGGTCACAAATGGCTGAAGGATATGCTAAAAAATTTACAGACTATAAGATATTTTCTGCGGGCACTCAGAAATCTTATGTAAACAAAAAAGCAATAAGAGTAATGGCTGAAGACGGTATTGATATCTCATCTCATACTTCTAAAACGATAAGTGATTTAAAAGATAAAAATTTCTTCAAAGTATTTACATTATGTTCAGATGCTGATTCAGAGTGTCCATTAGTTTTTAATGGTCTTACGACTCATGTAGGTTTTCAGGATCCTCCAACATTAACAAAATCATTAAAAGACGAAGATGAACAATTAAAAATTTATAGGGAAGTAAGAGATCAAATAAAGAAATTTATCTTAAACATAGAAGAATATATTTGATATTTTCAGACTCTTTTCATAACTGTAACAATGTCGTAACAATTTTTTTCTATAATGATATTTTTAAAAAGAGAAATTAATGAAAAAAATATTTGTTTACATTTTAAGTCTTTCGCTTATAGGTCTTTTTTCTGTAACAGCTAATTCAGCTGCAAGAGACACTATTAAAATAGTAGGTTCTTCAACTGTTTATCCATTCGCAACTGTTGTCGCAGAGAGATTCGGAAAGACTACTAAATTTAATACACCTGTTATTGAATCAACTGGATCTGGAGGAGGTTTAAAGCTTTTTTGTAAAGGCATAGGTGTTGAGCACCCGGACATTACAAATGCATCTAGAAGAATTAAACAAAAGGAAATAGATAATTGTGCTGCGGTAGGAATTTCGGATATTACAGAAATAAAAATAGGATACGACGGAATAGTGATGGCAAATTCTAGGAAAGGACCTAAATTTAGTTTAACTAAAAGACAAATCTTTTTAGCTTTGGCTCCTAGAATTCCTCATCCAAATGGTGCTGAACAATTGATTGAAAACCCTAATAAAACTTGGAAAGATGTTGATGCTTCTTTACCTAATATTGCCATAGAAGTTCTTGGGCCACCCCCATCATCTGGAACAAGAGATGCTTTTGCTGAACTTGCAATGGAAGGCGGTTGCAAGACTTTTGGTTGGTTAAAAGCGATTAAAAAAGAAAATAAGAAAAAATACAAAGGAATATGTCGATCTGTCAGGGAAGATGGGCCTTATATCGAAGCAGGTGAAAATGATAACTTAATAGTTTCTAAGCTAAACGCTAATCCTGAAGCGTTAGGAGTATTCGGCTACAGTTTTTTAGATCAAAACTCAGATACTATTCAAGGTAATAAAGTCGATGGTATTTTGCCTACTTTTGAAAATATTGCTGAGGGTAAATATAAAGTTTCTAGACCTTTATATTTTTATGTCAAAAATGCTCATGTAGCAACAATTCCTGGAAT
This sequence comes from uncultured SAR86 cluster bacterium, assembly GCA_949373255.1. GTDB lineage: Bacteria > Pseudomonadota > Gammaproteobacteria > Magnimaribacterales > AG-339-G14 > CASICS01. The sequence goes on along the minus strand of CASICS010000026.1, from coordinate 2,199 downwards.
GAAAGAATATTTAAAAGAATTTACTAGTAGCACTGCAATTGGTCAAAATGGCTATCTATCTGATAAAGGTTTGATACCTATGCCAAGTGCAGAGTACAAGTCGTTTGTATCTGCTGCTAAAAATTTATCTCCTTTACAGGGTTTATAAATTAGTTGGTTCTAAAATGACTCTCTCCCCCTGAGATCTTTAGAATTAACTTATAATAAGTGCAGATATCTTTACAATGATACCTGCACTTTGCTATTACAAAGAACTATTTAAAAAATGATCACTTTCTTGATATTTACCGCAGCTTGTTTAGGAATAGTTTTTTATTTTTTTGGCAAAAAACAAGCTCTAAAAATTAAAAGTTCCACAGGATCATTACATTCTTTACCAAAATATTATGGATATTACGCAAGTTTATGGTTTTTATTACCTAGTATTTTGATAATAATTTGTTACTTACTATTTGCTGAATCATTTATAACCAATAACCTAATTAATAGTCTTCCAATTGAAGTTCAATCTTTGCCTGACAACGAATTGGTGTTGATTTTAAATGATATTAAAAATTTAGCTGTAGGAAATATTTTAAATAGCGAATCTTTTTTAAGTATCAATGAAGCAGCTCAGTTTTATAACAATCAATATGTAGTTTTAAACCAAGTAGTTTTTTATAGTTCTTTGATATTAGGACTTTTCACATTTTTATATGCTTTTAGATCAATCACAGCCAATTTCAGGGCAAGAAATAAAATTGAAAATATAATTTATGTATTTCTTTTTTCTTCAGCCTCAGTAGCAATTTTTGCTACAGCTGGAATCTTGTTATCAGTTTTATTCGAAGCAATTAGATTTTTTGAAATCATTAATTTTTCAGATTTTTTATTTGGGCTAACTTGGAGTCCTCAAATAGCCATTAGGGAAGGGCAAGTTGGTTCCTCAGGTTTATTTGGAGCTGTACCACTTTTTTTAGGAACAATTTTAATATCTCTAATTTCTTTAATTTTAGCAGTACCGATTGGCTTGATGACTGCAATTTATTTATCTGAGTATGCCCATCCTAAAATAAGATCAATAACTAAACCAATGTTGGAAATACTTTCAGGCATCCCAACCGTCGTTTATGGCTTTTTTGCAGCTGTTACTTTGGCACCTTTTATTCGAGAGACTGGAGATCTTTTAGGGTTGAATATTGCATCTGAAAGCGCTTTAGGAGTTGGCTTAGTGATGGGAATTATGATAATTCCTTTAGTTTCGTCTTTATCAGATGACGTAATATCCGCGGTTCCTCAAGCAATGCGAGAAGGATCTTATGGTTTAGGAGCTACTAAATCAGAAACAATTAAAAAAGTTATTTTACCAGCTGCCTTACCTGGGATAGTTGGTGGAATTCTTCTTGCGGCTTCTAGAGCTATAGGAGAAACAATGATTGTAGTTATGGCTGCTGGATTATCAGCTAGACTTTCATTTAATCCAATTGATGCTGTCACTACCGTTACTGTTCAAATAGTTACTCTGCTTACAGGTGATCAGGAATTTGATAGCCCTAAAACATTGGCAGCTTTTGCATTAGGTTTAACTTTGTTTATTTTTACTTTATTTTTAAATTTTATTGCTTTGAGAGTGGTTAGAAAATATAGGGAACAATATGAGTGATGCTTCTATAACTGAAATAGTTAATAAGAATTTAAAGAAGAGGTATAAAAAAGAAGCTTCTTTTCAGCGATATGGACAAATCAGTATTTTGTTAGCAGCTTCTTTCTTAGTTATTTTTTTTACGGATATTATTTCAAAAGGTTATACCGCTTTTAATCAATCAGAAATAAGACTGTCTATATATATGGATCAGGAATTCATCGACCCTGGAAAAACAGGAGACATAGAAGAAATTCGTTATGGAAATTTTGATGGTCTAGTCTTTCAAAGTCTTTATGATCTTTTTCCTGAAGTAACCTCAAGAGCAGAGAAAAGAAAATTAAGAAATATTTTAAGTTCATCTGCCGGAATTGAAATTCAAAACTTAGTTGTAAATGATCCTTCTCTAATAAATAAAACATTAGATCTCTGGTTGCCTTTGGATGACGAGATAGATATGTTGCTTAAAGGGAATATAGATGTTCTTTTACCGGAAGAATCGAGGAGAGTTTCGGATTCGCAAATTAAATTTATTCGAATTCTTCAATTAAAAGGCCTAATTGAAAGCAAATTTAACG
>CASICS010000025.1 GCA_949373255.1 uncultured SAR86 cluster bacterium | reverse complement strand
CAATTGCAGAAATATACGAAGACGGAAGTTTTGTAATTACAAAGCATGAAAATACCGGTGGCCTTGTTTCCGTAGGAACTGTAACTGCACAATTACTATATGAAATAGGTTCTCCTGCATATTTAAATCCAGATGTAATAGGACATTTTGATACTTTGAAAATCACTCAAGAATCAAAAGATAGAGTTTTAGTTACAAACAATAGAGGAAGCAGTCCAACTGACACCCATAAAGCTTGCATAAATCTTGCTGGCGGTTTTCGAAACGGTATAGAACTGCTTTTAACGGGCCTGGACATTGATGAAAAAGCTGAATTGATAACAGATCAAATTTTTAAATCTATTGGCGGCAAAGATCAGTTTGATAAAGTTGATATTCAATTGCACAGAACGGATAAAGTAGATCCTCAAAGCAACGAGGAAGCTCAGGCTTTTTTAAGGATAGATGTAATGTCTTCGAATTCAGACTTAGTAGGAAGAATGTTTAATGCAAAGATAATAGAACTTGCTCTTGCTAACTTTCCTGGATGGACTGGACGAAGCGGGGTGGTGCCTAATGGCCCATTCATAGAATATTGGCCAGCCCTTATAGATAGCAAATATATTAAAGAATGCGTTCATTTAGATGGAAAAACTCATGAAATTATTCCAACCAATCAATTAGGCTTGGAAGATAAGTTTTATCAAAAGGAACCTTTTGAAATAAATAAATTAGAGGTTTCAGAAACAACAGAAGAGTTTTTCGGTAGATTATTTGGAACTAGATCTGGAGATAAGGGCGGTTGTGCAAATATGGGAGTATGGGCAACAAAAGATGATGATTATTCTTTTTTATATGAATTCTTAACGGTTGAGAGGTTAAAAGAAATGTTACCCGATTTAGCTCAATATGATATTGACAGGTATGAGCTTCCTAATATTCTTTCTTTAAATTTTTATATACATGGAATATTGCAAGACGGAGTTTCTTCATCTACGCGAATGGATGGACAGGCAAAATCACTTGGAGAATACTTAAGATCAAAAAAGATTAATATTCCTACTCAACTAGCAGGTTAAGTCATGACGAAAAGTAATTTAAGTTTAGATGGTTTGTTGTTTCAAGCTACTAAAATAGATTTAACAGATAATATTTTAACTATTACTTTAAATCGACCCAAAAAGAAAAATGCTCTAAACAATGTGATGATGAACGAAATTTGTTATGCATTGGCTTATGCAAAACAAGAAAGATCCATAAGAGTTGTAGTCATTGCAGCCGAGGGGGATATTTTCTGTGCAGGTGCGGATCTAAGAAGAGAAAATTCTGATTCAAATGTTCCAAAGCTAGAGGGAGCAGATGATATTAGTATCGCATTGAGGCATTTATATAAACCTGTTGTCTGTAAAATTCAAGGATCTGTCTTAGCAGGCGCATTATTGATGGTTACGAACTCAACCCATGCAATAGCAGTAGAGGAGGCAAAATTTTCTGCTCCTGAAATATTAAGAGGGTTGTGGCCGCATATGGTCATGGCTGGATTATTTAGAGTGATGCCCAAAAGAGCTGGACTTGATTTTGTGATGCGAGGTCAGTCTATAGATTCAAAAAAAGCTGAAGATTGGGGCTTGATCAATAAATTTGTAAAAGCGTCTGAATTAAATTCTGTTGTCGATGATTTAGCTAAAGAACTAGCAAGTTTAGCTCCCGGAACTATGCAATTTGGTTTAGAAGCTTATGAGAAACAAGATGCAATGGCTTTTAACGAGGCCTTGCCGTTCTTACAAAAACAAATTGCAAAAACCTTTGAAGGGCCAGATGCAAAAGAAGGAATTGCTGCATTTTTGGAAAAAAGAAAACCAAACTGGGATGAATAGACTTAAATTTTTTGTATGCGAGTATTAGCACTAGGAGGCAGTGGCGGTATGGGTAGATTCTCTTCCTTCGCGATCTCTGCTTTTCAAAATATATCAAAAGTTACTATAGCTGATTTAAATGAGAATAATGCAGTTGAATTTACTAATAATTTTGATGATAGATTCGTAGGCATCGGTCTAGATGTTTCCGATATAGATAAGCTTGAAAAAGTTATGAAAGAACATGATGTAGTTATGAATACAACTGGTCCATTTTTTAAATACGGTGTTTCCATTTTAAAGTCTGCTATTAAATGTAAATGCCATTATTTTGATATTTGTGATGATTGGGAACCTACAATGGAAATGCTTAAGCTAAGTGATGAAGCATTTAAAAATGATGTAACGGCAATAATTGGATTAGGCGCTAGTCCGGGAATTAGCAACTTATTAGGTCTCAAAGCTATTAATGAGCTAGATACGGTTTCTTCGATTATTACTGGATGGGATATGAGTAGCGCCATACCAGAAGACGAGTCATCACAAGCAGGAACTAATGCTGCAATGGAACACGGCCTACAGCAAATAACAGGAGAAATAAAAGTCTATAAAGATGAAAAGTATAAAATGACTAAACCTCTGGAAAAAATTAATATCTATTATCCAGGACGAGGAAAGCATAATGCTTATGTTTTTGGTCATCCAGAAGCAGTATCTTTTCCTCATCATTTTAGAGATTTAAAAGAATCATTAAATGTTTGTCATGGAAGCAGTGAAAGTGATATCTATGTTCTTAGAATTTTACGATGGCTTGTTGATAAAAAAGTAATTAGCTTAAATCGAGGAGCATATTTTTTAGAATGGCTGGAAAGAAAATTAGGTGCGCCTTCTGAAGAAAAACAGATTAAAGGATTACCAGCAATATACGGTTTAGCAACTGGCATTAAAAATCAAAAGACTGTATCTGTGGCAGCAACTTTGTCGGTTGAGGATTTAACTAGCATCTCTGGTATGGGAGAAGCAACGGGATTCCCTCTTGCATTTGGACTTAAACTCTTTTTGGAAAATAAGATAACTCAAAAAGGAGTTTTCGCTCCTGAAGGTGGCGCTATAGATCCTGACGATTTTTTTCCATTAATAGCTGATCATCCAGTAGAGATATCCAGATCTTGGGAGATTTAATCAACGACGACCAAAGTCGTGCCATTTTCTACTTGTTCACCTTTCTCTACTAAGATCTCTGTTACCTTGCCATTGGCAGGTGCTGAAACTTTATGTTCCATTTTCATCGCTTCTAGAATAATAAGAGTGTCCCCTTTTTTTATAGCGGATCCTTTTTTAACTTTTATCTCTACAACTTTCCCTGGCATAGGAGCTGTTAATCCTCCTTCTATTTCAACTTCTTCAGCTAATTTAAATTTTGGCAGAATATTCAAAAGGATATCTCCTTTATGTGTGTGAACTAAGAGCTTTTCACTTTCGAGCGTTATTCTAGATCTATATCTGATATTAGATATTTCTATATCGATAAAGCTTTCATTCCAATCAAATATATTTAAATTTTTATTATTTTCGGTAATAAAACTTCCGTCTCTTTGAGGCTTATATCTAATCAATAGTTCTTTGTCGTTATAATTAAATTTTACTTCTTGATGGGGTAGTCTTCCATTACTCCAGCCTGAGCTAACGCTACCCAAGACATTTGCTTCATTTCTATTTTTGCCTTGTATCCACATTGCACCCACTGTTGCATAGTTTTCTATTTCTTCACTCGTTAAGTTAATTTCTGATTTCAATTCAACTCTATCAATAAAATCAGTAGTAGTATTACCTGCTAAATATTCTTCAGATCTTAGAATTGAAACTAAATAATCTCTATTGGTTTTCATTCCACCAAAATGACTATTCTCTAAAGCAAGAGCTAATTTATTCGCTGCTTCAGTTCTCGTCTCTCCAAATGAAATTACTTTGGCCAGCATTGGATCAAAGTTAGAAGTGATAACAGACCCACTCTCAATACCGATATCCCATCGTACAAGAGGGTTCTTAGCTGGTTCGAATGCGATTAACTTTCCAGTAACTGGAAGAAAATCATTCCCAGGGTCCTCAGCATAAAGCCTAACCTCAATAGCAGAGCCAAAGAAGTCTATATCAGATTGATCATATTCAAGCTCTTCGCCATCTGCAATTCTTAACTGTTCTTTTACTAAATCGATACCAGTGACTTCTTCAGTGACCGGATGTTCTACTTGCAGTCTTGTGTTGACTTCTAAAAACCAAAATTCTTTTGTTTTTTCATCTACTAAAAATTCTACAGTTCCCGCAGACTCATATTTAAGCTTTGATGCTAACTTGATCGCGGCTTCACCCATAGCAAATCTCATTTCCTCATCGACCATTGGCGATGGAGATTCTTCTACAACTTTTTGATGTCTACGCTGTATAGAGCACTCTCTCTCTCCGAGGTGAACTATATTTCCATGAGAATCACCTAAGATTTGTATTTCTATGTGTCTAGATTTAGCGATATATCTTTCTAAAAAAACTCTTTTATCACCAAAACCACCTTCAGCTTCTCGTTCAGCAGATACGATAGCTTCTTTAAGGTCTTTAGCTTTTTTTACTATTCTCATTCCTTTTCCACCACCACCGGCAGCAGCTTTTACAAGAATGGGGTAACCAATAGTATCTGCTTTTTTAGGATCAGAAGTCATCGGAAGAGTGGGGACATTGGCTTTTTCAGCTAATTCTTTTGCAGTTAGTTTATCTCCCATTTTTTTTATGGCATTTGCTGAAGGACCAACCCATTTAATTCCTGCCTTTTTAACTTGGTTAGCAAAAGAGGCATTTTCTGAGAGAAAACCATAGCCGGGATGAACGGCATCAGCTCCTGAATTTTTGGCTATTTCAATAATTTCCTTTGCATTTAAATAAGAATCAGTAAGTTTGTAAGCTTGATCAGATTCTCTGACGTAAGGAGAAGAAGCGTCTGCTTCAGTATAAATAGCAACACAGCTAATCCCCATATCATGAGCACTAAGAATTATTCTGCTGGCAATCTCTCCTCGATTTGCAATAAGGAGTTTCTTTATTGTCATAATCTGAAAACTCCGAATCCATCAGATCCTTTAACTTCTTTGTTATTAACGATTGACAAACACATTCCAAGAATTTCTCTTGTATCTCTTGGATCTATAATTCCATCATCACTCAAAACGCTAGTAGCTTTTAGAGCAACAGAACCTTTGTCATGGCCAATTTGCTGATTTTTTACTATCTCAGCATCTGCTTTTTCATTAAATTTTAATCCTTTCCTAGCAGCTTGACCTCTTCTAACTAAAGACATAACACCAGCAATCACCTCGCCACCCATAACAGCAATTTTTGCTGTAGGCCAAAGAAATGTAAATGAATTTCCAAATTCTCTACCTGACATTGCATAAGTACCTGCACCATAGGAATTTCCTACAATTACTGTCAAATGTGGAACATCTGAATTGGATACTGCATTAACTAACTGAGAACCTTTCTTTATCGAACCATCTTGTTCATATTCTTTTCCGATCATAAAGCCGGTAATATTTTGTAGAAAAACTAAGGGTAAATTTCTTTTATTACAGAGTTGAATAAAATGAGCGGCTTTTTGAGATGCATCAGGAAAGAGCATTCCGTTATTGCCAAGAACACCAACTGGATAGCCATGAATAGAAATAAATCCACAAACCACAGTTGGACCAAATAGCGGTTTAAATTCTTCAAATTGAGATCCATCAGCAATTCTTCCTATAATTTCTTTTATATCAAAAGGAGTTTTTAAGCTTGGTTCAATTAATCCTAATAAATCTTCCTGATTGTAAAGAGGCGGTTTTATTTGAAACCTTGGTAACTTTCCTTCTTTATCCCAGTTGAGATGAGACATAACTTCGCGAGCAATTCTTACTCCATCAAGATCATCATCTGCAAGATATTCTGCAAGACCTGATTTTTCTGCATGCATCTTGGCGCCACCAATGTCTTCTCTGCTAGAAACTTCACCCGTAGCCATCATCACTAGAGGAGGACCACCTAAAGCAACATCAGCTTGATCTTTAACAAAAATATTATAATCAGACATACCAGGTTGGTATGCTCCCCCAGCAGTTGCTGTTCCAAATACAACCGTTACCGTAGGAATATTCAATTTTGATAATTCTGTTATTTCATAGAATTGTCTTCCTGATTCAGCAAAATGCGTTGTTCCTACAGCAGAAGACATTCCACCTCTAGGCCTTAAATCTCCACCAGCAGATTCAACAAATTGTATAAATGGAATTCTACAATCTCTTGCAATTTGCATTGCTCTCATCCATTTTTTTACAGAGTAAAAATGCATGGCTCCCGCTAAAACTGTTGGATCATTTGCAAATACAATACATTCCACGCCTGCGCTAACTCCAACACCAGCTACAGCTCCTCCACCAACAGGATAATCAGATTTGTAACCAGCAAGACTACTAATCTCTAGAAAAGGACTATCAGAATCTAAAAAATGAAAAATCCTTTCCCTGACTGGAAGTTTCCCTCTAGCAGCCAATCTCTTATGATGATCTGGACCACCACCAGCCTCAGCTTCGTCTAACAAGGTATCTATTTCATCCAACATGCCAAGCATGGAAGACTTATTTTTTTTAAAATCGTCTGTACCCGTCTGGAGTTTTGAAATGAAAGGTTGAGATTCTAATTTATGCATAATGTTTTAGATTAAAAAATATGCCTGATTTTTATCTTAATGTCCATTTTGATTTCTAATTCTCTATGTATAATGCAGAACTTTGAAAGAAGGGCGATTAACTCAATTGGTAGAGTGCCACCTTTACACGGTGGAAGTCTACGTTTCAAACCTGTATAGTTACACTACTTAACCTCTTCAATTCAGTAATCTTTTTTCTAGGATAGAGGTGTTTTATGTATTAATTGCACTACATATGCACTACGTAGTTGTTAAGGGATTCAATCGTTGGTATGCTTCTTTAATGGCTAAATGGACGCAAGCAACACTAGATAAATGGTTAAAGAACAGACCTAAAGATTTTGGTGAGAGTGATAGGCATATTTATCAGCAAGATAATTTGATAGCTACTGTCTATGCCTCTGGTAACTTAACTTGGTACTTTTACATGAGAGGTGTCTCTGACTTTAAGCTTGGTACTTATCCTGCTTTTAGTCTTCGACAAGCTAGAGCATTGGTCCTCAAGAATTTGTCTGATGA
>CASICS010000024.1 GCA_949373255.1 uncultured SAR86 cluster bacterium | reverse complement strand
AGATAAGTTTGAAAATCAGATCACATTGGGTTCAAAAGGTGTAGTTGGAACTACTATGTCAAATAAAGGGTTAGAAATCGCTTTAAAAGAATTTGGGATTGATTTAATCAGGTCTGATGTGGGAGATAGGCATGTTCTTCAGAAATTAGAAGAACTCGAATGGGAATTGGGCGGTGAGCAATCCGGTCATATAATGTGTTTAGACCTGGCAAATACTGGAGATGCAATTGTCTCATCAATTAAATTTTTAGAAGCAATTTTATGTTCAGATAAATCATTAAGCCAACTTCTAAAGCCATTTAAAAAATACCCTCAAATTTTAACGAAAATAAATTCGTCTGATCCAGATAAAATTTTAAGCAATAAAAAATTTATTGCTTTATGTGAGAGCTTCTTAGAAAAAGTAAAATTAAAAGATGGCAGAATTAACATCAGAAAATCAGGAACAGAATCAGCTATTCGTATAATGATAGAAAGCACCGATGAAAATCAAGCTAAAGATATCTCAAATCAGCTAACAAAAGCTGCACAGAATATAGCCTAGATGAAATATTTAATTGCAAATTGGAAAATGCATGATGTCGATGTTGAGCGCTGGCTTGAACAATTTTTATCAGTTGATATATCTAATTCTTCTTTGAACATCAGAATTTCTTCAAATTTATTCGATATGAGTAAATTCATTGAGGCAATGCCAATAGAAAATATTTTTTTAAATAAACCCTTTTGGATGGCGCAAGATGTCTCTCAAAATGTTGATGGAGCATACACCGGACAGATTTCCTCAAAAATATTAAAAAAAATTCAAACTGCTGGATGTATCGTCGGACATTCGGAATTAAGAGAAAACGGAGATTCAAATGAAATAATTTATCAGAAAGGATGCCGTTTAAAAGAGGATGGCATTTCACCAATAGTTTTGTGCGTTGGGGAAAGTCTTGAAATATTAGAAAAAAATGAAAGAGAGATTTTCTTAGTAAACCAACTTAAATCCTTTTTTAAAAATGGCTTGGTTCCTAATATTGTTGCTTATGAGCCTATTTGGGCTATCGGCACTGGGAAATCTGCAAGTATTGAGAGCATCAATGCTGCTTTTAATATTATTTTAAATTTTCTTAAAGATATTAATTTAAAGGAAATTCCAATTCTATATGGGGGTAGTGTTTCTTTAGAAAATATAGAAGAGATTTTATCGATAGAGCTTATATCTGGTTGTTTGGTTGGAAATTCTTCGCTAGATGGTAAAGAATTTGCTAGAATCGCCGCAAAATTTTAGGAATATGTTAAATATATTAGTCGTACTTCAGATAGTCATAGCAGTAAGCTTGGTGTTAATCATTCTTCTCCAGAATGGAAAAGGCGCAGATATAGGCTCAGCTTTTGGTGGAGGAGGAAACAACGCTCTATTAGGACCTGCTGATTCAGCAAACTTGTTAACAAAACTTACTTGGTTTTTAGTTGTTTTATTTTTTATCAATACTGTGACAATTTCTGTTTATCAGAAATATTCATTTGAAGCCGAGATAGAAGTATTAACAGAAGAAGCAATAGATTTTAAAGAGTTTCCTAAAGAAATTGAAAATTTACCAGATTAAGTTATGAATTGCCGAAGTGGTGGAACTGGTAGACACGCTACCTTGAGGGGGTAGTGAGCTTATGCTCGTGGAGGTTCAAATCCTCTCTTCGGTACCATTTCAGAAAAAAATACCAATTATTCCTTACAGGATATTTTATTTAAACTTATAAGAATAAATCTTCTTAGAAGCCTATTTCTCCTGCTTGACCTTGATTGCCCTTCTACATATACTCCACAAACTTAATTGCGGGGTGGAGCAGTCTGGTAGCTCGTCGGGCTCATAACCCGAAGGTCGTAGGTTCAAATCCTGCCCCCGCTACCAATTTAGGCCCTTTATGGGCCTATTTATTATGATGTAGGTATGAGTTTGATTGATGAGTTAAAAACAACCTTAAATCGAGATATTGAAAATCTTGGTTTTTTGCTATGGGGAATAGAAGTTTCTGGTAATCATAGTTCAAAGCACATAAGAATATTTATTGATAATGAAGACTCTTCTATTACTTTAGATGATTGTACGAAAGTTAATGTTCAGGCAAGAGAGGTTTTAGACAACTCAGAAACCCTCAATTTTGATTATAGTCTAGAAATTTCTTCACCAGGAATTGATAGAACTTTTTTTGAATTAAATCAATTAAAAGATTATCTAAAAGAAAATATACAAATTAAGTTCGAGATTGACTCTCGAAAACAAACAGTTACAGGCAAACTTATCTCTGTTTCAGATGATTGCATTGAAATAGAAAATAAAAAAGAAGGCATCATAAAAATTAACACAAGCAGTTATCAAACTTCTAAATTAATCTATAAGGTATAAATCATGAATGAAGAAATTTTATTAATAGCGGAGTCAGTTTCTAACGAAAAAGATCTCCCTAAAGAGACAATATTCGAGGCTATAGAATTAGCATTAGCCAGTGCAGCTAAGAAAAAATTTAGTGACGAAGTTGCTATCAAAGTAGATATAAACCATGAGACTGGAGAGTATGAATCATTTAGAACTTGGGAAGTGGTAGATTTTGAAAATTATGAAGATCCTAACTTTCATATACTTATAGATAGTGATCACGCAGAAGAACAAGGTTACAAAGTTGGAGATTTTGAAAGAGAGCCGATTGATAATCCTCAATTTGGAAGAATTGCAGCGCAGGCTGCCAAACAAGTAATCGTGCAAAGAGTAAGAGATGCGGAAAGATTAGAAATAATCAAAAAATTCAGAGCCTACTTGGGTACCTTAATAAATGGAACCGTAAAAAAAGTTACTCGTGAATTAATCATAGTAGATCTGGGGGATAATGCAGAGGCTTCTTTGTCTCGAAGAGATCTCGTTCAAGGTGAAATCTATAGAGTTGGAGATAGGATTAAAGGAATTTTAGAAGAAAGCATTCGAGAAAATAGAGGATCTCAATTAGTTTTGAGTAGAAGCTCTAAAGAAATGATAGTCGAACTCTTCAAACTAGAAGTTCCTGAAATAGCTGAAGAGGTAATTCAAATTAGATCAGTCGCAAGGGATGCAGGAACAAGGACAAAAATAGCTGTTAAGACCAATGATGTGAGAATTGATCCAGTTGGTGCTTGCGTTGGAATGAGAGGCTCAAGAGTTCAAGCGGTTTCAAATGAACTAGGTAACGAAAGGATTGATATCGTTGTATGGGATGATGATCCAGCAAAATTATTAATTAACACTCTTTCACCTGCAGATGTGACCTCAATAGTTATGGATGATGATACCGGAACTATGGAAGTTATAGTTAAAGATGAAAATCTTGCTCTTGCTATTGGAAGGAATGGTCAAAATATCAGGCTATCTTCAGAATTAGTGGGCTGGGAAATACAAATAAGTGGAGAAAATGATAATTTGGATGTTAAAGATTCTCCTGAAAACGCTTTGATAAAATATATGGGAGTTGATAAAGAACTAGCTTTGAAGTTAATTGAAAATAACTTTGAATCTGTGCAAAAAATATCTCAAGCTGAAGTAGCTGATTTAGAGAAAATTGAAGATATAGATTCTGAAATTAGTGAGGCATTAATTGAAAGAGCTGAAGAAGCCCTTCTTGAGATCGCATTAGCAGAAATGGAAGAGGAAGCTGAAGAAGCTAAACCTGACATTGCTTTAGAAACGATCGAATCACTCTCTAAAGAATATATTGAATTATTAAAAGCTGCTGGAATCAAGAATAAAGAAGATTTAGCAGATCTAGCTTCTGATGAGCTTGCTCCAGTTCTGAGTCTAGATGAAGATGAGGCAGGCAAAATAATTATGGAAGCAAGAGCAGATTGGTTTTAATTACAACTAAATAGAGAAAACTGTGAATGTAAGTCAACTATCAAAAGTAATTGGATATGATCCAAAAAATCTTCTGTTGCAGATGACTGCTGCAGGGCTTTCACACAAATTAGAAACGGATGAAGTGAGTAATGAAGATAAGAAGATTCTTCTTACCTTTCTTAAGTCTGCAAAGAAGACTTCTAAAAAAACAATTTCTCTTAAAAAGGGTTCCATTAGTCCTTCTCCTTCAAAAAAAGGAGTCTCAATAACAAGATTAAATCAAACAGAGGAGACTGCTAAAAAACCTTCAAATTCTGATTATTCCGGATCAATTGATTTTGATGCTGCAGAAGCAAAAAGAAAAGACGCAGAAAAAAAAGTAGAAGAAGAGAAAAAAGCCAAATCCGATGAAAAACAAAATCAAGTTGTAAAAAGGATAAAAAAACCATCTGAAGCAGATATAAAAGCTAAGAAAACTTCTTACGCACCATCTAGACCCGCATTTAGATCTAAAGCTGATTCAAAAAAGAATAAAAGAGAGCTTGAAGGAGAAAGGTTCCTAGAAACAAAATTATCAAACGTTCAAGAATTCGAAAGACCTACAGAATTTATTCAAAAAGAAGTAAAAATTCCAGAAACGATTTCTGTCGCAGATCTAGCAAATCAATTATCAATTAAGTCTGGAGAATTAATAAAATCATTAATGGCAAATGGCGTAATGGTGACTTTAAATCAATTAATTGATCAAGAGACTGCCTTGGTCGTAATAGAGGAGCTCGGTCATATTGGTGTCCCTGTAACTGAAAATGAAGAAGAAGCAAATTTAATTGAGAATTTGGTTTATGAAGGAAAAGAAGAGCCTCGAAACCCTATTGTCTCTGTTTTAGGGCATGTTGATCATGGAAAAACTTCTATTTTAGACTTCATCAGAAAATCCTCGGTGGCTGACTCAGAAGAAGGTGGAATTACTCAAGGAATTGGAGCCTATCAAGTAACTCATAACGATTCTTTGATAACTTTTATTGATACACCAGGACATGCAGCTTTTTCTCAAATGAGAGCAAGAGGCGCAAACTCAACTGATATTGTAGTGCTTGTGGTCGCAGCAGATGATAGTGTCAAGCCGCAAACTGAGGAAGCATACAACCACGCTAAAGAAGCTGGAGTTCAAATAATTGTTGCTTTAAATAAGACAGATCTTCCTGAGGCAGATATAGAAAAAGTTAAAGGAGATTTATCCGCTCTGGGTTTAGTGCCGGAAGATTGGGGGGGAGATACACAAATGATTCCTGTATCGGCTAAAACTGGAGATGGAATGGAAGACTTATTAGAAAGCATTCAACTAGTTTCTGAACTAATGGAACTAAAAACCAACCATTCAGGTCCTGCAGCAGGAATAGTTCTTGAATCTGGCGTAAGAAAAGGAGAGGGCGCCGTAGCAACTTTATTGGTTCAAAAAGGTACTTTAAAGTCAGGTGATTTGGTTCTCGTTGGAGATCAATCAAGAAAAATCAGAAGTATTAAAAATTATAAAGAGGAGGTCATAGAAAATGCTCCTCCCGCTTCTCCAGTTTTTATATCAGGACTTGAATCTCCTCCAGATGCAGGAGACGAATTTATTGTAGTTAAGGATGAAAAAGCTGCAAAAGTTCTTTCAGAAAATAGAGCTAATAAAATGAGAGATAAAAGATTGGCTCAAAAGGGTGTAATGAATCTTGAGAGTATGTTTGCCAGTGCTGGAGAAGGAGTCAAACCAACTATAAATCTAATTTTAAAGTCTGATACTAATGGCTCCTTAGAAGCCATAAATGGCGCCGTTGGAAATATGAAAGTTGATGACGTGGCGATAAAAGTAGTTATGGATACAGTTGGACCTATTTCTACTAATGACGTAAATCTAGCAATCGCCTCTGAAGCATACATATATGGTTTTAATGTTCGAGCAGATAAAGCAGCAATTGCTTTAGCAGAAAAAGAAGGCATTACAATTCAATATTTTGGAATAATCTATGATCTTATTGATGCTGTGAAATTATTAATTGAAGGGTCCTTAGATCCTGAGATAAAGGAAACCATTCTAGGAACAGCTAAAGTAAAAGATATTTTTAGATCGCCAAAATTCGGATCAATAGCTGGTTCGATAGTTGAAGATGGAACAATTTATCCAAATAAGAATGTTCGAGTGATTAGAGACAATACTGTTGTTCATGAAGGTATGCTCGATTCATTAAGGAGATTTAAGGATGAAGCTAAAGAAGTTAAGAGCGGAACAGAGTGCGGCATAGGAATAACTAATTATACTGATATCAAAGAAGGTGATGTTATAGAAGTTTTTCAAAGAGACGAAATTAAAAGAAAATTATAGTTTGTTTAGTTCTCTTCCCTACAAAAGATCCCAAAGAGTTGCTGATTCAATAAGAAAAGAAACAGCATCTATTTTTTTGTTTAAAGTCAATGATCCTAGATTAAAAAATATCACTATTACAAATGTAGTTGTTTCAGATGACCTGTCAAATGCAAAAATATTTTTTACTACACAATCTGCTCAAGAAGACATGAAGCAAATAAATAAAGGCCTAAAAAAATCTAAGGGCTTCATAAGATCAATGCTCGGCAAATCATTAAGTTTAAAAAAAGTTCCAAATATTTCTTTTTTTTATGACGAATCTTAAAAATGTTATCTGGTGTTTTAATTATAGATAAACCTTATGGAGTTTCATCTGGGGAACACATTAGAAAACTAAAAAAAATTATTGGCAAAGAAAAAATCGGACATGCAGGCACCTTAGATCCACTAGCAACTGGAATATTAATAGTATGTTTGGGTCAAATGACAAGATTTTCAGATTATTTAGCAGCCCATTCTAAAACTTATGAAGCAGAAATTTTATTTGGAAACCAGACTTCAACTGGGGATATAGAAGGAGAAATTATTAAATCAAGCTCGCAGATACCTAAAAAAGATGAAATTACAGATATTTTAGATAGCTTCATAGGTGATATTTATCAAACTCCACCCATGTATTCTTCATTGAAGCACAAAGGAAAGTCTTTATATAAATATGCAAGGAAAGGAATAACTTTAGATATTAAGCCTCGAAAAATAACAATTAATTCCATTAAATACATCTCTCTCGAAGATAAAACTCTAAAACTTAATATAAATTGTGGGAAAGGTACATACATAAGAGTATTAGCTGAAGATATTGCTAAGAAGCTTGGAACTGTAGGGACTTTAGGCAATTTAAGAAGAATAGAATCAGCAAATTTTAAAATAGACGAAGCTTTAAATTTAGACTCAATCAATCAAAAAAACATAGTTAAAAAAATTATTTCTCCAGGGGATGCCCTAAACTGTCTTAATAAGATACAATGCGCACCAGAAATTATAGATAAAATTATCAAAGGTCAAAAAGTTGAAATGAAATTGACCAGTGAAGATAGATTCTTTAGGTTGTTTGATAAAAATAAAAATTTTAAAGGAATTGTTGAAAACTGTGAGGGCCATCTAAAGCCAAAAAGATTATTAACTATTGATTAAAACTAGAATGGAGGAAGTTCTTGAGTTTAGGAACTGATAAAAAAAGAGAAGTGATCAGCAAACACGCTAGATCAGAAACGGACACAGGGTCTCCTGAGGTTCAGATAGCCGTGCTAACTGCAAATATTTTAGCTCTTCAAAGTCATTTTGATGAGCATAAAAAAGATCATCACTCTCGACAAGGTCTTATTCGAATGGTTAACAAAAGAAGGAAGCTTCTTGATTACCTCAAAAAGAAAGATCTTAAGAAATACAGCGCAATACTTAAAGAGCTAAATTTAAGAAAATAATTTAGATTTCAATCTAATTAACCCAATTACAAAAAAATACTATGGATACATCAAAGATCATTACCTGCACTAAAACTATTGCAGGAAAAGAAGTCACGCTAGAGACTGGAAAAGTAGCAAGACAAGCAACAGCCTCAGTTATGGCGTCATCTGGAGATACTCAAGTTCTCGTTACAGTTGTTGCAGGAGCACAAAAACCCGGACAGAGTTTTTTCCCTTTAACTGTTAACTACATAGAGAAATTCTATGCAGCAGGAAAAATACCTGGAAGCTTTTTTAGAAGAGAAGGAAGACCTTCAGAAACTGAAGTTTTAACTTCAAGATTAATAGATAGACCCATAAGACCATTATTTCCTAAAGGATATACTCAAGAAGTGCAAGTGGTCTGCACGGTTATGTCCATAGATAAAGATGATACAGCAGATATAATTTCACTAATTGGAGTATCTGCCGCATTGCAATTATCTGGGCTTCCATTCTCCGGGCCTTTATCTGCAGCTAGAGTTGGCTACATAGAAGGAAACTATGTTTTAAATCCTGGTATTGAAGCATTAAAAGATTCTCAACTAGACATGGTGATCGCTGGGTCAGAAGATGCTGTGTTTATGGTTGAATCAGAAGCTTCAGAGTTAACAGAAGATCAAATGTTAGGAGCAATACTATTTGCTCAGCAGGAAATGAAACCAAGTTTGGAGCTTATAGAAGAAATGGTTTCACAAGCGACTATTGTACCTATTGAAGTTACTCTCCCTGAGGAGGATCAGGCTTTAAAAACTCTAGTTGAAGAAAAAGCTTCTGACTTGTTAAAAGATGCTTACCAGATTGCAGAAAAAACTAGTAGACAAGATGCCGTTGCAGCTGCGAAAGAAATCATAATCTCAGCAATTGATAACGAAAATGAAGATATTTTGAAGGAAGCTTCAAATCATTTCAAAGCTCTAGAATCTACAATTGTTAGGACTAGACTCTTGAGCGGTGAGCCAAGAATAGATGGAAGAGATTTGGATACAGTTCGTCCTATTTCAGTAGAAACAGGAATGCTCAAGCAAGCGCATGGATCATCTCTCTTTACGAGAGGAGAAACTCAATCAATAGCAGTAGCTACCGTAGATTCTTTAAAACTCTCTCAATTAATAGACTCACTACAAGGAGATTCAAAAGATCCTTTCATGCTTCATTATAATTTCCCTCCATATTCTGTAGGCGAAGCAGGAATGATGGGAAACCCTAAAAGAAGAGAAATCGGTCATGGAAAGTTAGCTAGAAGGGCTTTAGAAGCTGTTATACCTAGTCCGGAAGATTTTGAGTATGCAATTAGAGTAGTATCAGAGATTACAGAGTCTAATGGGTCTAGCTCAATGGCTACAGTTTGTGCTTCAAGTTTAGCTATGATGGATGCTGGGATTCCTATAAAGAAACCAGTTGCAGGAATTGCTATGGGATTAGTTAAAGATAACGATAATCATTGTGTAATTACAGATATCCTTGGCGACGAGGATCATCTTGGTGATATGGACTTTAAGGTTGCCGGAACATCCGATGGTATTACAGCTCTCCAAATGGACATTAAGATTGCAGGAATTAACGAACAAATTCTTGAAGATGCGTTAGGAAAGGCAAATATAGCAAGAACTCACATTCTTGGAGAAATGGCAAAAGTGCTAAGCGAGTCAAGACCAGAACTTTCCGAGTTAGCGCCTCAAGCCCTGAAAACTTCAATTCCAAAAAATAAAATTGGGGAGGTAATTGGAAAAGGCGGAGCTACAATTAAGAAAATTACTGAACAAACTTCAACTAATATTGATATCAATGATAGAGGTCAGATAAGTATTTACGGACGTAGCAGAGAAGATAGAGAAGAAGCTTTAGCAATTATTGAATCAATGACTGCTGAACCTGAAGTTGGTCTTATTTGCACAGGTACAGTTCTTAAAATAGTAGATTTTGGAGCGTTTGTTTCCTTTGATAACGGTAAAGAAGGTTTAGTTCATGTTTCTGAGATAGCTCAGGAAAGAGTTAAAAATGTTTCCGACTATCTTGTAGAGGGTGAGGAAGTTGATATCAAAGTAATTGGTATTGACGATAGAGGAAAAGTTAAGCTCAGTATGAAGGCGGTAGAAGCCCCTAGCGAGTAAACTTAAAAGTAATTTCTTTTGTAAAAAGCTACTTTAATCTGCATACTAAATTTAAGATACGGATGTCTATAAAATAAAACATGAAAAATCTTGGGGGATATCATGAAAATAAATATCGTTGTTGCCTTGCTAGTAACTTTTTTTATAACAAGTTGCGCATTACCTGTAGGTTTATACAAAGAGGATCCTGAAAGTAAATTTGAGCATCTTGAATTTGATACAAGTTCTTTAAACTGTACAGAATTAAACCTTCAAATAGTTCGCGTTCAAGACATCTTAAAAGATGTTGCTGATAGGTTAACCGAAAATGCTAACCGATCAACCGCTTCTACTTCAATAGGAATTCAAACTAATAATCCTCGATTAGGAACTAATTTCTTTGGGTATAAATCAAGCTCTGTCGATCCAACTGTTGCTGAATTTAGAGATACGTTGTCTGTTTTAGAAGAAATGCAAATTCTTCAAATAGATAAGTGTTCACCCGAAAAATAATAAAGTAATTTTTGGTGGCTATGCTGTGACTTGAACACAGGACCTCAGCATTATGAATGCTGCGCTCTAACCAGCTGAGCTACATAGCCAAAGAGTGGATTCTCGTTATCAAGCTAGGTAATGTCAAGCTCTTAAACATTGAATCTAAAAAGAATTACGTCTCCATCATTTACAATATATTCGGAACCTTCGGATCTCCACTTTCCTGCAGCTTTAGATCCTTGTTCTCCATTACAATTAATGTAATCGTTAAAACTTACAGTTTCGGCTCTAATAAAGCCTTTTTCAAAGTCTGTATGAATAACTCCTGCTGCTTGAGGTGCAGTGAAGCCATCTTTTATAACCCAGGACCTAACTTCTTGTTCCCCTGCAGTAAAATAAGTTCTTAAACCAAGTGTGTGATATGCAACCCTTATCAGTCTATTTAAACCTGGTTCTTCTAGGCCCACTTCTTTAAGAAACTCATCTTTATCGTCTCCAAGTTCACTTATTTCTGCTTCAAGTTGATTGCACATAATTATCATCTCAGAATTATCACTTTGAGCTTTTTTACGAACGGCATCTAAAGCTGCACCATCTTTTTGATTTTCGTCGACATTAGCAACATATATAACTGGCTTTAAAGAAATTAAATTAAATTCTTTTATTAAATCTAATTTAGACTCATTTAAATTTACGCTTCGAGCATTTATTCCTTTTTCTAATTCTGAAATTAATATAGAAATAACTTCTATTTTTTCAGAAATATATTTATCTCCACTTTTAATTTTTTTACTTAAATTTTCTTTTGCTTTTTCCAAAGTTTCCAAATCGGATAAAATTAATTCTGTCTCAATGATCTCAATGTCAGCTACTGGATCTATTTTTTCATTAACATGAGTTATATTCATATCTTCAAAACACCTAACGACGTGAGCTATTGCTTGCGTTTCTTTTATATGACCCAAAAACTTATTTCCCAAGCCTTCGCCTTTAGATGCTCCTGCAACCAAACCAGCAATATCTACAAACTCTACAATGGCAGGTACAACTTTTTTAGGATTTACTATTTTTTCTAGTTCCTGAAGCCTTGAATCGGGGACATTTACTATTCCTACGTTAGGATCAATAGTGCAAAATGGAAAATTTTCTGCTTGTATGCCCGCAGAGGTGAGAGCATTAAATAAAGTCGACTTCCCAACATTAGGAAGCCCAACAATTCCACATTTTACTGACATTATTTCGTATGAAGCTTATTAAGAGCTATATCCCATTGATTGGTTATTATTAAATCTATAATATTCAGTCCTTGTTCGATTGCATTTAGTCTCTCTTTTCTCTCAATTAGAGAGCCTTTTTGGATGACATATTTATTAACTAATTTAGAGTTTCCTGGATGGCCTATACCTAACCTCATTCTCTTAAATTCTTTTTTGCCGCCAAGGCTCTCAATGATGCTTTTTAAACCATTATGACCGCCATCACCACCACCATTTTTTAATCTGCAAATACCTGATGGCAAATCTAAATCATCATGGACTATAAGAACTCTTTCTAAAGGTATATTTAATTTTTTGATAGTCGGTTTTAAAGAGTGGCCGCTATGATTCATAAAAACATTTGGAATTAAAATATTCACCTCAATGCCGGATATTTCTATAGAGGATAAATGACCCTTTAAAGACTTTACTTCCTTTGAAGTTGTATTTTTTAATTCATTCAATAGGTCAATAAAGTCTGTTCCCGCGTTATGCCTAGTTTTAGCATATCTTGAACCCGGATTTCCTAACCCAGCTATGAGGAATTTATCCATAGCTAAAACGTTAACTAACTCTAATCTTTAGACGCTTCATCATTGGACTCAGAAGGCTCTTTAGAGCTATCCTCGCCTTCAATACTTTCGCCTTCTTCACCTTCACCAATCTCTTCTTCAATATCAAGAGTTGCTCTAGTAGCTGAACAAGAGACCATAGGTTGGTCTTGTCCGCCTGATGAGTTTAAAGAAAGTTCCACTCCTTCAGGTAGAGTTAAATCTGATTGCATAATAGACTCATTCAAAGCAATGTTTTCACAATTAATTTCAATAAACTCAGGAAGATCGTCGGCTAAACAAGTTAGCTCAATATCATTTTTATTCTTAGAAATCATACCGCCATCATTTTTAACACCAATGCATATATCTTCATTGATATATTTAATTGGCACATTCAGAGTAATTTTAGATTTTTTAGAAACCCTCTGAAAATCAACGTGAATTGGCTGGTCGCTTGCAGGATTTACCTGAACATCTTTTAAAAGAACCTTGAAATTATCATCATTTCCTTTGAGATTAATAATTTGCGAAAAAATACTTGGTTGTTCTAAGGCTTTTCTTAAGTCTTTACTAAGGAGTTTAATTTTAATGGGTTCTTCTTCAGATCCATAGAGTATTCCTGGAACTCCTCCTTCCTTTCTAATGTTTTTAGCATCGGAAGAATTAATTTCTTCTCTTAATGTTATTTCTAATTCTGTTTGTGTCGACATAAAAACTCCTTAAAGGAACATTGCACTGATGGATTCTTCCTTATTAACTCTGTTAATTGCTTCTGCTAAAGTTTTATCCATTGATATGATTTTTATCTTATCTAACTGCGAAGCACTTTCCGCGAGTGGGATTGTATCAGTAACAATTAATTCGTCTAGCTTAGAATCAACAATTCTTTCAATTGCTGGACCGGATAAGACAGCA
>CASICS010000023.1 GCA_949373255.1 uncultured SAR86 cluster bacterium | reverse complement strand
AGGCACTGGAGCTGATAGAGGCCAGATGGTTATTTGATGTCCCTGAAGAAAAAATAGAAATAATTATTCATCCGCAAAGCATAATTCATTCTATGATTGAAACTAAGGATTCTTCAGTTTTAGCTGCTTTATCGGAACCAGACATGAAAGTTAGTATTGCCTATGGACTAGCATATCCAGATAAGATTAATTCCTCAGTTCCGTCTTTAGATCTTGCTAAACATCAAAGATTAGAATTTATTAGTTTTGATAAAATAGATCTGCCATCTATAAAATTTGCAAGAAATGCATTGAGTTCTGGCGAAGCTATGCCAGCAGTAATGAACTCTGCAAATGAAGTGGCAGTTGATTTATTTTTAAAAGGCAAACTATCGTTTACTCTGATTTTTGATACTATTAAATACTGCATGGATGAGTACGATAAAAAAATTAATAAAATAAATCTAGGAATAGATGATCTTATTGATATTGATCAGCAAGTGAGAAAAACAGCAATGGATTTTATTAAGAAAAATATATGAATATTTTTATATATATATCAGCATTTATATTTTTAATTATGGTCATTACAGCCGTTCATGAAGCTGGACATTTTTTTGTAGCGAGATTCTTTAAAGTAAAAATATTGGATTTTTCTATTGGAATGGGTAAATCTATCAAAACTTGGAAAGATAAATACAATACTGAATTTAATTTAAGAGTTCTTCCTATAGGTGGGTTCGTAAGGATGCTTGGTGAGGATGATAAGAATGAAAATTCAACGGACTCATTTTCTTCCAAGCACTACTACCAAAAAACTTTGATTTTATTAGCAGGTCCATTAGCAAACTTTCTTTTGGCTGTTATCTTATTTACTGGTTTAAATATTTATGGAAATACAACCATTTCTTCCATCGCAGGCCAAATATCGAAAGATAGCCCTGCCTTTTTTGCTGGGATCGAAGAAAATGATCTGATTCTAGAAATTGACTCTTCTCCTGTTATTTCTCGAGCAGATGCGCAGATGGTTTTAGCAAGAAGATTGGGCGAAACTGGAAAAATAGATTTTATACTTTTGTCTGATGGCTCAAGAAAGAATGCAATTATAAACATCAACGAATGGCTTCAAGGAGAAGAACCATCAGATCTTTTGTACAATATTGGTATTAATGTTCCAATAGAACCAGTTATTGGAAAGGTTGTAGCAGAAAGTCCAGCAGACATTTCAGGTCTAAAGCCGGGTGATAGAATTTTGAGTATTAACGGAACAAATATAAGTTCATGGTCTGAAATAAAATCTCAAATAAACTTAAATTCAGGGTTGCCTTCCACCTTTTATATAGAAAGAGGTGATTTCAAAGAAAGTTTCTTGATTACTCCATCAAAATCGGAAAATCAAAAAAATAATTGGCTAATAGGCATTGTTGCTTCAAATAAGATATCAGAAAAAGCGAAAATAAATCAAAGCTATGGTTTTTTGGCAGCTTTAGGAAAGGCTTCATCTCAAACATATAACACCGTAACAGACTCGTTTACGTTTCTATATAAGATGATCATCGGATACGTCTCTCCTAAAAATTTAGGTGGACCAGTAATGATTGGGCAATTTGCTGGAGATTCAATTATTTATGGAGGGGTATACTCTTTTCTTCTTTTGTTATGTTTTGTAAGTATTGGATTAGGAGTAATAAATTTGGTGCCAATTCCAATTCTTGATGGAGGGCAGATCTTGATTCTAACAATAGAAAAAATTAAAGGCTCCCCAATTCCTCCAAAAGTTTTAGATTTTACATATCGTATAGGTATTTCAGCTGTTATCCTTCTTATGATTTTTGCCTTTGTTAACGATATCTCTAGAATAGGTTTATCTTGAAATTATGAAAATACTTCATTTATTCAAAATCATCTTAATAATTTTTATATATTCACCTCTTGCTGTGTCTGAGGAAGAAGATAATTGGGTAGTAGAAGATATTAGAATTAGTGGATTGCAAAGAGTTTCTGCAGGTAGTATTTTTTCTGAAATTCCAATAACGATAGGAGATGAGATTAATTCTAGCGACTTGGTAGAAGTTTCAAAATCTATTTTTGCTACTGGCCAATTCGATGATATTCAACTAGGAAGAGATCAAAGTGCTTTATTAATTAATCTTAAAGAAAGGCCGACTATTGATGAAATAATTATAGAAGGCAATAAAGCAATCAAGACTGAAAATTTACTTGATGGTTTGAAAAAATCAGGAGTTTATGAAGGCACTTTATTCAAAAGGTCTATTTTTGAAAATTTAAGCTCAGAGTTAGAAAGGCAATATATATCTCAAGGAAGATATGGAGCTGAAGTAGAAGTTTCCTCAGAAGATTTGGAGCGAAACAGAGTCAAATTGAGTATAAATATTGATGAGGGCTCAACCGCAAAATTAAAGTCTGTAAACATAGTAGGTAATAAAAAATATACAGACGAAGAACTTTTAAAAGTTCTTAAACTAAAACCAAGAACCTGGTTATCAATTTTCAGTAAAAGCACTCCTTACTCCAGAGAGAATTTGAAAGGCGATTTAGAAAGCCTAGAATCTTTTTATAAAAATAGAGGTTACTTAAAGTTCAATGTTGATTCATCAATTGTTTCTATATCAAAAGATAAAAAAAATATTTTCATAACAATAAACATTAATGAAGATGAAATTTATTACGTGAATAAAGTCTCCTATGCTGGAGATATTCCAGATGGAGTTTCTGCTGATTCTATTGAACTTCTTACACAATACATCGTTCCTGAATCATTTTTTTCTCAAGAAGCTTTGACATTTGCAGAAGATGGGATAACAAACTTATTAAGCAATCAAGGTTACTCTTCAGCGGAAGTATCAGCTTCAACCAAGGATTCTGAAAAAGATAATTATGTAGATGTTACTGTTTTTATTGATTCTGGTCAGAGGACTTATGTAAGAAAAATAAACTTTAGTGGTAACGAAAGAACTCATGATGTTGTCTTGAGAAGAGAAATGCGTCAAATGGAAGGATCGTGGGCGTCTGATGCACTTTTAGAAAGATCTAAATTGAGATTAGATAGATTAGGTTTTTTTAAAGATGTTGATTATGAGATGGTTCCCGTTCCCGGAGAAAGAGATAAAGTTGATGCTGAGTTTTCAGTAGAAGAAGAATTTTCAGGGTCTATTGCAGGAAGTCTTGGTTATGGAGCTTATGGTTTTAGTTTGGGTTTAAACTATTCTGAAAAAAATGCTTTTGGAACAGGAAATAGAGTTGATATTGGAATTAACTCCAGTGATTACCAAACAAATCTTCAGTTTAATTTTTTTGATCCTTATTTTACGGTAGACGGTATTGGATTGGGATATGGTGCATATTACTCTTCTTCTGACTATGGCAATTTTAATGCATCGTCTTACAGCACAGATTCTATTGGAGCTTCAACGCAATTAGTTTTACCTATAAATGAAATAGAACAGCTAAGTCTTAGTCTGGGCATAGATCAAACTAAGATAAAAGCTAATATCTACTCTTCTCGACAGTTGCTAGATTATTTAGCTCAAGAAGGAGATAGCCAAGAAGCAATTACTTTAGGAGCTACATGGGCAAGAAATTCTCTTAACAGAGGGCTATTTCCAACAGCAGGAATGCTCAACATGATTTCTACTTCTATAGCCATTCCACCTAGTGATGTAACTTATGGAAAAGTTACACATAAATTTAGATACTACACACCGGCCCCCTTAGACTTTATTTTCTCTGCAAGAACAGAAATTGGAGCCTTGTTTGCCTATGGAAGCACTGTGGACTCACCACCGTATCAAAATTTCTATGCTGGAGGGCTTAATTCTGTAAGAGGTTTTAAGCAAAATACTTTAGGACCTAGATCTTATTATTCTTCCGGGAACTCCTATCAAAATAACTCATCAGGAGGCGCATACCTTCTTGAAGGTGGTTTTGATATGATATTTGCACTTCCATTTCTTGAAGATTCAAGATCCGTAAGAAGCTCCATATTTCTAGATTACGGAAATGTGTTCAGCGATGGATGCAAAAGTTATGAATTTAGATGCAGCGAATTTGATTTAAGTGAATTGAGATATTCTTTGGGTGTTGGCTTCACTTGGATTACGGCCTTGGGCCCTATGTCTTTTGCTATATCATCTCCACTGAATAATGATGCTTTTGATGAAACCGAGACATTTCAATTTGAAATTGGTAATCAGTTTTAATCGAGATTCTTCTGTATAATCTTTTCCACAGGGGTAAACTCCAAATTAACAATTTAAAAATCTTTAACAGGAGAAGATTCATGAAAAAAACATATATATTTCTAACTTTTATACTTACGTTCGTTTTTTCTGTTCCATCATTAGCCTCTATGGATGGTATAGCTGTAATCGATTACAGAACAATTTTCTTAGGCACAGATATGGCTAGAGAAAGTTTTGAGGATTTGAGAGAGTCTAAAGAATTTAAAAAATTAGCTGAAGAAGGTCAAATTAAGCAACAAGAATTAATTAGCATTTCTGAAGAGTTGAATAAGGATGGAAAGACAATGTCAGAAGAGGATAAAGCGGACAAAGGCAAGGCAGCTCAGACCCTTTATCAAGATATTCAATATTCCAATCAAAAATTACAAGCACTAGAAGCAGAGGTTTTGAAAAAACTCGAAACAGATCAAATGCCTAATGTTCAGAAGGTAGTAAATGAATTAATTAAAGCAAAAAAAATAAGTTTATTATTCAATAGCCAAGCCTTGCTAGCTTATGATGTTTCAAATACCGAAATTAATATCACTCCTGAAGTTATAGATTTGGTAAATAAGGCAAATAAAGGTAAGTAAAAAAAGTTTTGAGTTTTCGAACTTACAAACTTAAAGAAATAGCTGATTATCTCGATGGAGAGGTAATCGGTGATAAAGAAATAGAAATACGATATATATTTCCACTTGATCAGGCTAATAAAAACCACCTATCTTTTTTTTATAATAAAAATTTTTTAAATAATCTAAAAAACACTAAGGCTTCTGCGGTAATTTTAAGTAAAGAATTTTCAGGGGAGTGCCATACGAATTGTGTTGTAGTTAAAAACGCCCATCTGGCTTATGCTAAAGCAACAAAACTTTTTAAAAAAGAAATGAGCAAAACTGGAATTCATCCTAGTGCATCTATAGAGGATAAGAGCTTGATTGATTCATCAGCCTGTATTGGACCAAATTCAGTAATTGAGTCGAATGTAAGAATTGGAGAAAATGTAATCATTCATGGCGGAGCTTTCTTAGCAGAAGGCACTGTTGTGGGAGAAAACTCAATAATTTATTCTAATGCCTCTCTATACGAAGAAACTTTAGTTGGAGAAAACTGTATCATCCATGCAAATTCAAGCTTAGGCTCAGATGGCCTAGGCTTTGCAATTAATGATTCTAAATGGGAAAAAATTGAACACCTAGGAAATGTCAGATTAGAAAATGATATTGAAATAGGAGCTGGATGCACTATTGATAGAGCATCATCTGGAGAAACGCTTCTTAAATCTGGAGTTAAGTTAGATAATCAAGTCCATATTGCTCATAACTGTGAAATCGGAGAAAACTCAATTATTGGGGCAAGTACCGCAATAGCTGGAAGTACAGTTATAGGTGCAAGGTGTAAAATTGGAGGAGGGTGCGGAATAGTAGATAATATATCTATTGGAGACGATGTAATGATCACGCCTATGTCATTTGTTACTAAATCTTTAAAGAGTAAAGGCATCTTTTCTGGAGGTCCAATTTTGATGAAACACGAAAATTGGCTAAAAAATGCAGCAAGTGCAAGGAGGAGCACTAAAAAATGAATATTGAAGAGATAAAAAAACTTCTTCCTCACAGATACCCTTTTTTATTGGTAGATAGAGTTATTGAAATAAACTTAGATAAATATATTAAAGCCTATAAAAATATTACAACAAATGAGCCGCATTTTATGGGGCATTTTCCAGGGAAAGAAGTATTTCCAGGGGTTCTGATACTGGAAGCTATGGCTCAAGCTTCAGGGATTTTGGGATTTGCGACTATGAATAAAACACCTGATGAAGGTTCTATTTACTATTTTGTTGGTGCAGATAACTTGAGATTTAAAAGACCTGTAGTTCCAGGCGACCAATTGATTTTAGAATCAACAAAAATCTCAGAGAAAAGAGGGATATGGAAATTTGAATGCAAGGCTTCTGTAGGAGATGAATTTGTTTGTTCTGCAACAATTCTTTGCGCGGATAGACCAAAGTAATGATTCATAAGCTAGCCAACGTAGACTCTAAAGCTAAAATAGATGAAGGTGTTTCCATAGGTCCTTACTCAATAATTGGTTCAGAAGTTGAAATCAAAAAAGGAACAATAATTCATTCTCATGTAGTTATAGATGGGCCTTCAAAAATAGGCTCAAATAACGAAATATTTCAATTCGCATCTGTAGGAGGAGATCCGCAAGATAAAAAATACAAAGGAGAAAAAACTTTTTTAGAAATAGGCAATGAAAATATAATTAGAGAGGGAGTAACGATAAATAGGGGAACAATCCAAGAAGAATCTTTAACAAAAATTGGCTCTAGAAATCTTTTTATGGCTTACAGTCATATTGCTCATGATTGCGAAATAGAAGATGACGTGATTATGGTTAATAACTCAGCTTTAGCAGGATGCGTCACAATGAAAAAAGGGTCCATCTTAGGAGGATTTGCCCTGGTTCATCAGTTTTGTAACATAGGCGAATATAGCTTCGCTGCAATGGGAAGCGCAGTCACTAAAGATATTCCTGCATTTATAAGGGTAAGTGGCAACCCAGCAAAGCCAAGAGGGCTAAATACTACGGGTATAAAAAGATTAGAAATTTCAAAAGAAAATTATTCAGCCCTCAAAGAAGCTTATAAGATTCTATATTTAAGACAATCTCAGCTTGATTCGGCTAAAGAAAAAATAAAAAATATAAACAACTCACCTGAAGTTGAGATATTACTTAAATCTTTATCAGAATCTAAAAGAGGAATAATCAGATAAAAGTGAAAAGTATCAAAATCGCTCTTTCTGTTGGAGAAAAGTCTGGTGATTATCTTGGTGCAGAACTTATTAAAAATATAAAAAAAAATTTCCCCAATGCTTCTTTTGTTGGCTTAGGAGGGGAAGAGATGAAAAAAGAGGGCGTTAAAAGTTTATTTCCCATTGAAAATTTATCTGTAATGGGATTAATAGATCCTTTACTGAATATAAAGAATCTGCTTTCTAAGAGAAAGCAACTTATAGATTTTATCCTCCAAGAAGATCCGGATATCTTTATTGGAATTGATAGCCCCTCTTTTAATTCTGGAATATCAAAATATTTAAAAACAAAAACGAATATAAAAACAATTCAATACGTATGTCCACAATTTTGGGCTTGGAGAAAAAATAGGGTAAAAAAATTCAACACTTATATTGATCACATATTCACACTCTTTCCTTTTGAATCAGACTTATTGAATCACGAGGGAGTTTCTGCAAGCTTTACCGGCCATCCTTTAGCTGAAATTTTTGCACTGAACCCTAATAAAGAAAAGGCTAAAGAAAATATGGGCTTGAATGCTGATGTGAAATATATTGCGTTATTGCCGGGCAGCAGAAAATCTGAAATAAAGCATCATATGAATTTATTTTTAGAAGTTGCGGATAATTTTAAAGAAAAAAACCCTGATTTTAAATTTATATTGGCTTTGACAGATGAAACCAAATTCGATAAAAATATTTTATCAAAGCACACAAATGTAATCTTAAAAAAAGGAGAGAGCAGAAATGTAATGGTTTCATCAGATTATGCTCTAGTAGCCTCAGGGACTGCATCACTAGAAGCTTTATTAAGTAAAACACCTCATTGTGTAGTGTACAAAAGCAATCCTTTTAGTAATTTTATACTTTCAAGATTATTGACTACAAAGTTTATTTCCTTACCCAATATATTGGCTGAAAAGGAAATTATTTCAGAATTTAGGCAAAAAAATGCATCTCTCAAAAACATTTGCAATGAATTAAATAAGATATCTAATTCTTCAAATAAAGAAATGAATAATAGTTTTTATGAAATACACGAATCTTTAAAAAATATTAATGAAGATAAATTTATAGGGCCTTTAAAAGCTCTATTAAGTTAGGTCAGGTTTGATAGTTGTTGGTATAGATGAAGTAGGAAGAGGCAGTATAGCTGGCCCTGTTGTGGCAGCAGCTGTCGTCCTAGGCAAAAATAAAATATCATTTTTGAAAGACTCTAAAAAGCTCTCTCACAAGCAAAGAATTTTTTTATCTAATGAGATTAAAGAAAAGTGTATAGAATTTTCAGTAGGAGTGGTTTCTTCAAAAAAAATAGACGATATTAATATAAGGCAGGCATCTTTATTAGCCATGAGGAAGTCTTTAAACAAGATCAAGACTAAAGATTTGCAAGTAATAGTTGATGGAAGAGATAAAATTGAAACATTCTACCCTTGCAAGGCATTAGTAAAAGCTGATGGATATATAAAAGAGGTTATGGCCGCATCAATTATTGCAAAAGTTTACAGAGACAAATTAATGGAAAATTTACACAAAAGACATCCAAAATATTTTTTTAATTTACATAAAGGATATGCAACAAAAAAACATATAGATGCATTAGAATCATTTGGTGCTTTAAAAGAGCACAGAAAAACTTTTGCGCCAGTTAAATATATTTAATGGAAAAATTTACTCATTTAAATCTTCATACCGAATATTCTATTCATGATGGATTAATTAGAATAAATGAATTGGCAGAGAAAGCTGAAGAATTAAATTTTGAAAGTATAGCTATCTCAGACCTATCAAATTTATTTGGATATATTAAATTTTATAAAGCCCTCAGGAAAAAAGGAATAAAACCAATCTGTGGTTCAGATATGACTTTATCTGGGCAGAATACAGAGCCCGGAAATATTCAGTTCATAGCTAAAAATTCTGAGGGTTACAAAAATTTAATTCGCTTAATTTCCATAGCAAACACCGAAGGCAAGTCAAAAGGAGATCCAATAATAGATATTCATTCATTAGAAAAATTTTCTTCTAATCTCATAGCCATTTCTGGCGGGCTAGATAGTCAAATAGGAAAATCTATAGTTTCAGGAAAAGATGATATCGCTTCTAAACAAATTAAATATTTAAGAGAAATTTATAAGGATAATTTTTTCCTTCAAATATCGAGAACAGGACGAAATCAGGAAGAATTATGTAATCAAGGCTTAATAGCAATTGCTCATGAGTTATCCGTACCAATTGTCGCAACCAATCAAGTTAGATTTTTAAATAAAGACGATTTTGAAGCGCATGAAACTAGAGTGTGCATTCAATCAGGATATGTTTTAGGCGATCAAAGACGAGCTAGAGATTTTCAAGAATCTCAATTTTTTAAATCCTCAGAAGAAATGAATGAAATTTTTAAGGATATTCCAGAGGCATTAAGTAATGCGTACGAGTTATCTAAGAAATGCAATCTAGATATTAAAACTGATATCTATGTGCTGCCTGATTTTAAAACGCCGACAGGATTGCCTGAAGCAGAGTATTTAAAAGAAGCAACAGAATTAGGAATTATAAAAAAATTAGGTCTTTCAAGTTCTGATGACTTAAAACAAATTTATAAAGATAGGTTAGATTTTGAATTAAGTGTCATTTTAGAAATGGGATATGAAGGATACTTTTTAATTGTGGCTGATTTCGTAAACTGGGCAAAAAATAATGCAGTTCCTGTGGGACCTGGTCGAGGTTCTGGTGCCGGATCATTAATTGCCTTCGCACTAGGAATAACTGGCTTAGATCCAATAAAATACGACTTACTTTTTGAAAGATTTTTAAATCCTGAAAGAATAAGCAACCCTGATTTTGATATAGATTTCTGCAGAGATGGAAGAGAAAAAGTTATTGATTACGTAACTAATAAATATGGAAAAAACGCAGTGGCGCAAATCTGCACTTTTGGAACAATGGCTGCAAGAGCTGTTATTAGAGATGTTGCTAGAGCTCAAGGAAAGTCATATGGTCTAGCGGATAGACTTGCTAAAATGGTTCCGTTTAAGCCAGACATGACTCTAGAATTAGCCTTAGTGGAAAATTCTGATTTAAAGCAGGCACTGAAAATTGATGACGATGCTGCAGAAATATTTGAAATGGCAAAGAAACTTGAAGGGATTATTAGAAATGTAGGAAAGCATGCAGCGGGTGTCGTAATGGCGCCTTCTGAAATTAACGACTTTTCACCACTTTACTTAGATGAGTCTTCTCAAACCTTAGCTACCCAATTTGATATGAAAGATATTGAGGCGGTAGGCCTGCAAAAATTTGATTTTCTGGGTTTAAAAACTTTAACAGTAATCAATAAAGCCATTCAATCAATCAATGCTTCTAGAAAGGAGATAGATTTAGAGCCTATAGACATAGAAGAAATAGAGCTTGATGATAGAGGCACCTTTGAGTTGCTTCAGAAAGGACTCACAACAGCTGTTTTTCAACTTGAGTCGAGGGGAATGAAGGAATATATGGTCAAGTTAAAACCTAATGAATTTGAAGATATTATTGCTTTAGTGGCTTTATATAGACCTGGTCCACTTGAAATGAAAATGGTTGACACCTATATAAATAGAAAAAAGGGAACAGAAAAAACTAGTTACGGAGATGAGCATGTAGAAAAAGTTTTAAAAAATACATATGGAGTAATAGTTTATCAAGAACAGGTCATGCAACTTGCGCAAGAATTCTCAGGATATTCTTTGGGAGAGGCGGACATTTTAAGACGAGCTATGGGAAAAAAAATACCTGAAGAAATGGAGATTCAACGACCCATATTTATAGAGGGAGCTGTAAAAAAAGGAAAACCAGAAAGATTTGCAGAAGGATTATTTGATCAAATAGAAACATTTGCAGGTTATGGCTTTAATAAATCTCACTCCGCAGCATACGCAATGATTTCATATCAAACTGCTTGGCTAAAATCTCATTATCCAGCCCAGTTTATGGCTGCTGCGTTATCTTCTGAAATGGGGGATGCAGAAAAAATTCAATTATTATTAGATGATATAAGTTTGCTTGGTTTAAAAATACTACCTCCAGACGTTAACAAAAGTGTTAAAGATTTTATTACATTAGACAATGAAACTATTCTTTTTGGTTTAGGTGCCATTAAAGGAGTGGGTGAGCCAGCAATAGAAAATATTATAGAAGAAAGATCAATTCAAGAGTTTAAAAGCTTAAATGATTTTACTTCTAGGGTTGATTTAAAAAGAGTCGATAAGAGATCCATTGAGCCATTAATAAAATCAGGAGCGATGGATGCTTTTTCTAAGGATAGAGTCAATATGCTTGAAAAGGTAGAAGGAGCATTAAAGTTTGCTCGTCAAAAAATTGAAACAAAAGAAAGTGGTATCAATGACTTATTTGGTGAAATTGAAGAATCTATAAAAATTAAAGAAAGCTCTGAACCTAGTAAATTTTCTGATATGGAAATATCAAAATTAGAATTCTCTTCCCTAGGTTTCTATTTAACTGCTCACCCAATAGATGAGCACGCTTGGGAAGTTCGAAAACTATGTCCAGAAACGATTTCATCAATAAACCAGAGTAAATACAATCAAAGATGTGCAGGGGTATTAATTTCTCAAAAAAGAATAAATACAAGAAGAGGTCCTTTGATATTTGCCACTTTAGATGATAAGTCAGATCGTATAGAGCTCATGATTTCTGGTGAGGTTTTAGAAAAATTTTCTGGTACATTGGATAATGAAAAAATAATGATTGTAGATGGAGAAGTAACTGAAGAGCTATCTAAAGAAAGAGAGAATTTGGGATTATCAAAAAAAATGAAAGTTTTTTCAATTCACACTCTTGAAGAGGCTAGAATTAAATTTATTAGAAAGATCTCTCTTTCATTGAATAATAAAAATTCATCGACAATTGAAAGTTTTATGAAAGATTTAAAATCTTTCTCTGTTCAAGACACTTCAGAGGGCTGTCCTGTAGAGCTGAAATACTCTTCTAAAGAAGTAGACGCCGAGATGGAAATAGTTGACGATTTTAAGATTTATCTTAATGACGAAAACATTAAAAAATTAAAAAATACTTATGGGACTGATAATATAGAATTACATTATTTCACAAGGCAATAAATGGCATATACATATTTAGAATTTGAAAAACCGATAAGTGATCTAGAAAACAAGATAGAAAAGCTAAGAGGTTCTGGGGATAAAAACTCTAATATTGAATTAGAAATTTCAGATTTAAGTTTGCAAATCGAAAAGTTAACTTCTGATGTTTATGCAAATTTAAGCATCTGGCAAAAAGTTCAAGTAGCAAGACATCCTCACAGACCTCATTTTTCAGATTATGTAGAGAACATTTTTACAGAATTTGAAGAGTTGCACGGAGATAGAAAATTTGGAGAAGATAGTGCCCTAATAGGCGGATTAGCTAAGTTTAAAAATAAACCTGTCATGGTTATAGGCCAAGAAAAAGGGAAATCTACAGAAGAAAAAATTTCTAGAAATTTTGGAATGGCTCAACCTGAGGGCTATAGAAAATCTGCAAGACTTATGAAAATGGCAGAAAACTTTAAATTACCTCTTATTTCTTTTATCGATACGCCAGGTGCCTATCCTGGAATACAAAGCGAGGAGAGAGGTATGAGTGAAGCGATAGCTAAAAATTTAAGCTTGCTAGCCAATTTAAAAACTCCCGTTATAGTCATTATTACTGGGGAAGGCGGTTCGGGAGGAGCTTTAGCTATAGGAGTTGGAGATCATGTTTGTATGCTGGAGCATTCGATTTATGCAGTTGCCTCCCCAGAAGCCTGTGCTTCTATTGTCTGGAGAGATGGAACAAAAGCTAAAGAAGCTGCTGAAGCTATGAAAGTAGATGCTGCAAATTTGAAGAAATTGGGACTTGTTGACGAAATTATTATGGAGCCTCTTGGAGGCGCTCATAGAGACTTGGGCAGTATCTCGATGTCTATAAGTGATGTTATTGATGAAAACTTAAGAATTCTTCTGGAAATGACTAATTCTGAGCTTTTAGAAAAAAGATATGAAAAAATCATGTCTTATGGGTCAGTTTAAGAATTGACCTCCTTGTTAAAAACAGTTAAGTCTTTTATTGAAGAAGAAATTGATAGTTATTTTGTTGCATATAGCGGCGGATTGGACTCAAGTGTTTTATTGTTAGAGGTTCAAGAGGCTTTAAAAAAAAGCAAATTTAAGACCTTAAGAGCAATCCACATCAATCATAATTACTCTAAAAATTCAAAAAAGTGGGAAGAACATTGCCAAAATTTCTGTCTTTTAAATGGGGTAGAGCTTTTGGTGTTTGATATTGATATTTCTAAAGTTAAAGGCGCTAGCTTAGAAGACCAGTTTAGAAAAAAAAGATATGAGGTTTTTAATAAATGTCTAAAAAAAGGGGGTAGATTATTTACTGGTCACCATGAAGATGACAATATAGAAACTCTTTTTTTAAGACTATTTAGAGGAACTGGTTTAAAAGGTGCTAGAGCTATTCCAGTAAAAAGAAAGATCGGAAAAGGTGATGTGGTGAGGCCTTTTTTAAATTTTACAAAAAGCGAACTTAAGCTAGTTGCAGAAAAAAAATCTTTAGTTTACTTAGAGGATGAGTCAAACAAAGATAACTCTTTTGATCGAAACTATATTAGAAATTTAGTTTTACCATCCATCGAAGAAAGGTGGCCTTCGTATAGAAAAAATATAAATAAATTTATAACTAATTCTAATAATTCTTATGAAATGTTATTAGAGCAAGCAAAAGAAGATTTAAATTATTTGGTTGATAAAGATTTAAATAAAATCAATATAAAAAAATTAAAAAACTTTCCTACAGAAAGGCAAAAGAATATTATTATTTTTTGGATAAATATATTAAATCTAAATCCTCCTAATTTTAAAGTTTTGAATGAAATAGTAGAGAAATTTTTATATGCTTCTAAAGCCAAAGAGCCTAAATTTATTTGGGGTACAAAAAATAAAAAAGGATCTGTGTGCTTGAGAATAAAAAAAGGATATTTAGAGGCGAGCCATCTATCTTGATTTATTTAAGCCACTGACTATCGCTCTAAAAGATGCAACTACAGTATTAGGATCTATTCCAGCGCCCCATATAGATTTCTTTTCAATTAATAACTCTATATAAGCAGCAGCAGATGCATCTGAACCTGAAGATATTGCGTGTTGATGATAATCAGAAACTTTAATATTTATTTTTAAGTATTGGGATAAAGCGTTTATGAATGAATCTATTGGACCATTTCCAGAGCCAGGTAAAATAACCTCATTACCATTGTCACTGACAATTAAGGAAATAATATCTATTTGATTTCCATCTGAATCATTTTTAGATGTTATTTCATGTCCGATGTATTTAATAACTCCATTTAAATTAATATAGTTTTCATCAAAAGTTTTCCAAATTAAATCTGCCTCTAGTTCTTTGCCAGTCTCGTCTGCAATTTTCTGAATAACTTTTGAGAAATCTATTTGCAGTCTTCTAGGGAGGGACAACCCATGATCTTTTTCTATAATATAAGCAATTCCTCCTTTTCCAGACTGACTATTAATTCTTATAACAGCCTCATAACTTCTCCCAACATCTTCTGGATCAATAGGAAGATAGGGTACCCTCCATTTTGGATCATTAGACGCTCTCATTGCATCGAAACCCTTCTTTATCGCATCTTGATGAGAGCCAGAAAATGCAGTAAAAACCAAGTCTCCCGCATAAGGATGTCTTGGATGAACAGGAAGTTGATTACAATATTCAACTTCTCTCATTACTTTGTTTATATCTGAGAAATCAAGGCCAGGCTCTATTCCTTGAGTAAATTGATTTAAGGCTAACGAAACAATATCTACATTCCCTGTTCTTTCTCCATTTCCAAAAAGAGTTCCTTCAATTCTGTCTGCTCCAGCCATTAAACCTAATTCAGCTGCTCCTATACCTGTACCTCGGTCATTATGGGGGTGAAGACTGACTATAATATTTTCTCTGTTTTTAAGATTTCTGCACATCCACTCTACTTGATCTGCATAAATATTAGGAGTTGAAAGTTCAACTGTCGCAGGAAGATTCATAATTGTTTTCTTGTCTTTAGAGGGTTGCCAAATCTCATTGACAGCATTACAAACCTCAACAGCATATTCGAGCTCAGTTCCTGTAAAACTTTCTGGACTATATTCAAACTGCCAACTAGTTTCTTTGTTTGCATCAGCTAAATCTTTAACCAATTTAGCTCCATCTGTTGCAATTTTTCTTATACCTTCTTTATCTTGCTTGAAAACAATTTCTCTTTGGATAGTTGAAGTAGAGTTATATAAATGAAGGATGACATTTTTTGCTCCTTTGACAGATTCAAAAGTTTTTTCAATTAAATGATTTCTCGCTTGAGTTAAAACTTGAATTTTTACATCTTCAGGAATTAGATTCTCTTCAATTAATTCTCTAACAAAATTAAATTCTGTTTCAGATGCAGAAGGAAAGCCTACTTCTATTTCTTTGAAGCCTAATTCTATTAACATAGAAAAAAATCTTAATTTTCTATCTCTTCCCATGGGCTCTATAAGGGATTGATTTCCATCGCGAAGATCTACGCTACACCATATAGGAGGCTTAGTAATTTTATTATTTGGCCAAGTTCTGTCCTTTAGATCTATTGCTTCAAAAGCTGAGTATTTAGAAACTGGATTATTAATATTTTCTTTCAATTTTTTCTCTGGTTTTATTTAAAATATCATATTAGGCTTATCATTATGAACTTGGATGAATACATTGCAAAAGAAATTGGACTCAAAAGTTGGCAATTAAGCGAGCATTTTATATTTGAAAAAAATAAAGTAAAACAAAATGAAGCTATTAAATTTAATAATGATCAGATTATCTTCCTCTTTTCTCTTTCAAAGAGTTTTAGACTTAACTTTGAAGAAAAAGATTCACTAAAAATTTATAATTTTTTTGTAAAAAAAAATATTATCAAAGATGGAGACTTAAATAGATTTATGGCTAGCCCAGATGATAAAAAAGAGGCTTGGAATAAAAGATTTTAAAATTAGGAAAATGACTGCTGATGATCTAGATGAGGTCTTTAAGATAGAAAACCTATCCAATCCAACTCCCTGGAGTACAGCTAGTTTCTTAGACTGCCTAAAAGGTAATTACTTAAATCTCGTAGTTACTAAAAATAACACTACTATTGCTTTTTGTATTTCTTCAATAAACTTTACTGAGTCTCATTTGCTAAATATTTCTATAAATCCTATATATAGGGGTTTGGGGATAGGTAAATTTTTATTAAAAAGAATAGAAAGCGAATGTCTTGGTAATGGAATAAAAGATATTTTTCTAGAAGTAAGAGAGTCCAATAAGATAGCCATATCATTTTATAAATCTATGAATTATAGATATGTGGGAATTAGAAAGAATTATTATAAAGCTGAGTTGGGAAGAGAGGATGGATTTATCTATACAAAACATATGGAAATTTCAAAATTTCTTAGCCTTTCAAGACAAATGATTTATATTATTAAAAAATTATTAAAAATTTAAAATTAAAAAAAGAGGAAACAGAGTGGAATTTAGAAAATTAGGAAATACAGATTTAGATGTCAGTTTAATTTGTCTGGGAACTATGACCTGGGGAGAGCAAAATACCGAACAAGAGGGCCACGAACAAATGGATTATGCTCTTGAACAAGGTATAAATTTTTTTGATACTGCTGAGCTTTATGCAATTCCTCCAAAGGCTGAAACTCAAGGAAAAACTGAAGAAATTATAGGAACTTGGTTTAAAAAAAATAATAATAGAGACAAGATTGTCTTGGCGACCAAAGTGGCTGGTAGAAGTGGAATGAAGTGGTTTAGGGGTGGAGAAACTAGACTTGATAGAAAGAATATAGAAACGGCCGTAGAAGAAAGTTTAAGACGCTTACAAACCGATTATATTGATTTATATCAGCTTCATTGGCCTGATAGACCTATTAATGTGTTCGGTGGTGGCAAGGGTTTGTATAAACATTATGATATGGAAAGTATCGATATTTCTGAAACATTAGAGGTTTTATCGGATTTAGTTAAGGCTGGAAAAATTAGATATGTAGGCTTATCAAATGAATCTCCCTGGGGATTATCTGAATTTATAAATAAATCTGAACAACTAAATTTGCCAAGAGTTCAATCTGTTCAAAATGCTTATAATCTTCTGAATAGGACATATGAATACGGTATGTCAGAATTTGCTCACAGATCTTCAGTAGGACTCTTAGCTTATTCGCCTCTGGCGCAAGGCTATCTTTCAGGAAAATATTTAGACGGAGCAATGCCAAAAGGCTCCAGAACTGAGTTATTTGGAAGAGGAGATAGATATGAAACTCAGGCCGCTGAGAGCTCAATCAAAGCTTATGTGGAATATGCAAAAGAAATAGAAATGGATCCATCTGTTTTGGCTAATGCATTTGTGAACTCAAGAGATTTTGTTACGTCTAACATTATAGGAGCAACAACTATGAAGCAATTGAAACTAGCTATAGGTAGCTCGGAAGTGAAGTTATCAGCTGAAGACTTGGAGGAATTAGATAAAATCCATGCTGCTTGCCCAAACCCTTGCCCTTAAATTTTAATTTCTAAATGGCTTTTTACTGAATAGTTCTTAATTTTTCTGTAGGATTCCTAAAATTAACAAGTAGACATGCTAAACGACGAAAATATTTCTCTAAATTTTAAGACCAACATGATTGATTGGAGCTGCAAATCTTTTCATCAGTTATCTGAAGAAGAGACAACTTCCATATTAGAAATTAGATCTAGAATTTTTAATAAAAAGTATCTAGAAAAGTTAGAACAGATGAGCAATGTTGATCAAAAGAGTCTCCATTTTTTTGCATTTCAAAATGGTGAATTAATCGCTTATTCAAGACTGGTCATTCCTTGTTCTGAGAACCGCGGACTTACTTTAGAGAGATTTTGCGTTAAAGAAACTAGCAGAGGGCAGGGCATAGCTAAACTTTTAATGGAATATATAATAAATGAATCTGCAAAGATTTATCCTAAAGAGCAACTTAATCTATCTAGCTTGGAAGAAACCAAATCTTTTTATGAAGGGTTTGGATTTTATTCTTATAACCATGCTCAAGAAGAAGATGGGCTTGAACATCACTATATGATTAAGGATTAGATAATTCTTATTTGATTAGCCTGTGGCCCCTTGGTTCCATCTGTAACAACGTAACTTACTCTAGTATTTTCTTTCAAAAACTTTCTATCATCTTCGGCAACGGACGCAAAATGAATAAATAGGTCGCCGCCTTTATCTCTCTCTAAAAAACCGTATCCCTTGCTAGGATCAAACCATTTTATAGTTCCTTTCTCTCTTTTTATTCTGTATTTAATCTGTCTTCCATAGACAATCAACATACTTGCCGTATATGTAGAAAAAAACATGAAGATAAAAAGATAGCCTAGATCTGAATCAAATAAATTAGATAAGTTTTTTGTATAATAAAATCTGTATCCCAATGCGAAAGCAAAGCTTACGATCAGGGCAGAAGTCGCACCTCTTAACCACATAATTATAATTATAGTTGTTCTAAAATTTTAAGGTGATCTTTTAGTTTTTTTATCTTTTCGTTCATTTCTTTTAATTGAGCTTTTCTCTCAATGATCAACTCATCAGGGGCATTTTTTATAAAGTTTTTATTTTTTAGTTGGAGATCCAAGCCCAGTAAAACTTTATTAAACTTAACTAAATTTTTAGTATTTCTTTCTATTTCGTCTTTGGGATCTATTAGCCCTTCTAACGGGATATAAAGTTTCTCTTTGTCTGCCAATACAATTGCTGATGGAGGAGGAGAGTTTTGAAAAAATCCTATTTCTTCTATTCCCGCTAAAACATCAAAGAAAAT
Source organism: uncultured SAR86 cluster bacterium (assembly GCA_949373255.1). Classification (GTDB taxonomy): domain Bacteria; phylum Pseudomonadota; class Gammaproteobacteria; order Magnimaribacterales; family AG-339-G14; genus CASICS01. Next base: position 19,935 of record CASICS010000023.1, on the reverse strand, counting down.
TCTATTTTTTTCAATTAGATTATTTAAAGCACTCCCTTTATCAATAAGTATTCTTATTTTAACTTTAGGAGGAATTTTCATTTCCGCTCTTAAGTTTCTTATTCCTGTAATTGCAGACTGAAGAGTTACCACTTGCTTAAACTCTTGTATTTTCTGATCTAAATCTGGAAACTTTTCTAAAGAAATACTTTTTGATTTCGATCCATGAAATTTCTGGAAATTTTGCCATATTTCTTCGGTTATAAATGGCATTATTGGGTGAGAAACTATCAAAATTTTAGTAAGCAAATCTATTAAAGACGACTTAATAGAGTCTTTTTCTTTTTTTGAATTTGAGTCGTCCTGCAATCTTATTTTGCAAAGCTCTAAATACCAGTCACAAAATTTATCCCAAATAAACTCGTATAATTCCTGGGTTGCAAGGTCAAATCTATAATTTTCTATATGTTCAGAAAATTTTATAGAAGTCTTATTAAATTCAGATTGAATCCATAAATCTATTTCATCATTTGAAAGGTTTTTATCATTTTTAAAGTCTTCACATTGAAGCATTATAAATCTTGAGGCATTCCAAATTTTGTTAGAAAAATTTCGATATCCCTCTACTCTTTTAATATCAAAATTTATATCTCTACTTCCAGAAGCTAATGAACAGAATGTAAATCTCATTGCGTCTGTACCATAAGATTTAATTCCATCTGGAAATTCTTTCTTAGTATTTTTAATAATTTTTTGTTCTTGTTTTGGATTCATCAATCCAGATGTTCTTTTCTCTATTAATCGATCAAGCTCTATTCCATCTATAATATCTATTGGATCTAGAATATTCCCTTTTGATTTAGACATTTTTTGACCTTCTCCATCTCTAACAAGACCGTGAATATAAACCTCTTTAAAGGGCACTTCTTCTAAAAACTTTTGGGTTATCATAATCATCCTAGCGACCCAAAAAAATATGATGTCGAAGCCTGTAATCAAAACTGAAGTCGGGTGGAATTTTTTTAATCTTTTGGTCTTTTTTGGCCAACCCAGAGTTACAAAAGTCCAAAGCTGTGAAGAAAACCATGTATCTAAAACATCCTCATCCTGAGTTAATGAAATAGATTCATCTAAATTATTTTTTTTTCTAGCTTCTGCTTCTGATTTACCAACATAAACATTTTTATCAGCATCATACCAAGCTGGAATTCTGTGTCCCCACCAAAGCTGTCTGGAGATACACCAATCTCTAATTTCATTCATCCAAGAAAAATATGTATTTTCCCAATTTTGAGGAATAAGAGTAACTTTTTTTGTTTTTACAATTTCTTTTGCTTTTTTAGCCATTTCTTCTGATTTGAGGTACCACTGCTTTGTCAAAAAAGGTTCTAAAGTAGTTCCAGTTCGTTCACTTTTTGGAATATTTGTTTTGTGATCTTTTTCATTGATTAAATTTCCTAAGTTTTCTAAATCTTTAAGGATTTCTTTTCTAGCTGAGACCACAGACATACCTTGATACCTTTTAGGAACACCTTCATTTAAAGAGCCATCTTTGTTTAGAATATTGATTACGGGTAAATTATTCCTTTTACCAATTTCAAAATCATTAAAATCATGACCAGGAGTAATCTTTAAACATCCTGTACCAAATTCCATATCTACATAATCATCTCCTATTATTGGAATTTTCCTTGTAGTCAAAGGTATTGTTGCTTCTTTACCGATATATTTTTTATACCTCTTGTCATTTGGGTTTACTGCCAAAGCTACATCTCCTAACATTGTTTCCGGTCTAGTCGTTGCAACAGTAAGATCACCAATTTCAGTTGGATATGAAATCTCCCAAAGCTTTCCTGATTCTTCAGATGATATAACCTCAAGATCTGAAAGAGCCGTTTGAAGACTATAGTCCCAATTAACAAGTCTATAGCCCTGGTAAATAAGTCCTTCATCATAGAGCGAGCAAAAAACTTCGGTCACTGCATCGCTAAAATCATCATCCATTGTAAATTTTTCGCTCTTCCAATCTAACGATGCCCCAAGTCTTCTGAGTTGTTTTGTTATGATCGAGCCAGATTCTTCTTTCCATTTCCAAATCTCTTTTTCAAAATTTTCTCTTCCCAAGGACTCTTTGGTAATGCCTTTTTTTTCTAAGTTTCTTTCAACTACTATTTGGGTAGCTATTCCTGCATGATCTGTTCCAACTTGCCACAAAACTTCAAAACCTTTCAGTCTCTTGTATCTTGCTAATGTGTCCATTAGAGTATTTTGGAATCCATGACCCATGTGCAAACTTCCCGTTACATTTGGAGGAGGAATCATTATGCAGAAAGGCTCTTTTGTTGAGTCTTCATCAGGAGCAAAAAGATCATTAGACTCCCAAAAGTCATACCATTTCTTTTCAATAATTTTTGGTTCAAAAATGCTTTTCACTTTTAATCTATAAAATTTGGTTTTATTCCGTCCTCTAGACATTTTTTGTAACTCAATCTCGCTTTTTCTTGCAAGTTTGAATTATCTTTTACGACTATTTGATAAGCCTCTGAAAAATCAAGATAGTTAGATGGAAGCTGAGGATTTAAATTAATCAATAGATCAAAATTTTTATCAATCTTTACTCCCGGATAAGAAATCTCTATATCACTATCCTGAGCTTCCTTATCATTAGACAGTTTATGAGGAATAAAAATTTCTTTAGGCTGCTCCCATAGCAACTTATCTAATTTATTTGCTTGGTTAGCATCTAGGCACCTTAAATTTATTGATTTAAAAGTATCTGATTTCAAATTTTCTAAAAATACCTTGCTCAGAAAACCACACGTAAATTTTATCGCGCTATCTTCTGACTCACCTGCCGAAAGAAAGTCAATTTTATCCATTGTTTATTTTTGACTTAATAAATATTCAGTTAAAAGTGACACAGGTCTTCCACTAGAAGTCTTACCGAGCTTTCCACCGTATGCAGTTCCAGCAATATCTAAATGAGCCCAATTATAATTTTCTGTAAATCTCGAAAGAAAACAAGCTGCAGTTATAGTTCCAGCCCTTCCTCCTATATTCGCAATATCAGCATATTTGCTATTTATATCTTTCTGGTAGACCTCCCATAGAGGTAATTGCCATGCTCTGTCACAACTAGATTCACCACATTCAAGAATTTTATCTGCAAGCGGTTGGTTGTTAGAAAGTAATCCAGTAGCTTCATGGCCCAAAGCCACAACACAGGCGCCAGTTAAAGTTGCTATATCTATAACACTAGCTGGATTAAATCTTTCTACATATGTAAGCGCATCGCAAAGCACTAGCCTGCCTTCAGCATCCGTATTTAAAATTTCTACGGTTTGCCCTGATAAAGTCTTAACCACATCGCCAGGTTTTGTTGCAGTGCTGCTTGGCATATTTTCTGCTGAAGCAATTACCCCGATAATATTTGATTTGGGTTTGAGTTCGGCTATTGCTCTCATAGTTCCCATTACGCTGGCAGAACCAGACATATCATATTTCATTTCGTCCATAGCAGGACTAGGCTTAATGCTGATACCTCCAGTATCAAAAGTTATACCTTTTCCAACAATAACATTTGGCTTTTTATTTTTTGGTCCACCAGAATATTGCATGATAATAAATTTAGATTCCTGGGCGCTTCCTTGTCCAACTGAAAGGAGACAATCCATACCAATTTTTTTCATTTCTTTTTCTCCTAAAACCTTAGTTTTTATATGAGGAAAAGATCTAGAAAGAGCCTTTGCTTGGGAGGCTAAGTAAGAAGGCGTACAAATATTTGCTGGAGTATTTGCTAATTCTTTAGAGGTATTCATTCCTACTGCAGTTACCTGTCCTATTTTTATGGCACTTTTTAAAGAGGAGGCATTATCACCAATATGAGAGCAAATAATTGAAACTTTGTTTAAATTATTTTTTGGCTGATTTTTTTTGCCCTTGAAGAAGTATTTATAAGAACTAGACTCAATCGTTCTTGCTAGAATTTTAAAATTCCACTCTTCTGACCTATTTTGAACTTTAATAGACGGCATATATATGTGAATATTTTTTGCTTTAGAATTTAGGGCAGAATTAGCTATGGATTGAGAAAGGGAAACAAACTCTAGTTCGGTTAATTCTTTGTTTAATTTTCCACAGCCCTTTAAATATACTTTTTCAGCTGCTATTCCGGTCAAGCTAGGTAAATAGACAGAATTACCTAAAGATCCAGAGAGCTCATCTCGAGAAATTAATTTTTTAATAACTCCTTTAGATTTTGCATCAATAAATTTTGTAACACCATCTAATTTTTTGCTTTCGTAATTTCCAACGATCAAAGCTTCTGTTTTGATAGTAGAAAGCTCAGTCATCTTTATTTTTGATAAAGATACATTAACTAATTTTTTCATCTTTTACTCCTTGTCAATTTCATAATGGTTATTATGAGTTAATATTCATATAGAAGCTTATTATGCCAAAAATTATAGTTCTATATATTCTAAAACAAGTATCTAAAACGATATTTGTTACTTTTTTAATCCTATTTGGAATACTTTTTCTAAATGAGTCCATTCAGTTTTTAGAAAAAGCTTCTAGAGGCGAATTGTACCCAGAACTTCTAGTTTTAGTCCTCTTATTTAGTTTTCCATCTTTATTAGAGGTAGCGATACCTATTTCTGTATTTTTAGGTGTTTTGATATCTATATATAACCTTAATAAAACAAATGAAATTTCTTTTGCTTATCAGGTTGGATTGGGCTTAAGAGGGCTTATTTTTATAAGTGTTATTCCAGCAATATTTTTAAGCATTTTTGTAGCCTTTAATTCTTTTTATTTAGTGCCGCTATCAAATTCAAATTTATCCTTTTTATCAGATACTCAAAAATTTTCAGATACTTTTAAATTAATGGGGGAAGGTAAAATTAATAAAATTCCTGATTTAGACGGAGTTTTTTATGCAGATAACGCCTCTGATAGAGGCTTTCAAGATGTATTTGCTAATTTTAATTCCAATGATACAGATTTAGTTATAAACGCCTCTGAGGTGCTAGGGAAATCTGCCGAGGAGGGTATGAACAAATTAGTTTTTGAAGACGGAAATATGCTTGTCCCTTCTGATCAAGGGTATATGGACTTAGGATTTAAAGAGCTTTCTTTTCTTTTTCCAAAAAAAATTAAACCTATTGAGAAAAAATTAGAATTGATGACCTTAAGCTCATTAATTGCAAATGAAAAGGATTTGCTGCAGACAGGAGAAATATTAAAAAGACTTTCAATGGCATTGATGTTGATTGTTTCAGTTTTATTGGCCGTACCTCTTAGTTTAAGAATGGCTAATAATGGAAGGTTCGCATTAATTTTGATCGGATTAGTAATTTTTTTATCTTATTATGGATTGGCTATTGGTCAAAAAGCATTTGTTTCAGAAGCAATTTTTACACCTACTCAAATTTTCTTACTCGTTCATTCTATATATTTGAGCATGGCTTTTCTTTTCTTTAGTTTAGAAAGAACAGCTATTGACTTAGGTTCGGTAATTACTACAAAGTTTTCTAAAAATAGAATTTTACAGCTATTTGTTTTGATGATTTTAGTTTGCTTGTTATTTAATTTTATCTATCTTGGCGGTGTTAAATGAATTATTTCTTAGGTGGTACCTTGGGCTTTTCCTTTTTTATGCAGTCTTTAAAGATGCTTGGAGTAGTTTTTTTAATTATTTTTACCTTAGATTTTTTATTACAACTAATTTCTGAATTAGAAGATTTAAATAATAACTATTCCTTCTTTACAGCATTAAATTACTTAGGACTTATTGCTTTAGGTAGATTTTGTGAAATATTCCCTTTGTGTTGCGTTATTTCAGCTATTTTAACATTTGGTCTTTTAAGTGACTCAGGTGAATTGACTGCTGCTAGAGTTTTAGGAAAATCTCTTTTTTCAATAATTTTAGATATTCTTAAACCAATATTTTTATTTTTATTATTGACATTAGTCTTGCTGGAATTCGTGACTCCAAGGTTAGAACAAGATGCAGCATATTTAAAGTATAGAAATATAGATAACTCTGAAGAGCAGAAGTGGGTTTATAAAAATAATAATTTTGTTAAATTCAAGACAGAAAATGATCTTGTTGTGGACATAACACTATTTGAATTAAATGAAGATAAAAAAATAATAAATATAATATCTTCTTCGAGCAGTAACATTTCAAGAGATGGATGGAATTTATTAGAATCAGAAAATATTTTAACTAACAAAAAAATAAATAATTTCAATTGGAAAGATGGCCCCGAATATGGGTTTAATGAAAAGCTAGGTAGAAAAGAAATGGCTTTATCAAAAGTTTATAAAATATTAAATGAAGCGGGCCCAGCCCGAGAAAAAAATATGATTTCATATGAGTTTTGGAAGAAAATTTTTGAACCAATATCAGCGATAGCAGTAATAATTTTCGCATTGGCAGTTTCAAATAAACTGTTTGGTTTAAATAAAAACTTAGAAAGGCTTTTATTTGGAGTTCTAATTGCCTATGGATTTAACCTTTTTTTAAAGGTGCTTGGCAACATAGCAATTATTAATGGCTTTTCTCCTAGTCTAGCTATCGTTCTGCCTTCTTTGTTTGTCTTGGTTGCTGGCTATCGAATAATAAAAGATCAATAGACTCTAATAATTCTAGTTTTAGAAAGTTTATCTCCCAATGTCTTTTTTTCTTTATTCAAAAATATGTATATAAAATTAGAGAATAAAAAAATAGTAAAAAATATGGAATAAAAAGATCTAAGAATCATTGTTTTTATCTCAATATCAGTTTCGTTTTCAGAAATTAATCTTATCTTCCAAACTTGCATCCCTAGAGTTTGCCCATTATTTGCTTTCCAAAAATAACAAAAGAAACCTATGGTTATAAACACGAAAGATAGTTGAAGGAATATTTTCTCCAAATCACTTTCTAGCGCCTTGCCGTTAAGGTATGTGATCAATATTACAAAGCTCATATATAATCCAATAATCAAGATGCTGTCGTAAAGGACAGCTAGAAGCCTTCTAAAAATACCTGCAGGAGTCTTGGTGCTTGGAACATTCATTTAATTAATTCTTTATTGAATCAAAAACAAAATTGTATAGCTACTTTAATCAATAAAATAAATAATAGAATATATGATCAGAACAAAAATTATTTTAGGATCTTTTGGCTTTGTTCCATTTGGCGTTTTCGCAACATTACCTTGGATTATGGGCGAAGATAAAGCCGAACATTCTTTATCTTTTTTGGCTATCTATGGTGCAATTATTCTATCTTTTTTAGCCGGAATGGTTTGGGGTTGGTCACATAAAAAACTAAACAAATTAGATTTATTTGTAGCAATAATTTTTTCTTTAATCGGTTTTATAATAATTGTTCTCGCCAAAGATTATTTATTAAGTTCGTTAATTTTGAGCTTTATTGCCTTCCCGTTATTTTATCTTTTTGAAAAAAACAGGAGTGATATGTTTGAGGATTTAGATTATCAGAAACTTAGACTCCATTTAACAACAGCAGTTAGTGGTTGTTACTTATTAAGTTTTTTAAATTTTATTTAAATTTTTCTTATTTAATTGAAGGGAAATAAAAAAGATTTTTTTAATTTTATTCATTCAAGTGAAGTTCTTTATTTAGCTCTATGACTTTTTTATTAGGTCGACATTGAATAGAACCTGTTAATGAATTTCTTATGAAAAGCAGATCCGATTTTGAAGAAAGTTCTGATGCTTTAACAATTTCTATCATATTTCCCTCTTCATTGATGACTTCTACTTTTGAAGAAGCAGTCAAATAGAGCCCAGCTTCAATTGTACATCTGTCACCCAATGGAATGCCGAGACCAGAATTTGCACCCAGCAAACAATTTTTACCAAGAGAGATCCTTACATTATTACCTCCGGATAAAGTGCCCATCGTAGATGCGCCTCCACCAATATCAGTTTTATCACCAATCACAACGCCTTGAGAAATTCTGCCTTCGATCATGGCTTCTCCTAGTGAACCAGCATTAAAATTGACAAAACCTTCATGCATGATGGTTGAACCTGCACCTAAATAAGCACCAAGTCTCACTCGGTTTGTATCTGCTATTCTTACATCAGATAGAGTAACGTAATCACTCATTCGAGGAAATTTATCTACGCTATGCACCAAAATTTGTTTACCATTCTTTCTTGACTCTAATTGAGCTTTTTTAAAGTCTAAAATCGAGAAGGGTCCTTCTGAAGTCCAAACCACATTTTGTAAAATACCAAAAATACCATCTAGATTCGTTTCGTTGGGCTTTACCAAGCGATAGGACAGCAGATGAAGTTTCAAATAAGCTTCAGGAACTGAAGTAGGCGCCATATCATCGTTTACAGAAACAAATTCATACGCTGAATCAGACGAATCCATACTTTCCGCAGAGATATTTTCTTCAGCAAAGAACATTTCTATCCAATCGCCATCGCTATTCTTTGTGCCAATGCCTAAACCAGTCCAATTACTCATTATCTAAAACCTTTTTTATACTTGTTAATGCTTTAGTGGTTGATTCTATATTATGTACCAGTGCGATTCTTAAATATTGTTCAGCAGGATTTATGCCATCTTTTTCTGCCCCAAGATATTTACCAGGTAAAACAATAATTTTTTCTTCATCATAAAGTTTTTTAGTGAATGCTTCGGAATCATTTACTTTCAACCAAATATAAAAAGCTCCATCTGGAGTTAAAGAATCTCTATTTAAAATAGCTTCAGCTAATTTAAATTTTTTTTTATAAGCGACTCTATTTTTTTCAACTATTGCATCATCTTGCCAAGCAAATGCGCTAGCTTTTTGAATCGGTAATGGAACACTAACACCATGAAACATTCTATATTTTGAATAAGCAGATATTATCTCTGCATCTCCAGTAGCGCAACCAGATCTAAAACCAGGCAGATTTGAGCGCTTTGAAAGGCTATGAAGAGCTATAACATTTTTAAAATTACCGTTAACTTCAAATGCTGCCTCGAGAATTGATGATGGTTTTTCATTAAAATATATGTCTATGTAGCATTCATCACTTAAAATCTTAAAGTTGTACTTATTGCTCAGTGCCATGATATGCCTTAAATCTTCTTTAGTCATAACTTTGCCGGTGGGATTAGAAGGGGTGCACAAAACTAGTAATTGACATTTCTCCCACTCTTTTTCGTCTATAGATTTAAAATCAATTTGAAAATTATTTTTTTCATTGCAATCCATAAACGCAGCTTCAGCTCCAGCAAACAAAGTTGCGCCACCATAGATTTGATAGAAAGGATTAGGCATAAAGACGTATGGCTTATCATTGACAATTTCTTTATTGAACATTGTCTGAATGGCAGAGAAAGTTCCTTCTCTTGTGCCGCCGACTAAAAAAATTTCTTCATTTTTAACATTTGACAAGTCAAAATTATTTTTTAGATAAGTTTTATAACTTTCTCTTAATTCAGGAATCATAGACATTGGCGGATAATGGCTAAAAAGATTTTTATTTTGTGAAACTATATCCAGAGTATCTGGATTAGCAGGATGCTTTGGCTCTCCTATAGAAAGATTTATTTCTTCAGCAAGCCCTTTAGGGTTAATTAGATTTCGTAATCGTTCAAATGGATAAGATTCTATTTTAGAAATTAAATTATTCATTTATCAAAGCTTTCTTCTTCTCTTTTTGTAAGCACTTCGGCCCCGTCACTCGTAACCAATATTGTATGTTCCCATTGTGCAGATAATCTTCCATCTACTGTTTCAACCGTCCAGCCATCTTTCTTCGATAGCTTTGTTTTATGAGTTCCTACATTGATCATTGGTTCAATTGTAAAACACATACCTTCTTTCAAAGACATTCCAGTATTAGGTTGGCCATAATGAAGAACTTGAGGCTCTTCATGAAAATTAAGACCTAAACCATGACCACAATAATCTCGTACTACAGAGTAATGATTATTTTCTGCATGTTTCTGAATAACATTTCCAATATCTCCAAGTCTAGCTCCAGGCTTGACTAGTTCTATACTTTTATAGAGACATTCTTGTGTAATTTTCACTAATCTTTCTGCATGAGGTTTTTTATTCCCAACAAAAAACATTTTACTTGTATCACCATGAAAGCCGTCTTTAATAACGGTGATATCAATATTTATAATATCTCCATCTTTAAGAATCTGTTTTTCATCTGGTATCCCGTGACATATAACTTGATTTATGGAAGTGCAAATCGTTTTTGGATATCCCTTGTAATTCAAGCAAGCTGGGATGCAGTCAATTTCATTAACTATATAGTCATGACAGATATCATCAAGGGCGCCAGTAGAGACGCCGGATTTAACGTATTCCTCAATCATTTCTAAAGTTTTTGCTGCTAATTTTCCAGCAATTCTCATCTTTTCTATTTCTTTTGCAGTTTTTATCACTTTATTTATATATTACGTAGACTAACTAAGATAATTTCATTATAGTCATTTTCTAATGCAAACGGCATTAGAACAAATAATCGCGATCCTTAGTTTTCTCTATGTCGCGATTTTTTTTAAAAATTTAATATCGCCTTTAGGGAAAAATGGATTTTAAGCCAGCTACCTTAATTTTAAAATCGGGAGACCTATTCCACGGAATCAGTTTTGGTTCTGATATTCCAAAAGTAGGCGAGCTAATCTTCAATACCTCAATGACCGGTTACCAAGAAATTATAACTGACCTTTCTTATACCGACCAAATTGTATGTTTCACATATCCGCATATTGGTAATACGGGCGTTAATGAAGAAGATCTGGAGTCTAGATATGGCGGTTGTTCAGGAGTAGTTATAAAAGAGCTCTCTAAAATAGAAAGTAGCTGGAGAAGAGAAAATGATTTGTCGAACTTTCTCGCAGAAAAAGAAATTTCAGGGATTGCTAATATAGATACTAGAAAACTTACTAGAATTCTTCGTGAAAAAGGTTCTCAAATTGCCGCAATAGTTCCAGGAAATTTTTCTGAAAAAGAAGCTCAATCTTTATTAAATAGTTTCGATGATTTAAAAGGAAAAGATCTAGCCAAAGTCGTCAGCACGAAAGAAACTTATACTTGGGATAAACCCTCTTATCAATCGGTTCCCTTGAAGCCAATATATAAAGTTATCGCCTATGACTTTGGTGTTAAGCACAATATTTTAAGACTATTAGTAGATAGAGGTTGCGAAGTTAAGGTTGTTCCGGCTGAAACTCCTGCTTCAGAAATTATTAAAGAAAATCCCGATGGAATTTTCCTTTCAAATGGTCCTGGAGATCCAGAGCCCTGTAGTTATGCCATATCTTCAATTAAGGAATTAATAGAACAGGGCTTTCCTATTTTTGGTATTTGCCTTGGCCATCAATTACTGGGTTTAGCTCTAGATTTAAAAACAGAAAAAATGAAGTTTGGTCATCATGGAGCCAATCACCCAGTTCAAAATTTAGAAAATAAATCTGTTTTTATAACTAGTCAAAATCATGGATTTACAATCAGCGAAAAAAGCTTAAATGAAAATGTCGAAGTAACTCACAGATCTTTATTTGATAAATCTATTCAAGGTATTTCATCCCAGAATGGAAATGTATTTGGGTTTCAAGGTCATCCAGAAGCAAGTCCTGGCCCAAAAGACATACAAAGTTTATTTGATAAATTTATTTTTAATATAAAAAAATTCAAAGAGAAAAACTAGATGCCTAAAAGAACAGATTTAAAATCTATACTAATTATCGGAGCAGGACCTATAGTCATAGGACAAGCATGTGAGTTTGATTATTCTGGAGTTCAGGCATGCAAAGCTTTGAGAGAAGAAGGGTTTAGAGTGATTTTAGTAAATTCAAATCCAGCAACAATAATGACTGATCCAGAATTAGCTGATGCTACTTATATCGAGCCTATTAATTGGGAGTCTTTAAAAAAGATAATCGCCATTGAAAAACCAGATGCAATTTTACCTACCATGGGAGGCCAAACTGGTTTGAATGCGGCTTTAGATTTAGACAAGCACGGAGTTTTGAAAGAATTTGATGTTGAGCTTATAGGTGCCACTAAAGATGCTATTGATAAGGCTGAAGATAGAGAAAAATTTGCCCAAGCTATAGAGAAAATTGGTTTAAAGACACCTAAAGCCGGACTAGCTCATAACCTTGAAGAAGCAAATGGGATTCTTTCTGAGGTCGGTTTTCCATGCATCATCAGACCAAACTTTACTATGGGCGGAACAGGGAGCGGTATTGCTTACAATATTGATGAATTTGAATACATATGCGAGAGAGGCTTGGATCTTTCTCCTACTACAGAGCTTTATATAGATCAGTATTTAACAGGCTGGAAAGAATACGAAATGGAAGTTGTTAGAGATAAGGCAGATAATTGCATAATTATTTGCAGTATTGAAAATTTTGACCCTATGGGCGTGCATACTGGCGACTCAATAACAGTTGCTCCTGCACAAACCCTTACAGACAAAGAATATCAACATATGCGCGATGCTTCTATGGCAATTCTAAGAGAAATTGGAGTTGAAACGGGAGGCTCCAACGTGCAATTTGCTATAAATCCTAAAAATGGAGATATGGTTGTAATAGAGATGAACCCAAGAGTTTCCAGATCCTCAGCTTTAGCTTCTAAAGCAACAGGTTTTCCAATTGCAAAAATAGCAGCCAAACTTGCAGTAGGTTTTACTTTAGATGAATTGGAAAACGATATTAGTGAAGATGGCATACCCGCATCTTTTGAACCTACTATTGATTATGTGGTAACGAAAATACCTAGATTTAATTTCGAAAAATTTTCCGGAGCCACTCATACCTTAACTTCACAAATGAAATCTGTTGGAGAAGTTATGGCGATTGGTTCAACTTTTAAAGAATCTTTTCAAAAGGCCATTAGAGGTTTAGAAATAGATAAAAGTGGTCTAGATCCCTTTGATAAACCTCTAAAAAAATCAGAATTAAGAGCTGGAATAATAACTCCAACACCAGAAAGAATTTACTTCTTAGGCGAAGCTTTAAGACAAGATTATTCTATAGATGATATCCATCAAATGAGTGGAATAGATCCTTGGTTCTTATCGGAATTAAAAGATATTATTGATTTTGAGAAAGAAATTCAAAAAGAAGGTTTTCTAACGAATAAAGAAAAGTTTTTAGAAGCAAAAAAAATAGGTTTTTCTGATAAAAGGATATCTTCGATATTATCTTCTTCGGAAGAGAATGTTAGATCTTCAAGAAAGGAGTTAAGCATTAATCCTGTCTTTAAGAGAGTTGATACTTGTGCTGCTGAATTTAGAACAACAACAGCTTATATGTATTCAACCTATCAGGATGAATGCGAATCTAACCCGACAGATAGAAAAAAAGTAATGGTGCTAGGCGGAGGTCCAAATAGAATTGGACAAGGAATCGAATTTGATTATTGTTGTGTTCATGCTGCTCAAGCATTAAAAGAAAATGGATTCGAAACAATAATGGTAAATTGTAACCCCGAAACTGTTTCTACAGATTACGACACATCAGATCGTTTATATTTTGAACCCATAACATTAGAAGATGTCATGGAGATCGTTGATGTTGAAAAACCAGATGGATTGATAATTCAATATGGAGGACAGACTCCTCTCAAGTTAGCTAATGATTTAGAAAGACTTAATGTTCCTATTTTTGGAACATCTCCAGATCAAATTGACCTTTCAGAAGATAGAGCAAGGTTTTTAGAGTTTGTTGAAAAAAATAACTTAACTCAGCCTCCAAATGGAATGGCTTCCAACAAAGAGCAAGCTATTGAAATAGGAAATAAAATTGGTTACCCGATAGTTGTAAGACCGTCTTATGTTTTGGGTGGAAGAGCAATGGAAATTGTTTATGGAACAGAAGACTTGATAATATATCTAACAGAAGCATTTCAAGTAAATGACTCAAATCCAGTTCTTTTAGATAAATTCTTAGATGTAGCAATTGAATTCGACGTAGAAGCTATTAGTGATGGAAAAGATATTCTTATTTGTGGAATCTTACAACATATAGAACAAGCCGGAGTGCATTCAGGAGATTCAGCTTGCTCAATCCCTCCTTACAATATTAGTCATGATGCTTTAGAAAATATAAAAAAAGAAGTTACGAAAGTTATAGAAAATATGGAAATAATTGGTTTAGTTAATGTCCAATTGGCATATGTAAATGAAAAAATATATTTACTCGAAGTGAATCCTAGGGCATCAAGAACAATTCCATTTGTTTCAAAAGCTTTAGGCATGCCCCTTGCTGCAATTGCTGCGCGAGTAATGGCAGGAATATCTTTAAAAGATCAAGGAATAGATTCAGTTCCAGAATTAGACTTTTATAGTGTTAAAGAAGCCGTAATGCCTTTCGATAGATTTCAAAATGTTGATCCTATTTTAGGCCCAGAAATGAGATCCACAGGGGAAGTAATGGGGATAGGAAAAACATTTATTGAGGCTTTTGAGAAAGCAGAAATAGCTGCGGGAGTCAAAATTCCAAAAAGCGGAGCTGCTTTTATAAGCGTAAGAGATACTGATAAAGAATTTCTAGAAGAAATTGCTAAAGATTTAACTTCTAAAAATTTTTCACTCGTTGCAACTAAAGGAACAGTTAGAAAGCTAAATGAACTTGGGTACGAAGCAAAACAAATTAATAAAGTTATTGAAGGTAGACCTCACATAATAGATTTAATGAAAAACAACGAAATTAGTCTTGTTATAAACACAACAGAAGGTAGGGAATCAATCAAAGATTCGGCTTCTATTAGAAGAACAGCTCTAGATCAAAAGATTTGCTGTACTACGACCATTCAAGGTGCAATTGCAATTTGTAAAGTAATTACGAATGAACTTGATTGGTCAGTCCAAAAACTTCAAGATATACACAAATGAGTGGAATTGAAGATAGAGAGCCAATGACTGTAAAGGGAGAAATCCTGTTGCGTGAAGAGCTTGATCATTTAACCACCCAAAGACCTAAGATTTCTAAAGAGATAGCTACGGCTAGAGAATTTGGAGATTTAAAAGAAAATGCTGAATATCATGCTGCTAAAGAGCAACAAGGCCTGGCAGAAGCAAGAATTAGAGAAATTGAATCAAAGTTGAGTAGAGCCCAAGTAATAGATGTTTTATCAATTCCTAGCTCAGGAAAGATAATTTTTGGAACAACTATATCTATGGTCAATCTTTCTGATGATGCGGAAGTCTCTTACCGAGTAGTAGGTGAAGATGAAGCTGATGTTTTGACTGGAAAAATCTCATATTCTTCCCCATTGGCTAGAGCTTTAATCGGGAAAGAGGAGGGTGACATAGTTAAATTCGAGAGCCCTTCGGGAATACAAGAATACGAAATTTTATCCGTGCTCCATAAATAGTGGCAAAAGATTCTTCATACTATTTAGGTGAAAAATATAATTCCCTTGCAAAGAAAAAAGGCTATAGATCTAGAGCTGCTTTTAAGTTGCTTCAAATAAATAAATCCGAAAAATTATTTTCTAAAAATCAAAATGTATTAGATCTTGGATGTGCTCCAGGCGGCTGGTGTCAGGTAGCTAATGAAAACATAGGATCTTCTGGATCAATTACTGGAATTGATATTTTAGAGATGGATAAGATAAAGGGTATAAATTTTATCAAGGAAGATTTGAGAGTTTTAAATATGGAGGTTATTAAAGGCCCAAAAGATATTGTAATCTCTGATATTGCCCCCAATATAAGTGGGATAGCTTTTAGCGATACTATGAATATGATTGAGTTATTAGAAATCGAGCTAAGCATAGTAGATAAATTCCTTGTAAAAGGGGGTAAATTTCTTGCAAAATGTTTTGAAGGCGAATCTTTTTTGTTTTTAAACAAAGAACTTTCTAGTAGATTTAATTCAGTAAAAAGAATTAAACCAGATGCTTCAAGGATAAAATCGAATGAATGTTATATTTTAGGTACAGATAAGAATAATTAAAATAGGATTAATATGTCACAACTTATGAAAAATGCTCTTTTATGGATGGCCATCGTTGGAATGACCTTTTTTGCCGTTCAAAATGCTTATGAAGCGGCTCCAAAAAAATCTATGACATATTCAGAATTCGTATCTTTAATAAACAAAGATCAAATAAGTAGCGTTTCTTTTAAGGGTGATGGTTTTACAATAGATGGAACACTTGGCGATGGATCAACTTTCACCACCACTAGACCTCTGTATGTTCAAGATGATCGATTAATGAATGATCTATTTACTCACCAAGTAGAAGTTTTAGGAGAGCAGCCAGAGTCAGATAGTATTTGGTCGCAATTACTAGTCGCAAGTTTTCCAATCCTTATAATTTTAGCAATTTTCTTCTTTTTTATGAGGCAGATGCAAGGCGGAGCTGGAGGAAAAGGCGGTCCTATGAGTTTTGGTAAAAGTAAAGCGAAAATGCTTGAAGGCGGCAAAGTTAAGACTACTTTTAAAGACGTTGCAGGAGTCGAAGAAGCTAAAGAAGAAGTTCAAGAATTAGTAGATTTTTTAAGAGATCCTACAAAATTTCAAAAACTTGGTGGAAAAATTCCTAGAGGTATTTTGATGGTAGGTTCACCAGGAACTGGAAAAACTCTTCTTGCTAGAGCAATAGCTGGAGAAGCAAAAGTTCCTTTCTTTACTATTTCTGGATCTGATTTTGTTGAAATGTTTGTAGGAGTTGGAGCATCGAGAGTTAGAGATATGTTTGAGCAAGCTAAAAAACAATCTCCGTGTATTGTATTTATCGATGAAATAGATGCTGTTGGAAGACATAGAGGAGCCGGTATGGGCGGTGGTCATGATGAAAGAGAGCAGACCTTAAATCAATTATTAGTAGAAATGGATGGTTTTGAATCTAATGAAGGAGTGATCATTATTGCTGCTACGAATAGACCTGATGTTTTAGATCCAGCTCTTCTAAGACCGGGGCGTTTCGATAGACAAGTCGTTGTTCCATTGCCAGACATCAAAGGTAGAGAGCAAATTTTAAAAGTTCATATCAAAAAAGTTCCAGTTGCAGATGATGTGGAAGTATCTTTTATAGCAAGAGGAACCCCAGGGTTCTCAGGAGCTGATTTAGCTAATCTAATTAACGAGGCCGCTTTATTCGCTGCTAGATCTGGAAAGAAAAAAGTTTCTATGTCTGAGTTAGAACTAGCTAAAGATAAAGTAATGATGGGAGCGGAAAGAAGATCTATGGTTATGAGTGAAAAGGATAAAACTCAAACCGCATATCATGAGGCAGGTCATACAATTATTGGAAAACAACTGAAAGATCATGATCCAGTTTATAAAGTATCCATTATTCCTAGAGGAAGAGCTCTTGGGGTGACAGTATTTTTACCTGAAGAAGATAAATATAGTTTAAGCAAGCAAGCGATATTGGATAGAATTTGCGGTCTCTATGGTGGGAGAATTGCTGAGGAATTAATATATGGTAAGGAAGGAGTCACTACAGGCGCTTCCAATGATATTGAGCGAGCCTCTGAGTTAGCAAGAAATATGATCACTAAATGGGGCTACTCTGAAAAGCTTGGTCCGATGAAATATTCTGAAGAACAAGGAGATGAGCCTTTCTTAGGTAGATCTGCAGGAAATCCCTCAACTACATTTTCTGATCAAACATCTGAATTAATAGATTCTGAAGCTAGAAAAATAATTGACGGTTGTTATGCAAAAGCCACCAAGATTCTGACGGATAATTTAGATAAGCTTCATAAAATGGCAAAGGCATTAGTTGAACTGGAAACTTTAAATAGTGATCAGATTGAAGATATTATGGCAGGAGCAACTCCTAGATCTAGTTCAGATGATGACTCAGGAACCAAAAAAAATAAGGATAAAACTGACCCGCCTTTAACTGACCCAGCAAACCAGACTTAGTATTCATGCTCTTTGGCAATAAAGAGCTGAATTTTGATATCCCCAGAATCATGGGGATTATCAATGTAACTCCAGATTCCTTTTCCGATGGCGGAAAATTTTTTTCAAAGAAAAATTCTAAAACCGATCTTTCTAAGATTATTAAGGAAATCGAATACATGGAAAAAAGTGGGGCTTCATTTATAGATATTGGTGCTGAATCAACGCGGCCTGGCTATATTCCAATATCTGAAGAAGAAGAACTAGATAGAATAATCCCTGTTCTAGAAGTTATTAAAGATTTTGACACTATCTTTTCGATAGACTCTTCAAAACCAAAAGTATTAAGAGAGGCTATAAAAAATGGAATAGGCTTAATAAATGACGTGAACTCTTTAAAAGATATTGAATCCAAAAAAGAAGTTAGAAATTCTAATTTACCAGTTTGTATAATGCATAAAAAAGAAAACTCTTCTGTGTTGAATATTTGCGAAGAGATAACGCTTTATTTTGAAGAGCAAATTGAATCTTTAATAGAGTCTGGAATAGATTCAAAAAAAATTATCTTAGATCCAGGATTTGGATACGGTAAAAGTGTAAAAGAGAACTTAGAAATTTTAAGTAGCTTTAATTACTCAAAATTTTCTAATAAGTCTTTAGTTGGTATATCGAGAAAAGGTTTTTTAAAAAAATTAACTTCAAACAAAGATTTAGATGATGCAAGCTTATGTGCTGGTATAATTTCTGCTATGAATGGAGCAAATATTATCCGCGTCCACAATGTTTCAGATGCAGTAAAAAAAATAGGAGAAATTTTTGGTTAGTCTTTTGAAAATCAATAAAAGAAAATATTTTGGAACTGATGGAATTCGAGGTTCAATTTCTAAAGAGACAAATCCAGAATTTATTCTAAAACTCGGATGGGCAGCGGGTTCAGTTTTTAAGGAAGAAGGAATCCATACTTTAATTATTGGTAAAGATACTAGGATATCTGGTTATATGTTAGAAACTGCCTTACAGGCAGGAATAATTGCTGCAGGCGTTAATGTAAGGCTCGTTGGTCCTATGCCTACACCAGCTATTTCATACTTAGCTAACTCTTTTAAGAAGCAAGCAGGCGTTGTTATTAGCGCTTCGCATAATTCTTACGAAGATAATGGAATCAAGTTTTTTGGAGATGATGGTAAAAAAATATCTGACTTGCTAGAGCAAAAAATAGAAAAAAAATTAGCTGAAGAGATGACCGTGGTTGATGCAAAATCCCTTGGAAAGGCAGAAAGAATTAGTGATGCAAATGGCAGGTATATTGAATTTTGTAAGAGCTCCTTAAAAAGGGATATTAACTTTTCTAGCCTTAAGATCGTTCTAGATGTAGCAAATGGAGCAGCTTATGATGTTGCTCCAAAAGTATTTAGGGAGTTAGGAGCAGAACTTATTGTAATTGCAGACAAACCTGATGGACTGAACATTAATAAAGATTGCGGATCAACTAATATAGAGTTTTTAAAAAACGAAGTAAAAAAACATTCTGCAGATTATGGATTAGCTTTGGACGGAGATGGCGATAGACTGATTTTTGTTGACGAAAACTCTGAAGAAATTGATGGTGATGAGGTTTTATTTATTTTGGCTAGAGATAAGTTTGAAAATCAGATCACATTGGGTTCAAAAGGTGTAGTTGGAACTACTATGACAAATAAAGGGTTAGAAATCGCTTTAAAAGAATTTGGGATTGATTTAATCAGGTCTGATGTGGGAGATAGGCATGTTCTTCAGAAATTAGAAGAACTCGAATGGGAATTGGGCGGTGAGCAATCCGGTCATATAATGTGTTTAGACCTGGCAAATACTGGAGATGCAATTGTCTCATCAATTAAATTTTTAGAAGCAATTTTATGTTCAGATAAATCATTAAGCCAACTTCTAAAGCCATTTAAAAAATACCCTCAAATTTTAACGAAAATAAATTCGTCTGATCCAGATAAAATTTTAAGCAATAAAAAATTTATTGCTTTATGTGAGAGCTTCTTAGAAAAAGTAAAATTAAAAGATGGCAGAATTAACATCAGAAAATCAGGAACAGAATCAGCTATTCG
>CASICS010000022.1 GCA_949373255.1 uncultured SAR86 cluster bacterium | reverse complement strand
ACCAAATGATAGAGTTCTAGGAATTAGTAAACTCGCTAGAGTTGTAGATATTTTTGGTAAAAGATTTCAAACTCAAGAAACGATGACAGCTCAGATAGCTGATTCAATTCAAGAAGTTCTTCAGCCTAAAGGAGTTGGAGTAATTATTGATGCTGCTCACCAATGCATGACTACCAGAGGCATTCATAAAACCGATACTAGTACGGTTACAAGTAGAATGTTAGGAGATTTTAGAGACATTGCAACAAGAACTGAATTCCTTAACTTAATTAAGTCAGATTCTTAGTCTTTTTGAGTAAAGTAGCTTTAGCAAAACCATTAATAATAGCAACAGCCTCTAGTATTAGAAAAGAGATAATCTTTAACGCAGGTTTAAAGTGTGAATTTTTGCCTTCCAGGGTGGATGAAGATGCAATTAAAAGCAACAATCTTAATATTCCATTTTTAGATTTAGCAATAAAACTGGCATCAGAAAAAGCTCTAGATATTAGCAAAATAAAAAAAGATTTTTATGTATTGGGAGTGGATCAAATTTGTCAGTTCAATGATGAAATTCTCAGCAAACCAGGTAATAAAGAAAATTGTTTGAAGACTCTTAAAAAATTATCAGGTAAAAATCACAAACAAAATTGCGGTATGGCTATTGCTCTCAACAATGAAATCATTTGGTCTGAGTCATCAGTAGCCTCTCTTGATATGAAGAAATTTTCTGACGAGGAACTCAACGACTATATCGATTTAGATGAGCCATTTAATTCTTGCGGTGGTTATAAGTATGAATTGAATGGTAAAAACTTATTTAATTCAGTTGTAGGTTCTATTTTTACCATTCAAGGACTTGATATCGATAAGTTAATGGATTTCTTAAGACAAAATAAATTTTTGTTGAATGATTAGTTTTATATTAGTAATGTTATCCAAAAGAGAGAGTATATGAAGAATTTTACAGGGAAAGTTGCAGTAATAACCGGTTCTGGATCCGGCATGGGAAGAGAGTTAGCTATTGAATTAGCCCAATCCGGTGCAAATATTGCTCTGGTCGAGTGGAACGAAACGACCTTAAATGAAACGGCAGAGCTTCTTAAATCCTATAATGTTGGAGTCTCAAAACATATAGTTGATGTAAGTGATAAAGATGCAGTCTTTGCTTTACCTGAAAAAGTAATTGAAGAGCACGGCTCGGTGGATATGGTTTTTAATAATGCAGGTGTGGCTTTATCTTCTACCATAGAGGATTCAACAGATGAAGATTGGGAATGGGGCTTAGGAATTCTTTTACACGGTGTAATTAATGGAACGCGTGCTTTTCTGCCGCATTTAAAAGAACGACCAGAAGCAGCAATTGTTAACACTTCATCAATCTTTGGTTTGCTTAGTGTTCCAACTCAATCTATTTATCACGTTGGAAAATTTGGTGTCAGAGCTTTTACAGAAAGCTTAGCTTTGGAAATGAAAATGGATAATTCACCAGTTGAGGTTTACTCTGTCCATCCTGGACATATCGGAACCAATATTGCAAACCTCGCCGCCGAAGCGGGTAAATTTGATGAGACTACTTTCGGAGATAGTGAAGAATCTAAATCTAATTTATTTGGGCCAAAAGCAAAATCATCAAAAGAAGCAGGGCAGATGTTTAAAAACGAAGCCCCAATTAATGCAAATACTGCCGCAAAGATTATTTTAAAAAATATTAAGAAAAAAAATAAAAGAATTATGGTCGGTGCAGATGCTCATTGGTATGACAGAATACAAAGACTTTTTCCAAAAAAATATATTTATTTTTTGCCATTAATTCCTTTAATCAGAAGATTATTTCCAAGGGACAAACCTTTAGATAGATAATTAAATATCTATTTTTTTATAGCCTTTTAAATTAATTGAGTTATCGGTTATTTCTAGATCTGTTTTTGGATCTAATACAGATTCGTTAAAACGATATATCAAATCATAATTCCCCTGAGCGGCGTCGCTATAATATTTTTCTTTATTTAATATTGTTTTTTCTTTTTTCTTTTCATAAGCATTTATCTCCTTATCCGAAAATGTTTGCTTAATAACATTTTGAACGTATGAGGGGCTATAAACTGGACAAGTGGCATTGTTTCCACCAAAACCTTTAGCATTTAAGAATACTACGTCTAAATTATTAGGATCAATCTCAGTATGATCTAGGCAGAAGTTTAATGATTCAGTGCTTACATCTTCGGCCAAAGCCGGAGTAGTTTTTAAGCCAGGAATAATACCTTTATTCCAAATTCCAATTGCAGTTAGTAACTCATCTCCACCAGCAGGACCCATGCTATGACCTATGTAACCTTTGATTCCAGTAACATATAAATTACTTAGATCAAGAGAACTGGCAACTTTACTAAAAACATCAGATTCAGTACTTCTATTTTGCAGGGTGCCAGTTCCATGAGCTATTACCAAAGATTCTTGTAAATTATTAAAATCTTTCTTAGCTTTTGCTACTGACTGAGCCATAGTGATGTAATTACCAATACCGGGTGAGCTAATAGATTTTTTTATACCGTCTGCATTTATATAAACCTCGGGTACAGCGCAAAGAATGTCAGCACCAATTTCTATCGCAAACTCTAATGTTGTTACTATAGAAAATTGAGCAGATTCTCCTAAAATCATTCCACAATTATCACCAAATGGGCGACAAGCATGATTTAAATTAGCGGACTCTGAAAACTCACCTAATTTTTCTTGCATGGCAATGATTTTTTTATCATCAGCAATAGCTTTAGTAGCCATAAAACCATCAGTAACTTCTGCATTTATAGGGGCTTCAGAAGAACCAACAACCGCAAAATCAATTTCATCATTTTTAATCAAACTCAAAGCTGCATGTAAATTGTATTGATAAGTTGCACAAGCTCCTGCAACCAAGCCTGTTTTTCCTACTGAGCCTAAAATATATGCATTAATAAAATCCGCTGACATTTCGATTAAAGACATAGAAAGATGTTTTGAAGATGATCTGCCATCTCTTAATCTAGACTGCATTAGTCCACCCATTCCATCTTTGTCTAGTTGACCAATAGCTGGTCCCGCGTAGACAGCGATACGATTGGGATCCAATAATGGTTTTATTTCAGTTTCCCAGTCTATCCCCATATTTTTAATTGCATCTGAAACACCAAAAATAGTCATTTGAATGCCTTTTGGATGCTGTCTGGAGTTATAAAGTTTTGAAAGATCAAAATAATCAGGTAATTGCGCAGCTGCATTAACGCCCATTATTTCTGTCATTAATCCATCCGGATCATAAGAATCTTTATTTATTTGTCTGACTAAGGTTCCATCTAAAATTTGATTCTCAGATCTTTCTAAGCCCGACAAAGCATTAAGATTTATTAAGACATTACTTTTTTCATCATCAGAAAGAGTTTCGTATATGAGTCTTTGATAAGCGAAATTTGACGATGTTCTACCAGCAGAGTTAATTCCTCCAATGGAACAAATAACAGGTAATTTTTTTAAATTTGGCATATTTTTTTTTATTAGATATTATTCTACATCATACAAAAGTGAGGAAAAATGCATCCAGGAATCAATGGCCCTAAATATAAAGATAAACCAGCAATCATTATGGCTGGAAGCGGTGATGTTATATCTCATCAAGAATTAAATGAACTATCTAATCAAGGCGCTCAATTATTTAGATCCTTAGGACTTAAGCCTGGAGATAGCATGGCATTTATGATGGAAAATCATAAATTATTTTTCCCTATTGCTTTTGCAGCCTATCGATGTGGACTTAAATATACTGCCATAAGTTGGAGATTGCAGCCTAATGAAGTTGAATATATTGTCAAAGATTGTAATGCAAAGGTTTTTATAACATCAAAGTTCTTGGAGAAATCAGCCGAGCTTTTATCTGAATCATTAACTGGTGTAAATAAATTTATGTTGGATGGTTCTTTTAATGATTTTGTATCTTACGAAGAAGAATTGAATAAAATGCCAAAGACTCCAATTTTAGATGAGTGCCAAGGAGCCGCAATGCTTTATTCTTCAGGAACCACTGGAAAACCCAAAGGAGTTAGTAGAGAGATTAAATTAGATCCTTTGCCTTATAAACCCGAAGACGATGATTTGGGTCTTACCAGAGTTGTTCAGGGATTATATGGAGCTGAAGAAAATTCAGTTTATCTGTCACCAGCTCCCTTATATCACTCAGCACCAATGGGATTTAATACTGGGTTCTTGGCATTAGGCGCAACTTGTATTGTTTTAGAAAAATTCGATCCAGAAGCTGCACTTCAGGCAATTGAAAAATATAAGGTGTCGCACAGTCAATGGGTACCAACTATGTTCATTAGATTTTTAAAAACCGATCATACGATTTTTGATAAGTATGACTTGAGCTCACATAAAGTTGCCATTCATGCCGCTGCTCCATGTCCAGTAGAAGTTAAAGATAAAATGATTGATTGGTGGGGGCCGATAATTCATGAGTATTATGCTGGTACAGAATTTAATGGATTCGTTGCTTGTAATTCTGAAGAATGGTTAGCTCACAAAGGAACAGTTGGTAAATCTTTATTAGGCCCAATTCATATTTTAGATGATGATCAAAATGAAGTTTCTGTTGGTGAAGAAGGGACTGTTTATTTTGAAGGACCTACTTCTAATGGATTTTCCTATCATAATGACAAAGAAAAAACTAAAAGTGCAACCTCCAAACAAGGTTATACAACTCTGGGAGATGTCGGCTATCTTGATAAAGAAGAATATTTATATTTAACAGACAGGAAAGCTTTCATGATTATTTCTGGAGGCGTGAACATTTACCCCAAAGAAACGGAAGACTTATTAGTCATGCATCCTAAAGTTGCTGACGTAGCTGTTTTTGGAGTGCCTAATGAAGAAATGGGTGAAGAAGTTAAAGCGGTCGTGCAACCGATTGACATGGAAACAGTTGATGAATCTTTAGAACAAGAACTAATGGCTTACTGTAGAGATAATATTTCTCATATTAAATGCCCAAAAAGTATCGATTTTAGAAGTGAGTTACCTCGACATCCGACCGGTAAGCTTTATAAAAGACTTTTGAAAGACGAGTATTGGAATTAGTCTTTAATTTTATTTTCGCAACTTTCAATAGTTTGCATTATTAAAGTATTTATAGTCATAGGGCCAACTCCTCCTGGAACTGGAGTATATGCATAACATCTTTTAATTAAAGGCTCTAAATCAATGTCGCCACATTTTTCAGGATGATAGCCAGCATCAACAACAACAGCATCATCTTTAATCCAATCAGCTTTAATAAATTTCGGTATACCAACGGCTCCAACAACAATATCTGCAGTATTAATTATAGAAGCAAGATCTTGAGTTTTAGAATGACAGATAGTTACCGTAGCATTTGAATTTAGAAGCATCATGGCCATAGGTTTTCCAAGAATTGGACTTCTTCCGACGACTACTGCATGTTTACCAGATAAAGGTATTTCATAATGATTCAGAAGTCTCATAATTCCAAAAGGAGTACAAGATCCAAAAGCACTTTCTTGCATCGACATTTTACCGAAGCCTAAACTAGTAACACCATCTACGTCTTTTGATAATTCAATGTTATCGAAACAAAGACGTTCATTAATTTGAGAAGGAGTAGGGTGTTGCAATAAAATGCCAGAGACCGCTTCATTAGAATTTAACTCAGATATTTTATTTAACAATTCATCAGTAGTCGTTTCTTTAGGTAATTCAACGCGAAGAGATTCCATGCCGATTCGCTTACAAGCATTGCCTTTCATTTTTACGTAAGTCTCTGATGCAGGGTCATCGCCTACTAAAACAGTAGCTAGAATAGGAGTTATTCCAGAGGTTTTTTTGATAGCTGAAACTCTGTTAGAAAAGTCTTCTTCAGATTTTAAAGCTAATTCTTTACCATTTAGTATTATTGTCATAAATTTTTGATATGATACCACCGCTTTTAGACCAAGTTTACAAAGTATCAAGTTTTTTCGGAGTGTAGCGCAGCCTGGTAGCGCGCCTGCTTTGGGAGCAGGATGTCGAAGGTTCGAATCCTTTCACTCCGACCAGCTTTTATAAGGGTTTCAGACGGATCGTGGAACCCTTAAAAAAAACCAAAATCACCTTTGGTCACCACTTGGTCACCACTTTCTTAGACTTTGTCGCCATAACAAGCTTTCCTTCTATAACTAAGCCAAAAAAAGCCTTATTTGATAGGGGGTTAAAAAGAACCAAAAACGATCAAAATACTTTGTATAACTATCAGAAACTTTTTTGATTTAGAATAGATTAAGTAATTTTTGGAAGAAAAATATGAAAAAAATAATATTAATAATGGTTTTAACGCTGTCGTCTCTTTCCATGGCTAGAACAGATGGATCATTAAATACAAAACCTGAATCATTAAATATATTTAATGATCCAAATATATTTGGACAACCAAATACAGTTGGATCATTAATCAATGATTATGTTATCTGTATGGATAAAAAATTGAATGATTTAGTTCAGTGTGCGAATAACGCTATAGTTGCAGGATTTGAAGCGGAAGGAGGTATGGTGGTTCACAGAGATAATGCTAAAACTACTTACTACCAAACACTTGTAAGGAGATAAATATGACAAAAAATAATACAGGTTATATTTTTAATACTTCCTTGTTTTTATCAGCGATGATCTGAGTCGCTTCCAATATCTGTTTAAAATAGTCATAGCAGTTATAAACTTGCTCTGCTGAGCTCAATTACAACCTATGGAATCCTTTAAATCCTTAAATTCAATGCCTGATCAATTGAAAATAAATTGATTTTAAATCATCACATTGCGACGGCGAAAAAATAAATAAGATTAAAGACTAATCAATTCCTTTTATATAGAATAGCCTCTTGCTACTCCCGGTAGCTCAGCTGGATAGAGCATCTGCCTTCTAAGCAGAGGGTCGCAGGTTCGAATCCTGCCCGGGAGGCCATTAATGGTGGGCGTAGCTCAGTTGGTAGAGCACTGGTTTGTGGTACCGGTTGTCGTGGGTTCGAGCCCCATCGTCCACCCCATTAAGGAATAAATTATGTTTGGTATTAAAAAGAAAGGCTCAGAACAAAAATTAACTTTTAAACTATCTTCAGCAGATCTTAAAGCTGAATTTGATAAAAAAGTAAAACAACAACAAGATTCTTCAAATTTAAAAGGTTACAGAAAAGGGAAAGCTCCTCAAGACGTTATTGAACAACTGTATGGGGAACAAATAACTGGCCAAGTTATTTACGAAGCTATGACGAATACTTTTTATAAAAAAGTTTCTGAGGATAAAATTTCAGTAGTTGGTCAGCCTGCACTAAATCCAAAATCTATGGATATCAGTAAAGACGTTTCTTTTGAGGCAATATTTGAAGTGTATCCAGAATTTAGTCTCAAAAAATTTTCAAGCATCAAGTACAAAAAACCAATTGCGTCTATTTCAGAAGAAGATCTCGACGAAACAATTAAAAAAATGCAAAAGAGATTCGGTAATTTAGAAAAAATTGAAGAGGCATCAGCTAAGGGCAAGTTTTCGAAAATTGATTTTGAAGGTTATATGGATGGAGAACTTTTTGAAGGAGGAGCGTCAAAAGATTACCTTATAGAAATTGGTTCTAATAATATGATTCCTGGTTTTGAAGATGGAATAATTGGTATGAAAGAAGGGGATGAAAAAGAAATTAATATTAATTTTCCTGATGACTATCATGCAGAAGATTTAAAAGGTAAACCTGTAATGTTTAAGATTAAAGTTAACGAAGTTTTAGATACTAATTTACCTGAATTAAATAAAGAATTTTTTGAAAAAGTGGGAATAGAAGTAGAGACGATAGAAGATTTCAAAAAAGATTTAGAAGACAAGCTGCAAAAGGATTTAGATGTCACTTTAAAAAGAAAAATTAAAGAAAGAGTCTTTGATGCTTTAGAAACTTTGAATCCTATAGAGATACCTACAGCAATGGTTTCAGCTGAAGCCGATAATTTAAGAAAAGCCGCAGCTCAGCAAATGGGAATGGACGTATCTAAAATAACTGATGCTGATTTACCCTTAGAAAATTTTAATGAAAATGCAACTAAGCGAGTTAGGCTTGGAGTAATTTTAAATAAAATCATAGAAGATAAAGAGATGAAATCTCAAGATGAGATGGTCAAAGAGTTAATTGAAGAGCGAGCTTCAGGATTTAAAGATCCAGAACAATACAAGAACTGGATTTATAGTAGCGAAGAGCAACTAAAAAATATGGAGTCTTTGGCCCTTGAAGAACAAGTTACTGAATTTTTAATTAACGAAGCCAAAGCCGAAGATGAAAATCTAAGTTTTGAAGAAGTTATGACAATGAGTTAAATTAAGTCTTATGAATCAAATATCAAATCAATTAGTTCCGATGGTTGTCGAGCAAACTCCCCGAGGAGAAAGATCGTATGACATATATTCAAGATTGTTAAAAGAAAGAGTAATTTTTATTACCGGCCAAGTAGAAGACTATATGGCTAACTTAATAGTTGCTCAGCTTTTGTTTTTAGAAGCAGATAACCCTGACAAAGATATTAATTTATACATTAATTCACCTGGTGGCTCGGTTACTGCCGGCATGTCTATTTACGATACTATGTCTTACATTAAACCTGACATAAGTACTCTATGCATTGGTCAGGCTTCAAGTATGGGTGCGCTCTTACTTACAGGCGGAACAAAAGGAAAGCGATTTGCTCTGCCAAATTCAAGAATCATGATTCATCAGCCGTTAGGTGGTTTTCAAGGACAAGCATCAGATATAGAAATTCACGCTAAAGAGATGTTAAAGATTCGAACTAAGTTGAATGAAATTCTGTCAAATCATACAGGCCAAAAAATTGAGAAAATAGAAGAAGACACAGAAAGAGATAATTTTATGTCAGGTGATGAGGCTTGCAAATACGGATTAATAGATAAGGTAATTTCAAAAAGAAGTAAATAAATAATGACTGAAGAAGTTGACAGTAAAGATAAACAATTGTTTTGTTCCTTTTGTGGAAAAAATCAAGCTGAAGTTAAAAAATTAATAGCTGGACCGTCTGTTTATATATGTGACGAGTGCGTTTCACTTTGCAACGATATTATTAAAGAAGATTTGTCAGAAGATTCAAATGACTCAGATGACAAAGATCTTCCAATTCCAGCAGAAATTAAAGAAATCTTAGACGAGTATGTTATCGGTCAAAATCAAGCAAAAAAAATATTAGCTGTTGCGGTCTATAACCACTATAAAAGATTAAGAAACTATAGTGACAATGATGATGTTGAATTAGGTAAAAGTAATATTCTTTTATTGGGCCCAACTGGAAGCGGAAAGACTCTTTTAGCTCAAACCTTAGCTAGATTACTCGACGTTCCCTTTACAATTGCTGACGCAACTACTCTTACAGAAGCTGGATACGTAGGTGAAGACGTAGAAAATATTATTCAAAAATTATTACAGAAATGCGACTATGACATTGAAAAAGCTCAGTTGGGTATCGTTTACATCGATGAAATAGATAAGATTGCTAGAAAATCAGATAACCCATCTATAACAAGGGATGTTTCAGGAGAGGGAGTTCAACAGGCGCTGCTGAAACTAATAGAAGGAACAACTGCCTCTGTTCCTCCTCAAGGCGGAAGAAAACATCCTCAACAAGAATTTCTTCAAGTCGATACTTCTAATATATTATTTATTTGCGGTGGCGCCTTTTCAGGCTTAGATGAGATTATTCGAAACCGTTCAGAAGAAAAAGGAATGGGTTTTGAAGCAACAGTAGTCAAGAAATTAGAATCGAAGAACATTGCTGAAACAATGAAAAAGGTTAAACCAGAAGATTTAATCAAATACGGTTTGATTCCAGAATTTATAGGGCGTTTACCCGTCACTGCTTCTTTAGAAGAACTTGATGAAGAGGCCTTGGTTACGATCCTTACTGCACCAAAAAACTCTCTAGTTAAACAGTTCAAGAAGCTGTTTGAAATGGAGTCTGTCGATCTGGATATAAGAGAAGATGCATTGAAAGAAATTGCAAAAAAAGCAATCGAAATGAAAACTGGCGCAAGAGGCTTGCGATCTATTATAGAAAATACACTCTTGGATAGCATGTACGAAGTTCCATCTGAACCCGATTTAGAAAAAGTAGTGGTTGAAGCGTCTACAATTAAAGGCGAATCTAAACCACTTATGGTTTATAGATCAGGAAATAAATCTCAGAACAAAACCAGTTAGTCTTGTAATTTATTTTTTAATCCCAATCTAATAAATAGAGGTTTAAATTATGTTGTTACCATTAGTCCCGCTTAGAGATGTCGTTATTTTTCCAGGAGTAGTTACTCCACTATTTGTTGGAAGAGAGAAATCTATCAGCGCTTTACAAAAAGCTATGTCTGAAGATAAATCAGTCATGTTAGTTGCTCAAAAGAATCCAAATGAAGAAAACCCTTCAATATCAGATATTTATTCAATAGGAACTGTCTCTACAATCTTGCAACTAATAAAACTTCCAGATGGAACATTTAAAGTGTTAGTAGAAGGCATCAAAAGGGCGTCAATTATTTCTTGTAAGAACAAAAAAGAGTTTTTAGAAGCAGAAGTTGATGTCTTAGACAGCGGTGAAATGGACGAAGATTTACAAAAAAGTTACCTAAATACTCTCCAAGCCCAATTTAAAGATTTATCTAAAAGTTCTTCAAAAATAAGACCTGAAATAATAAGCCAAGTAAGAGCAATAGAAAAATTAGAAAAGTTAATAGATACCTTAGTAGGGCACTTATCACTTTCTATTGATGATAGGCAAAAACTATTAGAGCAGGACAATCTAGAGGAGAGAGCTAAGAACTTAGTTAGTTTGTTAGAGAATCAATTAGATCTAACTCAAATGGAAAAAACCATTAGAGACAGGGTTAAAAAGCAGATGGAAAAAAGCCAAAAGGAATATTACTTAAGCGAGCAAATGAAAGCTTTAAAAAAAGAAATGGGCGAAGGCGATGAAGCTGACGATGAAATAGAAGTTCTTGAAAAGAAGATTGCTGAATCTGGAATGTCAAAGGAAGCAGAAGAAAAGGTTAATGCTGAGCTAAATAAATTCAAGATGATGCCTCCGATGTCTGCTGAAGCTTCTGTTGTTAGAGGCTATGTTGATTGGATGGTGAGTATTCCCTGGAAGAAGAAATCTAAAGTTCAAAAAAATATCGAAAAAGCCAGTCAAACTCTTGATAAAGACCACCACGGTCTTGAAGAAGTTAAAGAAAGAATATTAGAATACCTCGCCGTACAAAAACGAGTAACCAAATTAAAAGGGCCAGTACTATGTTTAGTAGGGCCTCCTGGAGTTGGAAAAACATCTTTAGGTGAATCTATCGCAAAAGCTACGGGGCGAGAATTTACAAGAGTCTCTTTAGGCGGTGTAAGAGATGAAGCCGAAATAAGAGGTCACAGAAGAACATATATCGGCTCAATGCCTGGCAAGATTCTCCAAAAAATGTCTAAAGTAGGCGTTAAAAATCCTTTGTTTCTACTTGATGAAATAGATAAAATGGGTGCTGACTACAGAGGCGATCCATCTTCAGCATTATTAGAGGTTTTAGATCCTGAACAAAACCACACTTTCAATGATCACTTTTTAGAGGTTGATTATGATTTATCAGATGTCATGTTTGTTTGTACAGCAAACTCATTAGATATACCTGGCCCACTCTTAGATAGAATGGAAATCATTAGGCTACCTGGATATACGGAAGATGAAAAACTGAGTATTGCCAAAAATTATTTAGTACCAAAACAATTAAAAAATAATGGTCTTAAAAGCGAAGAAATAGATTTACAAGATTCAGGTCTTCTGGACATCATAAGGTACTTTACAAGAGAGGCTGGTGTTCGATCTTTAGAAAGAGAAATAGCAAAAATATGTAGAAAAACTATCAAAAAAATTGCTGATCTCAAAAAGAAAACAATTCAAAAAATAAGCTCTAAAAATATCGAAGATTATCTAGGGGTTAAAAAGTTTGATTTTGGTGAGGCAAAAGAGAAAGACAGAATTGGACAAGTTACAGGTTTAGCTTGGACTCAAGTTGGAGGTGAGCTTCTTACAATAGAAGCAGCTTCTTTTAAAGGTAAAGGAAAAATTATCAAAACTGGTCGTCTTGGTGAGGTAATGCAAGAATCTATTCAAGCAGCTATATCCGTAATAAGAACTAGATCGGAATCTTTGGGAATAAATCCAGATTTTTCTGACTTAACAGATATTCATATTCATGTTCCTGAAGGAGCCACTCCGAAAGATGGCCCAAGTGCTGGAGCAGCGATGGCAACTGCAGTTGCATCTGTTTTATCAAACATCCCCGTAAGAGCAGATGTTGCTATGACAGGCGAGATAACTCTTAGAGGAGAAGTCCTTAAGATTGGTGGTTTGAAAGAAAAACTACTTGCTGCAAGAAGAGGGGGAATCAAAACTGTTTTAATTCCAGAAGACAACGTAGGAGATTTAAAAGAAATTCCTGAAAAAATAACCAAAAATCTTCAAATTAAACCAGTTAGATGGATCGATGATGTTTTTAAAATTGTTCTAACAGAAGTTCCTAAACCATGGAGCGAAGAAAAGAGTAAACAAAGTAAAATTAGTAAAAAAAGTAAAAATACTAAAAATAAGCTTGAAACGCACTGATAACCCTGTATCAAAGAAAAAAAATAGCTTTGATTTCATAAAAACATAGGATATAAAGTAATAGTATTTATTGCGTTTAACGGTGCAATTATTAATTTAAATAAATTATCAGGAGAGAGATAGTGAATAAAGCAGATCTTATAGAATCAGTAGCAACATCAACAGACATGTCTAAAGCCGAAGCTGGACGAGCTTTGGATGCAGTATTAGATGGTATCGCAGGCGCCCTAAGCGGTGGCGATCAAGTAGCCTTAGTTGGCTTTGGAACTTTTTTAGTTCGTGAAAGAGCAGCAAGAATGGGAAGAAATCCACAAACAGGAGCTGCTATCCAAATAGCTGCATCTAAAGGAGTAGGATTTAAACCAGGTAAAGCTTTAAAAGAAAGCTTATAATCTTATCTATCAAAGAAACGCGTCTTTAATAGGCGCGTTTTTTTTAGGAAAAATATGTCAGCATTATCAAATATTCGTAACGGCTTGAACTCTTCTGGATCTTCAATAATAGTTGGTATCCTAATTTTTGGTTTGGTAGCTACCTTTGGAGGGTTTATTGGCTCTAGCGGTTCGCTAATAGGCAATGATGTTTTCTCAGTAAATGGAAAATCAATATCACAAGGTGAGTATTCTCTTGAATACAACCGAATAAATAATATTATTGCTGAGCAGCAAAATTCCATTGATCCAAAATTACTTGATGAGTTAACAAAAGAATCCATTTCTTTAAAAGAATTAAATTATCAATCTTCATTAGAAGCAGGATTCAATTTAAGCGATGAACAAATCAATCAAGTTATTAGAAACGATCAGAGCTTCTATTTAGATGGAAAATTTGATGTTGATTTATTTAGGGGCTTTTTAAGCAGACTCGGAATGACGCCCGCAGATTTTAGAGAGTTAGTTAAATCTAGAGTTTTGGCTGCCGAGCTATCTAACTTTATTGATGAAACCTCTTTTTTAACTAATAAATATTCTAGAGATTTTGTAAAATCTAGTAAGCAATCAAGAGATATAACATTTCTAAAGTTATCATCTGATATTGAATCTGAAAAAGAAAATATTACTTCGTTGGAAATAGAAACTTTTTATCAAGACAATAAATACCAATATATTGATCCAAAAAAAGTTTCATACTCATTTGTTAAGATTAACGCAGAATCATTTGCTCTTGAAGAAATATCTGATGAAGAGATTCTTATGGAGAAAGAAGCCTTGGAAGAAGGAATTTCAACTCAAACAAGAGTAAGTCATATCGAGCTTGCTTATTCTGAAGAAAATCGAGATTTATCTCTCTCTAAAGCTGAAGATATCATTAACTTAATCAACGAATCTCCAGATCAATTCTCAAGATTGGCTAAAGAATTTTCTACAGATATTGGCACAAAAGATATTGGTGGAGATTTAGGTTTTACAGATGGAAGTCTTTTTCCTGACGAATTCGAAACAGTTATAGCTTCTCTTAAAATTGATGAGTTTTCAAAAATAATTGATTTAGGCTCTTCCTTGCATATATTAAAAGTTACAGAAAGAAATAAAAATTCTTTTACGAATGAAGAGATCAAAGAGAAAATAAATTATGCGAAATCTATCGAAAAATTAGATTCATTTATATCCGATTTTGAGATTAGTTTAGAGGTTTTGAACATAGATAAAATTTCAGATAATTTAGATTTGAATAAAACAGTCATTGTCGATCAATCAATTAATCAGTTCTTACAAGATTTCGGGAACATAGAGGCTTTAGAAGAGTTAGAAAATAACACTCTTGATCTGTCTCTAACATATGGCCCTGTAGAGATAAATGATAGTTACTATTTCTTTAATTTCACTAATATTAAAGACGAGGGGTTCCTTCCGCTTAATGAAGTTGAGAATTTAATTAGCTCAGAAATTAAAAAAGGTAAGTTTTTAAGCAAGCTGGACCAAATTATTTTGACTAAAAAAGAAGAATTGTCATCAAACCCAAAAAATTATACGTCTTATGCCGAATTGCAAAGAGGAAATAGCTTGCTGCCATTTGATGTTACAGACCAGATCTTTAGCCTGTCTTCTAAAGACACAAACCCTGTAGCTTTAAAAAGTTCTGATGGCGATACTTATATTATTAAACTAGAAAAAATTAATAGATTTGACGATATTATCTCTTCAGAAGAAGTAGCAAACTCTAAAATCTATTTAGATAATATTTTTAAAAGAGTAGTTTTAGATAGTTTTAATGAATCTTTAAAAGCTGACGCAAAAATTAATTAATCGGTTTCTGTTAAATCACCCATTGCGGTGATATTAAAACCAGCATCAACGTATAAAATCTCACCAGTAATTCCACTGGCCAAATCAGAACATAAAAAAGCCGCTGCATTTCCAACTTCTTTAGATGTGATATTTCTTTTTAATGGAGAACGATCAGCATTGTAACTAAGCATTTTTCTAAAACTTTTAATACCTGATGCAGCCAAAGTTTTTACAGGTCCAGCTGAAATGGCGTTAACTCTTATATTGTCTTGGCCCATACTATTTGCAAGATATCTAGTCGTTGATTCAAGCGCAGCTTTTGCTACACCCATAACATTATAATTGGGAAGGGTTCTCTCTGCTCCTAAGTAAGAAAGAGTCAACATAGCAGCATTTCTACCTGACATTAATTCTTTTCCAGCCTTAGCAAGAGCAGTAAAGCTGTAAACACTAATATCATGAGCTATCGCAAAACCTTCTCTTGTAGCAACATCTACAAAATTACCATCTAATTCATTCGCCGGAGCAAATCCAACAGCATGAATAATTCCGTCAAGACAGCCCCATTCTTTTTTAATAATACTCATCATAGAAGATATTGATTCGTCGCTAGTAACATCGCATTCAATGAAAGTTTTACAGTCCCAAGTTTCACCCAATTGCACAACTTTATCTTTGAGTCTTTCTGACTGATAAGAAAGAATAATTTCAGCACCTTGTTTGTGCATGGCATCGGCAATACCAGCTGCAATAGAAAACTTATTTGCAACACCAACAATTAATACTTTTTTATTTTCCAAGAAACCCATTAAATAATTCTAGCATTTATATTAGACGAGCATCTTGTGGAATTAAAAATTTTAAGTAGTTTTTTAAGTTATGACTAATATTATTTATATAAAAAATCTTATGTTAAAATTTTTATACATTTACCAACCTCTCAATTTAAATAGTATAAAAATGACTAATCTCAGAATTTTTTTCTTTTCTCTAATATTCTTTTTTAATACTTTATTTTCTCAATCAGAAATTGATGAAGAGATAATTGTCACCGGATCGCTATTGGAGAACACGCCAATTGCTAATCCACTTTATGTTTTGTCAGATGAAGATTTAAACAAGCGTGGGTATTTCAGAGTTGAAGATTTTTTAAATCATTTGCCTCAAATTAATCCAGGAAATTCTGCGCTTCATTCTAATTTTTCTTCAGGAACTGCTTCAGTTAGTATTAGAGGCCTAGGCGGAGATAGATCGCTTATATTAGTTGACGGTAAAAGATTGCCATTAGGTTCTCCTTTGGACGGCAATGCTGAACAAGATTTGAATCAAATACCAGAGAGCTTGATCAAAAGAGTTGAAATTTTAACCGGCGGTAAATCTACTTTATATGGGTCTGATGCTATCGGAGGAGTAATAAATTTTATTTTAGATAGAGACTTTTCAGGTACAAATATATCCATGCACCAAGGAATTTATCAACATGAAAATAATAATAAATCTTTAAGATCCATTAATAACTCAGCGGAAGGATCAGTATTAGATGGACTCAATTCTTCTTATTCTTTAGTAATAGGAGATAGCATTGGCCAAAAAGGCCACTTAGTAGGTTATATCGATTATAAATCCATTGAATCAATTCGTTGGGATGATAGGGACATAGGGGTTTGTGCTTTTAGAGGAAACGCTTCATGTAGATTGAGCTCTGCAACATACATGGCAAGAGTTCAAAACGGTTCCAATGGAGGGTATGTTTCAAATTCAGGTTTCTCGTCAACTAGTAATGGCTTTAACTTTGGAGCAGCAAATTTTCTACAGAGACCAGACAAAAAGAGAAGTGCCGGCTTTTTATATAAGAACAAAATTTCTAAAAATTCATTGCTTTCTATAGATTTTTTTAATATTTCAAGTGAAAGCACTGCTCAAATAGGTGCTCCATTAATTTTTAGGCAAACAGTCCCTCTTCCTTGCACAAATCCATACCTATCAAGTTCACAGTACTCAGGTATTGGATGCAATTTTAATGGAGATACAATTTCTACAACTCTTAGTAAGCGTTTTGTAGAAAATTCATTAAATAGGGCGCAATCTTTCAATACTTCTTCATCTAGAGCAATGATCAAATTAGATGGAAAATTGATTAATGAATGGCAATATTCATTGTCCTTTCAAAATTCACATACTTCGATTGATTATAATTATCTAAACGATCTTTCATTGTCTAAAATTAAAAATTCACTAAATATTAGTGCAACAGGTCAGTGTGTAAGCAATGATCCAGGATGCGTTCCTTTAAATTTATTTACGACTTCTAATTTGATTGCTGCAAATGCCTCACAAGGAATAACACAAGCAGCATTAGATTACATTCATCTAAACCTAAAAATGCATGGCGAACTCACAGATCAACAATACTTTCTTTCTTTTTCAAAAGAATTTGATTTAAATTCTTCAATTTTAGAAACTTTTTCTTTGTTATACGGAATGGAAAGAAGAGAGCAACGATTAAATAAAAATCCTGATGAGAGCTTTTTGAATAAAGATGGAGCGGGTCAACAAATTTCTCATGCCAAGATGACTGGAGCACAGAATGTAAATGAGTTTTTCACACAATTAAATATTCCTTTTAAAGCTGGCTTAGATATTAATGCAAGTATTAGGTTTTCTGATTACTCATTAGGAAAAGAAGCTTTCACTTATGACTATGGTCTTGTTTATCAAATTAACAACACTTTAACTGTTAAAGCATCACATCAAAAATCACTCAGAGTTGCTGATCTTCGTGAATTATTTGATCCTGAAGAAATTGAATTAAGATACGCAGTAGATCCATGCGCTGGATCTACGCCAATATTTGACTCAGTAAAGTGTTCTTATACAGGCGTTAGTAGTTTATATGGCTCTATAGACGATACTTCTGCTCAGTTATACGCAAAAGGGTCAGGAAATATTAATTTAGATCCAGAAGAGGCAATATCTAATAGCTTAAGTTTTGAAGCTAAGTTCAATAATGGGCTGATTTCAAAAATTGATTTTTTTGAAATAAAAATGGATAACCAAATATCTTCGCTGAGTATCGCAACTGTTTTAAATAATTGTGTAGCTAGCGAAAACAGAACTGGATACTGGTGTTCTTTAATTAATCGAGCCTCAGATATGACTTTATCTACAAGTGGCAGCTTTGTATCAACACCCAATTATAATCTTTCTAAATTTGAAACAAAGGGCATTGATTTGACTCTTGATTATAGTTTTGACACTTCTATGGGAAAAGTTTCTATTTCAAATTTAACTAATTTTATTTCCAAAAAGTCGTTTCAAGAGGAAACATCTAAATCAGTAGTAAATTGTAGAGGCTTTTACAGAAATGGAGACGAGTCAGGCTTGTGTTATCAACCCTCTCCAAAACTTCAAAATATTCTAAATTTTAGTCTCGACTCAAATATTCTTAATATGCCTATCGTCTCAGGATTAACAGTAAGATACATAGACGATGTTAAGGATGCCAAGAGCTTAGGAACTTCCTTGAATATTCCATTTAGAAGTTACACATATTTAGATGCTAACTTTAAATTCGATATTAAAAAGGATTTAAAAGTTAATTTTGGAATTAATAATCTATTGGATAGAGATCCGCCTGTAAATGGTTACATCGGTTATGTACCAGGAAATGCAAATACTTATCCAGCATTTTACGATTCTCTAGGGAGATTTATTTTTCTCAAGATATCTTTAGATTTAGATTAAAGATTTATAAATGAATAAGATTCTTCTTGTTGATATAGGTGGAACAAGTATCAGATCCGCCTATTGCGATGATTCTATTTCCGAGTTGTTGGAAGTAAAGCAAGAATTAATTTTGAACTCATCAGAAGTAAATGAGATTCTTTCTAACTTAATAAATTCAGAAGATAAAAAAATATCTAATCTGATTATTTCTGTTGCTGGTCCTAAAATTAATAACTCAATACAGATGACTAACAGAGATTACTCATTAGATTCAGAGAATTTAAAAAGCAAATACAATTTAGAAAATGTTTTTTTACTTAACGATTGGGAGGCCATCGCATATAGTTCAGCTTACATTTCCAGCCAAGACGCTAAGATTATAAAAAAAGGAAATCATTTTAATAGCACTTCTCTTTTCATAGGACCGGGTACAGGTTTGGGAGCTTCAATTTTAGTTAATGACAAGACTGTGCTAACAACTGAACTAGGAAATACAAATTTAGCTATAGATGCATTGTTAAAAAATTATAATTTACAAAATGAATTCAGTGACATAAATAATCTTGAAGATGTTTTGTCAGGCAGCGGACTTTCAAAAATATACAATCACTTACATAAGGTAGATATTTCTTCTGAAGAAATATTTGAATTAGCTAGAAATGGTAACCAAGCACCAATTGATATTATTTCCGCATTTATAAAAACTTTAGCAAACGTGCTATCTGATCTTTCATTAACTTATTTACCTGGAAAAAGTATTTATATTGTAGGCGGGTTAGGAAGAGCTCTCATGGAATTTATAGATCAAGAGGAATTCAATAAGATGTTTCTTTTTGGAAAAAGTAAGAATCACTTTGAGATACTAAATTCTATTGAGATAAGTATAGTCACTAAAAAACATATGGCTTTATATGGAAATCTTAATTATTTTAATTTAATTCAGAAAGGTTTAATTTAATTATATCGCCAGGATAAATTAACGATTCGTCATCAATTTCATTCCATTTAATAATCCAGTCTTTATCAATGCCAAATTTAATAGCTATCTTGCTTATTGAGTCACCGCGTTTAATTGGGTAGGCGATGTCATTTTTATTTGCACTTGCAATCTTCGAAGGCTTTAAGTATTTCGGATAAATTAATATTTTTGTACCAATTAGTAAATAATTTGCAGGATTTAACTCGTTCCACAAAGACAAGTCCCTAATAGTTACTGTAAATTTTTGTGCAATAGATGACAGACTATCTCCAGCTTTTACATAATAGACATCAGGTCTATTCAGATAATCTTTAATCCAGCTTGGACCTCTTGGAACTATAAGTTCTTCATTTTCATAAATAAGATTATCTTTTAGATCATTTATTTCTTTAAGCAACTCATAATCAATCATGTATTTAGACGAAATAGAAGTGAGAGTATCCCCTTGTTTAACTAAATATTTGTCCCATTGAACT
The DNA here is from genome assembly GCA_949373255.1 of uncultured SAR86 cluster bacterium. Taxonomy (GTDB): domain Bacteria; phylum Pseudomonadota; class Gammaproteobacteria; order Magnimaribacterales; family AG-339-G14; genus CASICS01. The sequence continues at coordinate 1,672 of CASICS010000022.1, read as the reverse complement.
AAATCAGAAGGGTCTATATCAGACAAAACAATTTTAAATCTATCAGCAATTCCAACAGGTAAAAGTATTCTAAATGGACCATTTGGATCTGTAGCCCATTGATTAAATCCCGGATTCAATTCGTAGACAGTTTCCAATTTTAATCCTGCTAATTTACCAACTTGCATAAGATCAACTTGCGAAGGGAGGTCTACAATTTGGAAATAGGGTCTGTTTGCTAAGTAAGGTAATTCAATATTAAATCTTTGGGGGTCTCTAATGACCTCTACTAAAGCCAAAATTTTAGGCACATAAGCTTTTGTTTCCCTTGGTAAGTTTAATGACCAGAAGTCAGTAGGCAGGCCTTTTGCTTTATTTTTTCTTATTTCTTTCCTGACTCTAGATGGCCCTGCATTGTAAGCTGCTATAGCAATCAACCAGTCATTATGTTCAGAGTAAAGCTTTTCTAAAAAATTATAAGCGGCATCTGTAGATGCGACAATGTCTCTCCTAGCATCGTACCACCAGTTTTTTTTCAAACCATTTTCTCTTCCTGTGGTGGCAATAAATTGCCAAATACCTGATGCGCCAGTTGAAGATTGCGCGTAAGGATCGAATTGACTTTCGATAAATGGAATTAAGCTCAACTCTACAGGCAGACCTCTTTCCAACGCTTTTATGTATGTGTAATAAAGATATCTTTGCCCATTTTTAGTCAAGCGATTAACTAGATATTGATGAGAGTCATATTTTAAAACAGATTCTTGGATTTTAGGATGTGAAGAATCATAAGAAAGCTTACTTTTTTTTCTAATTTCTTCCCATAAACCTAGATTTTTTTTACTCTCTTGAGATATGACAAGGCTACTCATCAAAAACAAAGATATAAATATTATTTTTTTCATTAAAACGAATCTTTCCAAGATCTTATGGCTGCAAATATTTCATGCTTAGAATTCAACTTCATATCATGAAACAATTCTGTATTTTTTACTATCTCTTCATCATCTAATCTAAGAAAGGGGTTTATTTTTTTCTCTCTAAATAAAGTTGTAGGAAGAGTAATTTCATTTCTTGATCTCAAGTCATTAACTATTTTGGATTCAGATTTCAGCGTGCTATTTGTCGGATTCGCAGCAAGAGCAAAAGAAAGATTGCTCTGAGTATATTCATGGGCACAATAAATAATAGTTGTATCTGGCAAAGTGCTAATTTTTTGTAAAGACTCATTCATTTGCATAGGCGTCCCTTCAAATAACCTTCCACAACCGCCTGAAAATAAAGTATCACCACTAAATAAAATGTTCTCATCATTATTTTCAGAGTAAAAAACAATATGATCTAAAGTGTGGCCTGGTGTCTCCATTACAGAAAAATCTAAGTTCAATACACTAAACTTATCACCTTCTGATAAAGCATCTGTAATGCCATTTATATGGTCTCCTTTTGGACCAAATACAGAGCAATTAGCTTCATTTGCCAACTCTACTAAACCACCAGTGTGATCAAAGTGGTGATGAGTGATCAAAATACCAGATAAATTTAAATTATTATCATTCAAGAATTTTTTTACAGGTGTCGCATCTCCTGGATCAACCACAACGGCTGAATTACCGTATACAATTAACCATATATAGTTATCTGAAAATGCAGAGAGAGGAATTATGCTATTCATTATCCAATTAATTTTAGC
>CASICS010000021.1 GCA_949373255.1 uncultured SAR86 cluster bacterium | reverse complement strand
ATTGAGCTATATGCTTTAAAAACCAATACAAATACGGATACAACCACCTATCCCATATCACAAAGAATGCTATCCAATACTCTTTCAAATCATAGGAATTTGTATGATTTAGCGACTTACACGAAACAGTTAAATTCTTTTTTTTATGAAAAAAATCAATTCAAATCTGAAATAAAATTAAACTTATTTACCGACATACAGCCTGTTAGAAATATTAGTGATAACTGGAATGATAGAAATTCTTTATCTTTTAAGATTGAGTATGCGGATAACAATCTTGCAGCACAATTTAATATTTACCTAAGTGATAATTCTTTTGATGATAAAGAATATTATTTTGATGATAGCTATATTACTTATACTGCATGGAATTTGGTTTTTGGTTTTGGAGCTATTAATCGTTGGTGGGGTCCAAGCCATAACAATAACTTAATATTATCAAATTATGCTAGGCCTTCTCCTGGAGTCTTTTTTAATTCACTTGAAGGTTTTGAATTTAGAAATTTTCTTTCTTTTTTAGGCAAAGCTAATTACTCTTTTTTTATTAATCGTTTAGAGACTAATAGAGACGTTTCAAACCCATATCTTGTTGGAACTAGACTAACAATTATTCCTTTCAAGAACCTTCAATTAGGTTTTTCTCGAACCATAACTATCGGTGGAGATAATCGAAAAGAAAATGGCGATGTATTTTTAAAATCTTTCTTTGGAGCCCTCGAAGGAGCAGATAATGAGGTGGGTGCTTTCGGGGAAACTGAATTAACTTCCTTAGACGACCCTGCAAATCAATTAGCTGCAATAGATATTAAATATGATTTGCTCCTCAAAGATAAGCTTTTGACTTTTTATATTCAGCAAGGAGCAGAAGATGGGGGCTTAGACTGGTACCAACCTTTATCCCATTTTACTCATACTGTTGGTTCGGAATTAAAATATGAAGTTGACGGAATGCTTAGATCCTATATTTTTGAAATATCGAAAACAGATTCGGTTTGGCATGGAAATCCTGTTAGCGGAAGAAGATTTAACGTAATTTATGAACATAGCATTTATGGGGGTTATAGATATCGAGGCATTCCAATTGCAGCTTTTATAGATAATGATTCGATATATGCACAATTTACTTATGGTCGAGAATTAAGTGACGATAGTTCTATATCTATTGATATCTTTTATGGTGATCTTAATAAAGATGGTTCCGGTGAAAGCGTATGGGGTAATTCGGCAAATATTGTTCAAGGCTTAAAAACAAAATATAAGAGAAATATTTCTAATAATTTAGAGGCGGAATTAAGAGTTTTAATTACTGATGAAAATCTTAATTTTACTAATAAAGTCGTTGATAAAAATATTGTCGGATTGTCTTTGAATTATAAATTTTAATTGCTTTCAACTTTTCCTAAATAGCAGAACATCGATGGTATCAGCAGTAAAGCAATAAATGCAGATCCTAAAACTCCAAAACACATAGCCCATGCTAATGTTTTGAAAAACTCATCAAACAATAAAGGAAATAGTCCGCCTACTGTCGTTATTGATGTTGTAAGAATATGTCTTGTTGATCTTATAGTTGTAGAAACTAACTTTTCTTTAGATATCATTCCATCTAAGGCATCTTCATTTAGATGTGATAGAACAACAATAGCATCGTTTATTGCTAATCCAGCAAGGCCAACTATTCCAACTAAGCCTATAAATCCAAAGTTTTGAAACCCTACAAACATTCCTAAAAATCCAAGCCCTACGCATAAAAAACCAACCAATAAAATTATTCCTGCTTGTTTGAAGCTATTTAATATCATCACCAAGGTAACGACTATCAGCCCTAAAAATAGAAAAAATGTGCTAAATATTTGACCAAAGGACTCTGCTCTTTCTTCGGCATCTCCGGATTGACTCAAGCTATAGCCGATCGGTAAAGACTCCTCAAATTCTTTCAGTTCTTTTGAAACATCTTGCAAGACTGAGGATGCGAGACCTCCTGGATAAACGGCTGCTTTGACAGCATTGTTTCTACTGCCTTGATATCTGTTAATTTGGTTAATTTCACTGGTATAAGAAACCTCAGAAAAACTTTCTACGTAATCAAAGCCGTTAGCTCCTGGAATAGCTAGCAAAGAAGTTTGATTAATTTCCTTTGTTTCTAAATTTTTATTTTTAATTCTAATTGGAATTTCTTTGTTGCCATCGAGCATAGAACCAACGTAAAGACCTCTAGTAGATGAAGAAATTTGGTTTAGTATTTCTCTTGAAGATTTAGCAGAGAAAGCCAAATCTATTTCATCGAAATTTATTTCTAACCCAGTAATGCTAGCAGATTGCTCAGCCACAACATCACTAACTTGAGGGGATTTAGAAATTATAGTTTTTAACTCCTCGCCTAATGCTTTTAAGATTTGAACATCGTCGCCAAAAATATTTATTATGATTGGAAATTCAACGGGTGGACCATTTGTAAACTTACTAACTCTAACTCTTACGTCTGCATGATTTTGTTCTAAATTTTTGGCTAGCTGTTCTAAATTACGAACCATTTCTGAATAAGAAGAAGTGAAATAAACACCAGTAGCTAAGTTATCTGAGCCTTCTCCTGAAGATCCGCCAATAACGTTATATAAAATTCTAGGAAGTCGTCTGCCAATCCACCACATATCACTCTCAATATAACCCTCTTGAAGAACTTGATCTCTAATACTAGCAACTCTATCTTTGGTATAAAAAATAGAGGCATTGGCATCTAACTCTACTTCTACCTTGAACATATTTTTTCCTTGATTGGGGAAAAAATCAGTATCTAGAAAGCCGATAGAAATAAAGCCGAGAATTGGCAATATTAAAGATATGCTCAATGCCCTTTTCGGTTTCAACAAGGCCCAATCTAGAAATCTTTTGTACTTAGATAATATTTTTTGATTTTGATAACCAAAGTTTGTAGATTCTCTTAATTTTTTAAAGTTTGAGTCTTCAATATTTTTTAATAAAACTGGCACTAAAGTCAGAGCTAGAAATAATGACGACGATACTGCAAGAATAATCGTTATTGCCATATCACGAACAAATTCAGGACTTGCTCCCTCGCCAACAGCCATCGGCATAAATGCTAATCCTGTTGTAACAGTTGCTGCTAACAAAGGGAAAGATAAATGTCTTATAGAAGCATAAATAGCTTCCCGGTTGATTAAATTTAATGACTTTCTATGCCTGTAGTCTTCTACAACGATTATCGAATTATCAATTAGCAGCCCTAATGAAAGAATGATTCCTGTGACAGAAGTTTGGTGCAGCGGAATATTAAGAATGGTGCATCCAATAAGTACTAAAAGAATAGTTAGAGGAACTACAGCACTTACAATTATTGCAGAGCGTGGTCCAAGCATTAAGTAACTTAAAAATAAAACTATCAAAGTCGCAATTAAAATACTTTGCAATAAAAATGAAAACTTCTCTTCTACAAAGTCTGCTTCATTGAGAATAACCTCTAAGGAAATTTCTTCTGGTAGATCCTTTTTAAATTTTTCTGCTACCTCAAGCACAGATTTAGAATAGAGATCGGTTCGTTGTGAAAACTTACCCCTGACTTCGACAAATACAGAAGGTATTCCGTTAAATGTTACAAACTCTATAGGTGGGTCAGCAGGCAACTTATTTACTGTGGCGACATCTTCTAATCTAAGTGTTTGAAAATCTCCAATAACCTTCAAAGGTAATTTTTTTAAATCATTCAAACTAGAAATATTATCTTGTGCTTTGATTCTAAATTCAGAATCATTTCCAATGATATTTCCTATTGCCTGTTTACTATCGTATTGAGTAATAGCTAGCGCGATGGATTCAATATCCATTCCGGCATCTGCTAACAAATCTAAATCAGCTGCGATATAGATTTCCTCCTTAGTATCGCCATGAATTATAGATTCTTCTGAATTGTTTATATTGGCTAGTTTTCTTTTTAGCTGACTGGCAAGTCTAGAAAGAATAATCATTTGTGGTTCACCCTCGCCTAACCACTGCAAGGCAAACAGAACAGTTGTTGGAGGTCCAGATTTAGTGAGTAAAGTCGAAGTGCCTTCTGGTAATAATTCGCTACTTTCTCTTAATTTGTCTTCTACCTTTGCCCACACTTCATCTGTTTTATCTTTACTGACGCTTTCTTTAAGCTCAATACTAAGCCTTCCAACACCTGACATGGATTTTGAATCTAATTTTTTTATTTCATCTAATTCTCTGAGTTTTGTTTCGAGAACATCTGATATTTGAGTTTCAACTCTCTCAGGTGTAGCTCCAGGCAATACAGAGGTTACATCTCCCCATCGTTCAGCAAGTTGAGGATTTTCTTGACGCGGCAAAGAATCATATGAGAGCAGACCTCCAATAATTATAAATAGAATAGCCAGAAAAAAAATTCTAGGTCTATCTAAATAAAGATCGACAATGCGTTTCATTAATTAGTTAGTATAGATTGGCCTTCAGATACTTTCGAGGAGCCCCCCACAATGACCATGTCACCGGTTTTTAAAGTTCCTGAAACATATGCCATATTTTTTTCAATGTGAATTAATTCTACATAATCTTTTTTTGCTTCATTATCTGACGACATGGTAAAAACATTCCAAAGCCCCTGCTCAGCTTGAGACAACGAGTTCAATGGAACCCATGTCCCTCTTTTTGTTTCTGTAGTATTTAAAAGCAATCTTGCTGTAGCACCAGGATTGAAAAAGCTATTGAATTCAAACAAGCCTAATTTATTATTTGAACCTCTTTCCGACATTGGCGCTAATCTTGTTAGTTTTGCTTCAAACTCTTTTCCATCGATTAAGAACTTATATTTTTGGCCAATGTTAACGTTACCTATGAGAGATTTTGGCAAGGCTACTTTAGCTTCAACATGTTCTGAATCTAAAATTTCTACGATTGGGATACTGGCGTTGATGATTGAACCTTCATCTAAAAATCTACTTTGTATAATTCCGTCATAAGGAGCCAAAATTTTAGTCTGCTTGAATTTAATTAAAGCTCGATCGTATTGAGCTTTTGAGACTAAATAGCTGGATTCTGCTTTTTCAAGTTCTTGATCGGAGACAAAATTTTCTTGATTTAAAGATTTTGATCTTTCAAATGCTTTTTGAAACATTGAAAGCTTTGCCTTTGCTTCATTATAAAAGGCTAAGGCCTCTGAATCTTCTAGTTCGGCTAATAGATCACCCTTCTTGACTAGGTCACCAATATCTACCTGAACATTTTTTAACTTACCTGAAATTTCAAAGCCTAAAATAGACTGCCTTTTAGGTGTAATCTTTCCAGGTAATAATTTATTTATAGAGAACTCTTCAATAATTTTTACTTCATGCAGATTAACTATTTTTTCAGCAAAAAGTGGAGCTGAGACTAAAATTAGTACAGATATAATTTTTTTCATATAATAAAGTTTTAAATTAATGTTTACACTGAATACATTATACATTAAAGTTTACAGTGTCAACATAAGTTAATTTATTATGAAATATCATCATGGAAATTTAAAAGAAAAATTAATTGCTACTGCTTATCAGTGGATTGTAGATAATGGAACCGATGGATTTAGTCTTAGAAAAATTGCAAAAATTGCTAAGGTTTCTCAGACAGCTCCGTATCGACATTTCCAGTCAAAAGAACATTTTTTAGCAGAAGTTTCTCAATTAGGTTTTAAAAACTTTTTGAGTAACATGAAAAAGGAAAAAAGAAATAGTGATCCAGTTAAAGATTTGGTTAATATAAGCCTTTCTTACATAGATTTTGGATTAAAAAATAAAAATATCATAAGTTTGATGTTTGATTATCCACTCACCAAATCTAAATACCCAAATCTTCTTAAATCAGCCAATGATTCATTTGCTTATTTACAAGAAAAAATTAAAGTTCTTCAAAAAAATAATAAAGAAAAGGCTCAAATAAATGCCATAGCGATACATGCCTACACTCATGGTTTATTGAATATTGTTCAAATGAATCAAAGAGTAGACCCCATTGAAAAAGCAATTGTTTCAGATTTCTACAGGGCATCATCCGAAGCAAGCAACCATCTAAAAAAAATGCTGACTGATTTTGTCAAAAAACAAGATTTTTAATAAAATACTGGCGGAGAGGGAGGGATTCGAACCCTCGATGCAGGATTACCACATACTCCCTTAGCAGGGGAGCGCTTTCAACCACTCAGCCACCTCTCCAGAATCGAGATTGTAAGTTTTTTATTGAGATTGTCTAATTAAATCTGATGCTTTTTCAGCAATCATGATGGATGGAGCGTTAGTATTACCTCCAATTAGCGTTGGCATAATGGATGCATCAACAACTCTTAAGTTACTCAATCCTTTAACTTTTAAAGTATCGTCAACAACAGCTAAGTCATCATTTCCCATTTTGCAGGTTCCTACTGGGTGATACAAAGTTTCGCCTGTTTCTCTGATCCAGTTATCTAGTTCGTCATCATCTTCAACATTCACATCATGACCTGGTTTTATTTGATCGCCTCGAAACTCATCAAAAGCTTCTTGCAGAAAAACTCTTCTTGTCTCTCTTAGGGCATTTCGGGTGTCAATCATATCTTGCTCTTCTGAAAGATAATTTGGATACATCAAAGGAGCCTCACTAGGATCTGAACTTTTAAGCTCAATATGACCTCTACTCTGTGGTCTTAAAATACATATTACAGAACTGAAGCCATGATCTAGATCGATTCCATCTCGACCATGAAGATCTGAGGTTTGATAAGAGCCATAGTGAAGTTGAGTATCTGGAATATCTTTATCAGGACTAGATTTAAAAAAAGCTCCTCCACTTGTAGGAGGAAAAGCAGCATCGCCGGTACCAAAAAGAAGATATTTTATTCCGGCAAGCTGAGTATTAAGAAAGCTTGCTGACCTATGAAGAGTTATTGGCTTAGTACAATAAAAGGAATTGGTAACTGAATAATGATCTTGTAAGTTTTTTCCTACTCCTTTTAATTCATGAATAACATCTATTCCATGCTTATTAAGTTCTAAAGCATCACCGATTCCACTATTCATAAGAATTTGAGGAGAATTAATAGCTCCGGCAGATAAAATTACTTCTTTGTTGACACTTACCTTAAAAGTTTGCCCTTTTTTAGAATACTCAACGCCAGTAGCTTTTTTACCTTCAAATAAAACTTTATTTACTTGAACATTGGTTTCAGTATTAAGGTTTTTTCTTTTTAAGGCAGGATGCAAATATGCTTTTGCGCTACTCCACCTCCTGGGACCTCTTTTTGTGTCAAACATAGTATGTTCATATCTAGAAAAGCCTTCTTGATCTTTGCCGTTAAAATCTTTAGTTATAGGAAATCCTGCTTGCTCACCTGCTTTAATAAAAACGTCTAAGAGGTGATCATCTGTTCTCTCAGATTTTTTTACATGTAATGGGCCATCAAAGCCATGATATTCACTATCTCCTTCTCCATTGAAGGTTTCTGCTTTTTTAAAGTAAGGCAAGACATCCTCATAAGACCAACCCGTATTACCCATTTGCCTCCATAAATCATAATCATGAGAATGACCTCTTATATAAACCATTGCGTTTATCGAAGAAGAACCGCCCCATCCTCTTCCTCTTGGCCAATATAGTTTTCTGTTGTTTGTTGTTGATTCAGGTTCTGTTTCAAAACCATAATTAACGTCGCTTTTAGTTGGAACAATTTGAGAATATCCTGAAGGCATATGAATAAAAAAGTTTTTATCCTTTCCACCAGCTTCTAGAATTAAAACAGAATTTTTACCATCTTCAGAAAGCTTGTTAGCTAAAACACATCCCGAACTTCCTGCTCCTACTATTACATAATCAAAAATTTTTTCCATTTCCTGTCCTCTTTTTTAAATTATTCCCATACTGTGACAAATTCTTCAGATTTCAACTCTGGTATCTTCTTTTGTCTTCCATCTGGCGTTCCAATATATAAATACCCTATAACCTCGTTAGATTTAGGCAGTTCAAGTTCCTTAGAGATTACTTCATTAAAAGATACTTTACCAGTTCGCCATATAGCCCCAAAGCCCAAGTCATGAAGAGCTAGCAACATATTTTGAGTAGCTGCAGCTGCTGATAATTTCTGCTCTATGGGAGGAACTTTTGAATGTTCTTTGATATCAGAAACTATAACTATTATTAAAGGCGCTCTATAAGGCAGACTTTTATATTTTAATAACCTCTCTGGTAAATTATCACCAAGTGCAGATGCTGTATTTTCAAAAGCATTTGATAATTTATCGAGACCTTTGCCTGATACTTCAATAAATCTCCATGGTCTAAGCCAAGCATGATCTGGTGCTCTTAAGGCGCATTGATATACTACTTCTAGCTCATCTTTAGAGGGAATGGGTTCAACTAATCTTGGAGTTGAATTTCTACTTAAAATATTATCTATCGTATTCATTTAGCCAAGATCAAATGCATCATGAAGTGCTTTAACT
>CASICS010000020.1 GCA_949373255.1 uncultured SAR86 cluster bacterium | reverse complement strand
CTCCAAAAGATTTATCCAAAACTACATTTCTTCCTTTAGGTCCTAGTGTCACTTTAACTGCGTCAGCTAGAATATTTACACCATTGAGCATTTGAGCTCTTGCTGCGTCACCAAATTTTACTTCTTTAGCCATTTTTTTCCTCTATATTTATTTTATTTAAGATACTGTGCCCAAAAGGTCACTATCACTTAAAATTAGTAATTCTTCGCCATCAATTTTAATTGTATTGCTGCCTGCATATTGACCAAACACAACAGTATCTCCAATCTTTACTGAAACTTCGACTTTATCTCCATTATCTAAAGTTTTGCCTGGACCTATAGCAAGAACCTCTCCCTGAGAAGGTTTTTCTGTTGCCGAGCCTGGTAAAACGATGCCTCCGGCAGAAGTTTCTTCTTCATCGCCTCTTCTTACTAAAAGCTTGTCGCCGAGTGGGTTAAAATTCATTTGTATCTCCTATTAACACTTAAATTAATTATAAGTTGCGGCATTCTAGTTAAGACTAGGCAAATTAACAACTTATAATACTATCTGTGTGCTAACTATAATTTTTCAAGTGCTTTAAAGTAAAAAGATTTAAAAAATAAACTACTAAATATCCCTAAAAAATTAAAAATCAAGTCAATTAAATCTGCTGATCTATATATAAGTTGCATTTGAATAAATTCACTGACTACCGCATAGAAAATAATAAAAAAAAATGATTCTGTAAAAAATTTATTAGATTTAAATAAAAAAATTGAAAGAAAAAAGAAAGATAAAAAATGCATTAATTTATCCGGAAAATTTATCAAATCTAAGTTTTCAGGAGGAGAAAATAAACCAAATGAAATTATTATAAAAAAGACTATAAAGTTTAAAATCCAAAAAATGGAGAAATCTTCTTTTTTAATCAAAGCCAAAAATAGATTTTTTTCTATAAACCATTAGGGAAAAGATAATTGCAGGGATTCCCAACAAAGCACAAATTATAAAAAAATTTTGAAATCCATAATCATCCACTATGAAGCCTGAGGCACCTGATATTAATCTTGGAGGAATGGCTACCATTCCGAACAGAAGTGCATATTGTGTTGCAGTGTAAGTTGAAGAGACCATAGAAGATAAAAATGTAATTCCTACAACCCCTATGAAACCTTGTGAAAAATTATCTATCGTAATAGTAAAAATTAAAAATCCTAGATCGTAGCCAATAAAATTTAAATATATGAAAGGTACATTTGCAATGGGTATAAATATAGCTCCGAAAACCATATTTTTAACTAATCCAAATCTATGAAGAGTAATTCCAGCAAAAAGTCCTCCTATTATTGTCATCCACAATCCATAAAAATTTGTTATCTCAGCAACCTCTGTTTTTGAAAACCCCATTTCTTGATAAAAAGGCATTGCCATAGGGCCAAGGAACATATCACTCAATCTATATGTAAAAGTCAGTAGAAGTAATATCAATAAATGTTCTTTATATCTATTGTAAAGATCTGTAATTGGAGAAATAAACGAATCTTGTATCCACAGTGATGGTTTATCGAATAGAGAAATATAGGGTTTTATTTCGCGATCCGGCTCCGGAAGAATAAACAACATTGCTACTGAAAAAATAATGAATATGACTCCAATTGCGATATAAGCCAAGTTCCAACCAAATGTTTCGGCAATATAAAATGTTAAAACTTGAGACAATAAAATTGCGCCTATTCTATATCCTATTATGTAGACGGCTGAGGCTTCGCCAATTTCATTCTTTTCAACTAACTCAATTCTAAGTGCGTCTACACATATATCTTGAGTTGCTGAAAACACACTGAGTGCGAGTATTAACCAAATAAAAAAATTTAAGTTATCTAAGGGATTGATAAAGCCTAAAACTAAAATAGCTATAAAACTTAAAACTTGTGATAAAAGTAGCCAACTTTTTCTTTGTCCCAATTTTTCTAAAAATGGAATTCTAAGCCTGTCTACTAATGGGGCCCATATCATTTTTAATGAATAGGACAATAAAACCAAAGAAAGTAAGCTTATTGTAGATTTGTTGATTCCTATTTCAGCCAGCCAATAATTTAATGGATCAATTAATAATCCTAAAGGAAGACCAGATAGAAAGCCAAGAGCGGCAACTAGAAGAATTCTTGGTTGAAAGTAATTCCTAAAGGAACCTAACCAAGACATATATCAATCTCGAAAGTTTACAAATTGCAAAGGTATCTCTATCTCATTTTTCTTTAATAGAGATATTACATCTTGTAACTCATCTCTTTTTTTTCCTGTAACTCTTACACAATCGCCTTGAATAGCACTCTGTACTTTTATTTTTGAAGTTTTGATACTCTTGACTATTTCTCTGGCAATATCTTGATTAACTCCTTGGATTATTTCGGCACTCATAGAAGCAACATTGTTTGAAATTGATTTTTCTCCTAATTTTAAAGCCTTGAGATCTATAGATCGCTTTGCAAGATTCTCTTTTAAAATAGGAACCATTTGATCTAATTGAAAGGCCTCATTTGCTGAGAGTTTTACCTGTTCATCTGCAAATTCAAAACTGGCATTTGCTTCTTTAAAATCAAATCTATTAATTATAATTCTATTCGATTGATCTACTGCATTTGTTAATTCATGGAGATCTACTTTGGATTCAATATCAAATGATGGCATAGCTAAATTTTAGATTTAAAATAATTCCAGTCAAATAATTTCCCAGGATCTGTTTTTCTTTTAGGAGATATATCTGAATGACCCACTATTCTTTCTTTAGTAATTAAAGGGTAGTTTTGCATTAAAACATTAGATAGATCAATTAACTTTTCATATTGATCAATTTCATATTTAGTTGAATCTGTCCCTTCTAACTCTATACCGATAGAAAAATCATTACACTCTTCTTGATCTTCAAAACGAGAAACTCCAGCATGCCAGGCTTTTTTATGAATAGAAACGTATTGTTTTAAGACTCCAGATCTTTCAATAAGAAAATGAGATGAAACTTTTAAATTAGATATCTCTTTGAAATAGTCATGCTCTGATGGGTCTAATTTATTGAGAAAAAATTTATCAATATTTTCCGATCCATACATGCCTGGCGGCAAACTGATTCCATGAATTACAATAAGACTGATCTCAGCTTCAATGGGTCTTTTACTAAAATTAGGTGATTCAACTTTTTTTGCTTCTTTTATCCAGCCTTCAATTTCATTCATTTATCATTTTTTCAGCTAGTAAATCCCCAGTAGCGGCTCCTAAAGTCCATCCTAAATGGCCATGTCCAGTATTGTAAAAAATGTCTTTAGCTTTGCTTTCAAAAATTAAAGGCATCATATCCGGAGTCATCGGTCTCAAACCAGCCCAAGGAGTATAATTCTCAGTACTTACTCCGGGAAAATAATCTCTCACCCAGCCCAGTAAAGGTCTAATTCTATCTTGTTTGATATCTTTGTTCGTTCCTGCTAGTTCTGCGGTTCCCGCAACTCTCAGTCTATTTCCTAACCTGCTAGACACAATTTTTTTTGGGTCATCTAATAATGAAACTTTAGGGGCTGATATTTGTGATTCTTCATCATCCAATTGAATGGTGATGCTATATCCTTTAACCGGGTAAACTCTCATGCTATCGCCTAAAACGTCTGCAAATCTCTGAGTCTCAATACCTGCACAAATAGCAACTTGATCAAATTGCATACCCGAAGCAGAAGATTCATCAGCAGCAGCTAGGATGACCTTATCCTTATCTTTATAAATAGTTTCGATTTCAGTGTTAAACAAAGATTTAACCTCATACTTATCTTCTAGCACGCGATGCATATTTTTACAGAATTTATGAATATCTCCACTCGCATCTGATTTTGTATAAATTCCACCAACAATTTTTTTATCATTTTTTGATGATTTAAATGCAGGCTCTAAATCTTCCACTTCGTCTCGACTCAATACTTCCCACTCCATACCTTCTTGATGAAGCCATGAAGCTTTACTTGCTGCGACTTTCAACTCTTTGTCGCTATCGTAAAAATGCAGTATTCCTTCTTTTAATAAGTCAAAATCTATTCCTTCTTTTACTGATATTTCAAAATAAATTTCTCTTGCTCTCTTTGCCAGATCAATTGTCTGTTGTGTTTTTATTTTATGTTTTCCATCAAATGTTGCGACTAAAAATCCCATTATCCATTTGTATTTTTGAATGCTAGGAGAAGGATTAAACAACAATGGTGCGTCCTTTTTAAACATCCATTTGATACCGTTTAAAATATTTTTTGGAGTGTTCCAAACTTCTGAATTACTGGCACTCAATTGACCGCCATTTGCATAACTTGTTGCCATGGCTGGGTACCTTCTCGAATCTATTAAAGTTACATCCATGCCTTGTTTAGCTAATGAATAAGCAGTTGTTGTTCCTGCTATCCCTGCTCCAATAACTGCAATTTTTTTTGTCATCTAAGTTCTAATGGTAATTTAAAAAATATATTCTCTTTTAGGCCATCCAATTCTTCTAAATTTTCATATCCGAAAGTCATGCACTTTTTAACAATCGACTGAACTAATTCTTCAGGTGCAGAGGCTCCTGCTGTAACCCCAAGAGAAGATATATTATGCAACATTTCTGAATTAATTTGATCAGGATCGTCAATTAAGTAAGAAGTAGATCCTGATTTTTCTGCTAGCTCTTTTAAACGATTAGAATTCGAACTATTTTCTGAACCAACCACTATTATTGCCTCAGATTCTAAGGCAAGTTGCTTTACCGCATCTTGGCGGTTTTGGGTGGCGTAGCATATATCTTCGGATTTAGGCTCCTGCATTAAAGGGAATCTTTTCCTTAATTCTTTAATTATCTCCTCAGTATCGGAAACAGAAAGGGTTGTTTGAGTCACTAAACATAGATTTTCTGGTTGATTAACAATTATTGTCTTTGCCTGATTAACATCTTCAACTAAATACATTTCTCCAGAAGAAGCACTCGGAAATCTTCCTAAAGTTCCTTCAACCTCTGGATGATTTTCGTGCCCCACCATAATTATATCTTTACCTGATTGAGCAAATCTAACGACTTCTTTATGAACTTTTGAGACTAATGGGCAGGTTGCATCGAAATACTTTAATTCCCTAAACTCAGCGTCTAACTCTACCTGTTCAGCAACTCCGTGAGCAGAGAATATTGTGATGGAGCCTTTGGGTATTTCAGAAAGCTCTTGAACAAATATTGCGCCCTTCGCTTTTAAATCATCTACAACTTTTCTATTGTGAACTACTTCATGCCTGACATAGATTGGAGCTCCAAATCTTTCGATAGCCTCCGAAACTATATCTATAGCCCTGTCTACTCCTGCACAGAATCCTCGCGGGTTAGCTAACTTTATTACTTTCATCTTTGTTTGCAAAAAGAAACGATCTTAGCAAATACATTACAATTCCTATAGTCACATATACATCTGCTAAATTAAATACATAAGGGTTGAAAGATATATCAATAAAATCAATCACGTATCCGTAATTAACTCTGTCTATTAAATTTCCTATTCCTCCAGACAAAATTACAGCCATCGAATAGCGCTCTATTAATGTTATTTGTTTTTCAAAAATATTAGTAAAAATATTGGTAAAAAGAAAAATACAAATTATTGATACTAATGAAATTAAAATTAAAGAAGCGTCTAAACTTTCATTATTGAGAAAACTAAAAGCAATTCCATAATTTTTAACAAATGTGAAATTTAATAAATTAAAGATTTGGATAGATTGATTGACTTCAAGATAATTAACAATTAGTAATTTAGACGTTTGATCTAAACCAACAAAAAAAATTATTCCAATTAAAATAAAGAACTTTATCTTTAAACTATATATAAGATCTTACCTCGCCCTGTCCTTCGATATTTTCTTTGCATCGACTACAGATTTTATCTTCTTTAAAATTTGATAATCCTTCGACATGATGCCAACACCTATCGCACTTCTCTAAATCGCTAGGCGTTATAGAGAGCATCAAGCCTTCGATTTCAGTATTGATTTTGTTCTCTTCTAGATGAGTCAATGTAGCTTTTGATGTAATGAATAGATATTTTAGCTCGTCTGAAATTTCACTGAGTCTCATGAAAAGCTGATCGTCACAATGAAGAGTAACCTCTGCTTCCAAAGAAGAACCTATTTCTCCATTGTTTCTTTTTTCTTCAAGAAACTTGTTCACTTCGGTTTTGGTTTCTATTAACAGGTTCCAAGTTTCGTCATCAATCGAGCTTTCTAAATCAGCCCAATCTTCAAACCAGCCTGAAAGAAATATTGACGAATTATTTTTATTAATTTCTAAGTAAGCTTCTTCCGCTGTATAGCTCAAGATTGGAGCAATCCAAGTTATCAAAGCGTTTAATAATTGAAACAAGGCTGATTGAGATGATTTTCTAGCATCTCCATCTTTTTTTGAAGTGTACAACCTATCTTTTATGATATCTAAGTAAAACCCACCTAATTCGTTGGTACAGAAATTTAATATTTTTTGGAAAGCTAGGTGAATTTCATAATTTTCATAATCTTGCTTGATATCTTCTTGAAGATTTTTTGCTTTCAAGACGATCCATTTATCAAGTTCAATATATTTATCTGATTGAATTAAATCTTTATCTGAATCGAAATCATACAAATTGCTCATTAAGAATCTCATAGTATTTCTAATTCTTCTGTACGAATCTGATGTTCTATCCATTATTTCTTCAGAAAAATTCATTTCATTTCTAAAATCAGTGGAAGCCACCCATGCTCTTAAAATATCTGCTCCTCTTTTATTCCATACAGATTGAGGAGAAATAACATTACCCACCGATTTAGACATTTTTCTTCCCTTAGAATCAACCACAAAACCATGCGTAAGAGCGGTTCTGTAAGGAGTCTCTTTATTGATAGCTATTCCAGTCAACAAAGAAGATTGAAACCAACCTCTATGCTGATCAGAACCTTCTAAATATAGATCGGCTGGATAAGAGAGATTTTTATTCTCATTTAAGACACAAAAATGCGTTACACCCGAATCAAACCAAACGTCTAATGTGTCTGTGACTTTTTCATAATTATCAGCATCATTGCCTATGAAATCTTGAGAGTCAGAAGAAAACCAGGCTTCAGTTCCCTCAGTTTCAATTCTTTGAGCAACTTTCTCAATAATTTTTAAGGTATCTTTATGCAAATCTCCTGTTTCTTTATGAATGAATAAAGTGATTGGAACGCCCCACGATCTTTGCCTAGAGACACACCAATCCGGTCTGTCTGACATCATGCTAGAAATTCTAGTTTTACCCCATTCAGGAAGCCAGTTAACCTCTTCGATCTTTTCTTCACATTTTTTTAGTAAGTTATTTTTATCCATTGAAATGAACCATTGAGGCGTTGCTCTAAAAAATAATGGCGTTTTATGTCTCCAGCAATTAGGAAAACTATGACGATATTTATTTTGAGCAAGAAGCAAGCCTTTCTCTAGTAACAAATCTATTACAATTTCATTTCCTTCTTTGATGTTCTTTCCACCCACATATTCAATATCCTCGCCAAAGGTTCCATCTGCTCTAACGGGGCTTGTAAAATCTATATCCATACCTCTACAAGCATCGTAATCTTCTAATCCGTGAGCGGGCGCTGTATGGACAAAGCCAGTGCCCATTTCAGATGTGACATGTTCTCCAGATACTAATGGGGAATCTTGTTTTAAAAAAGGATGAGAAGAAACCAAACCCGAAAGCTCATCTCCTTTTACTACTCCTAAAGATTTATATTCATTAATTTCACATCTTTCAAAAAAAGTCTCAACCAGTTCGCTGCATAACAACACATCTATAATTTTTCCTTTAAATTTTAATTCGAAAAGTTCGTAATCTAATTTTGAATTAAAACAGATAGCTTTATTGCCAGGGATTGTCCATGGCGTAGTAGTCCATGACGCAATAAAACACTCTTGATATTTTAAATCTCCAAATATATTTTTGAATTGGTCAGAATGAATTGGAAAAAGGAAATCTATTGCTTTTGATTCTTTATCAAAATATTCAACTTCTGCTTCAGCTAGAGCTGAACTACACTGATCGCACCAATAAACAGGTTTGGAACCTCTCGAAAGATGATCTGCTTCTATTATTTTTCCTAACGATCTAACTATATTGGCTTCAAACTTGTAATCCATCGTTTTGTATGGATTTGACCAATCTCCAAGAACGCCTAATCTTTTAAAGTCGTTTCTTTGGATTGCTATTTGTTGATTGGCATGTTCTCTACATTGAGCTCTAAAATCAGTTGCAGTAATATCGATATTTACTTTTCCAGATTTCTTTTCGACGTTCAGCTCAATAGGAAGTCCATGGCAATCCCATCCAGGAATATAGGGAGTGTTATATCCAGAAATAACTTTGTTTTTAATTATTATATCTTTAAGCACCTTATTAACAACGTGACCAAGATGAATTGGGCCATTTGCATAAGGAGGCCCGTCATGCAAAATAAATTTTTGCTTATCCTTGTTTTTTTCTTGCAATAAAGAATATAAATCTATTTCTTTCCAATGGTCTAAAATTTTTGGTTCCTTTTGAGCTAAATTGGCTTTCATAGAGAAGCCAGTATTTGGAAGGTTTAAGGTTTCTTTTAATTCTTTCATTTAATTTAACTTAAAAAATTTTTTGCTGTTTCAATATCTTTAGAAATTTGACCTTTTAATTGATCAAGATTTTCAAATTTCTTTTCTTCCCTTATTTTTTTATGAAATTCTACTTCTATTCTTCGTCCATATATATCTTTATTAAAATCAAAAATATGAATCTCAAGGACTGGTGAAGTGCCTCCGACAGTCGGTCTTATACCCATATTAGCAATTCCGTTGAATTGTCTTTTTTCTATTAATGCTTTAACTGCATAGACTCCATTTATTGGTAAATTACTTTTTGGTACCCAAATATTAGCAGTGGGCACACCAATAGTTCTTCCCAATCTATTTCCGAAAACGACCTTACCAGAAAATGTATATTTTCTGCCTAATAATTTTTCAGCTAGATTAAAATCACCATTTTTTAAAGCCTCTCTTATCCGCGTGCTGCTGACTCTTTTTTCTTCAAACGTATATGTGGGAATTTTAGATACCTGAATATTTTTCTTTTCTCCCCATGCCAAGAGCATATCAAAATCTCCTTCTCTTTCCTTGCCGAATTTAAAATCATCTCCTATCAGCAAGTATTGGATATTTAATTTTTCTAAAACCTCTCCAATAAAACTTTCTGGAGTCATTTTTTGTAAAGTAGTATTAAATTTAAGAAAGAAACCATAATCTACAGAATTATCATTTAGTCTTTTGAATTTATCTCTCCAAGGTGAAATTCTAGTTGGTTGGTCAGATAAGTCTTTATTTGCCGAAAAAAATTCTTTTGCATGCGGCTCAGTAAAAATAACTAAAGACTCTAGGTTTTTTGTTTCGCCAATAGACCTCATCTTTTTTATTATTTCTTTGTGACCTAAATGCAATCCATCAAAGTTACCTATAGTTGCCACCAATTTTGTATTCGGAAATTTTTTATTGAAAAAATCTATATTGCTGATTCCTCTTATTAAATGCATTTTTAAACTCTAAAAAAACTAAGTTTAAGTCCGGTGACGAAAAGAGTTAAAAAATATATCGCAACTGAAGAACAAATAATTGTGCTTAAGTAGACAATCTGAATCGCTAAAGAATATTGAGTCCAGCTAAACCATATTGGGCTTATAAATTCCAGCATCATTATTAGAAAAATAGTTCCAAGGCTCACTCTTAATAAAAATAAAATCCATGAACTAAAAACTTTTAGTATCGATTTTTTTACTAGTACAAATATTAGTATTAACGCGCTAAGAATTGCCGCCAAAGAACTTCCAAGGGCCAAACCGACATGTCCTAAATTTAAGTAAAAGGCTAAATACCAATTTAATAGAATATTTACACAAAATGAAAATAAAGTAACAACCATTGGTGTCTTTGTATCCTGTCTAGAAAAGAATCCAGCGTTAAGAACTTTAATCATCATAAAAGCAACCAACCCGTATGTAAAAGCTTGCAGACTCTGAGCTGACATAAAGGCATCTTTTAGGGAAAATTCGCCTCTCATAAAGATAGTCTCAATAATAGGGCCGCTGAGATAATAGAGGCCAATTGCAGAGGGAATAGAAATTAAAATAATTAATTGAAGAGCCCAATTAAAACGATTATTAAACTCTTCAGAATCGTGGGTAGAAAAGTTTTCTGATAGTTTAGGTAATATTACAGTTGCAATAGCTATTCCAAATATTCCCAAAGGTAATTGCATTAGACGATCAGATATATAGAGCCATGTTGGACTTCCTGTTTGAAGTAAAGACGCAAAGATAGTATCAATCAAAATATTTAACTGAAGTATTCCCCCGCTTAGAAGGCCTGGGAGCATTAATGCATAAACTTTTTTAACTCCAGAATCTCGATAATCCCAATTCCACCTAGGTATTAAATTTAAATTCTTTAAGGCAAATAAATTGAATAAAAACTGAAAAATTCCTGATAGAAAAACTGCTATAGCAATTGCATAAACTGGCGATTCAAAAAAATCTGCGGCAAATATAACGGAAATAATAATCGTTAAGTTAAAGATAATAGGAGTTGCTGCTGGAACAGAAAATCTTTGAAAAGAATTTAAAATACCTCCAAAAAGAGCCACCAAGGAAATGAAAAATAAGTAAGGGAAAGTTATTCTCAATATATCTATGGCTAATAATTTTTTTTCTGGATCAAAGTAAAATCCAGGGGCAAAGACTAAAATAAAAAGAGGCGCGAAGATCATCGCTAATAAACATATAGACAGAACTGCTGTAGCTAACAAAGAAAAAACTTTATTTATAAAGATAGTAATCTCTTCTGTATTTTTATTTTTTTTATAATCAACCAAAACAGGGATGAAAGCCTGATTGAAAGCTCCTTCCGCAACCATTCTTCGAAATACATTTGGAATTTTTAACATAACTACAAAAACATCATGAGCCAGCCCCGCTCCAAGCAAGCTTGTAGTTGCAGCATCTCTAATTAAGCCAAAAATTCTTGAGGTGAATGTCCAAAAAGAAACTCTAAGAGTATCTCGAGAAATGCTCTGTTTAGGATTTTTTAAATTTGCAGCAGGATCCAAAATTTATTTTTTTTCAGGTGTAAAAGACATGGCTACTGAGTTCATACAAAATCTCAAGCCAGTAGGTTCAGGTCCGTCATTAAATAGGTGTCCTAAATGGGCTGAGCATTTTCCGCATTGAACCTCAATACGAATCATTCCATGGCTGTTATCTTGAATTTTTTTAATCGATTCTTCATTTATTGGTTCCCAAAAACTAGGCCAGCCAGTTCCGGATTCAAATTTAGCTGATGATAAAAACAAATTTTCGTCACAACAAATACACTTGAATATTCCCTCCTCTTTGACATTCAATAAATCGCCACTAAAAGGAGGTTCGGTTCCGTGCTCTTGGGTGACATGAAAAGCCTGATCTGATAATTTCTCTTTTATATCTTTTGTATCTTTCATCTGATTATTATAAAGATTTATTCTCTATGAATCTCAAAACCTAATAAAGATAGTTGCTCTTGCTGCGAGGATTTAATTTTATTCACGGCTAGAGCATATTCACCAAAGCCTTTTCGTTCAAAACTTTTTCTTATTTTTTGGAATTCCTGAACAAAATTTATATCAGTTTTTACTTCTTTGATATTTTTTTTAAAAATAGAGCTTACTTTATTGCATGGAGAAAAAAAATCAATTAACTCAAAAGGAAGCAAATTATTGTCTAGAGATTTTGATATGGTTTTTGGATTTACTTCTAGTACTTTGGTTTTTATAACTAATTTTTTTAAATCTTTTTTATCAAAAAAACTATCTAATTTTCTTGAAATTATATTTAAGGCATTTATCTTTGCTTCAAAAGTATTTCCTGCGATGTGAGGAGTCGCTCTAAATGTGTTTTTTATATCTTCTCTATCCAAATTTGGCTCATTGTTCCATACGTCGCAAATGAGTCTTGCTTTAGATGAATTATCAATAGACACGTAATCAACTATTTCTCCTCTAGAAGTATTGATCAAAAGTTGATTGGCATTGAGCGATGAAATTAGATTATGAGATGGGAATTTACCTGCTTTTGAATAAGACGAATGAACCGAAATTAATGGAAAGCTTAGAACGTCATTTAAAGTTTTTTCATCGTGCTCATATAAATATGGATCGTAAGTTTTAATTTCATAATCATAAGCCTCAAGCACTTTTTTTAATTTACTCCCTACAAATCCTTGACCGATGATGCCTAGTCTTTTCTCATTAGATACAGATAGCGCATCTAATATATATTCTGTAACTGCTTGAGCATTACACCCTTTTGCAGAATTTACTTCAATTTTAAGATTATCTGTTTCTTTAAAATTAATATGATCTTCTCCGGAGGTTAGCGATCCAGCAAATTTTACTTTAGTACCGTCAAATAAAATTCCGTTAAGCGGTGTTGCAGATCTGCTCAGCAAGGCATCTATATCCTTTAAAGAGTTACTGGTTATTTCGTCAAAAGATAATTTAGTAAGTTGATAATCTTTTGAGGTCTCAAAAACCTCATCAAGATATGGAATATCTTTATCAGCTAATACTTTTATCATTGATCAGAGCTGGGATAAAACTTGCTTTTTATCCATCTAAATAAAGAGTTTTGTTTCAAACTGATTCGGTCAATTTCTAAATAAAGCTCATCCAATTCTTTTGGGCTTGAAAACATATCAGCTCGAGAAATAATTTTCTCTTTGGAATCCAGCTCTTTAATAATTTGTGCAGGATTACCAGCAACTATGACATTTGCAGGCACGTCTTTTATTACAACTGCTCTTGCTCCTACTATCGAATTTTCTCCAATTGTTACTCCTTTACTGACGATAGCACCATCTCCTATCCAAACATTATCATGCAAGGTTACTTGCTTTGATTTACCTACGGGCAATGCTCGGTCATATATTCCATGCCAATCAGAATCTGATATGTAAGCGCTGTTAGCAAACATACACGAATTACCTATTTTTATTTTAGTTGCTGCAGAAATCCTGACTCCTGGACTGAATAAACAATAGTCTCCTATTTCTATTTTGCCTTCATGCTTATCTGCATTCCATGTAGTTAGGTGAATGTGTGAATCTGGAGCAGAAATAAAAGTAGAGAAATCGCCTACGGAGATACCCTCTCCATTCACATGCAAGTATTTGACTCCTAAAACAAGGGATCCAACACCTAATTTTTCAAACTGAGGTGTGAGTGTATTTTTAATATAGTTTTGGTCAAACCTCCAGTGGATACGTTTCAACCAATAAGGACGATTATCTCTTCTAATTTTTATATCTCCAAGATAGTTTTTTTAAAGTAATATCATACCTCACCTTTATAAAAGAAAACGACGACATCAGGATGTTAATGACTATCATGCCTTCAAAAAAAATTAGCTTCGAACTAAAAATATTTACTGGTTTAGCGGTTCCAATTTATCTATCGCAATTAGCATCTCATGCTACAGGCGTAATTGCTGCTTTGATGACGGGAAGTTATAGCACTCTCGATCAAGCCGCAGTAGCGACTGGAAATATGCTTTTTTGGCCAGTATTTTTTGGACTAGGCGGAAGTTTATTCATAGTGACAGCATTTGTTGCTCAATATTATGGAGCAAATAGAAATTCAGAAATTGGTCCGCTTTTAAAACAATCTTTCTGGTTATGCCTTCCTTTAATTATTTTAGTTTCAATTTACTTATCATTCGCAGATAGGATTTTAGACTTATTTGAAACACCTATTGCGATTCAAGCTATAACTAAAAGTTATTTAAATGGTTTGCTTATTGGAACCCCGGCCTTATTTCTTTTCCAGCCTTTAAAATCCTTCAGCGAAGGCATTACCCGTCCAATACCTATAACGTATATAAATATTGGCATGGTAATTTTGAATGCGCTTCTAAATTATGGGCTTATTTTTGGAAATTTTGGTCTTCCCGAACTAGGTGGAGCGGGATGCGGAATATCCTTTGCCATTTCATCTTGGTCGGCATTATTTGCTTTAATTATTTACATTTATTTTTCTAAGCACTATCAAGAAGCAAGATTATTCAAAGGATTTGTTAAACCAGATTTCAAAAAAATCTCAGAGATTTTTAAGTTAGGTTTTCCAATAGGCGCATCTATATTTGTTGAATTTGGACTTTTTAGCGGAAGCGGGCTTTTATTGAGCAGCTTAGGGGAGGCAACTATTGCCGCTCATTCCATTGCGATGCAAATTACAACTATGACCTTTATGCTTCCTCTTTCAATTGGTCTTGCTGCCGCTGTAAGAACTGGAAATTTATTGGGTGCTGGTGATTTTCAAAGAGCAAGATTTTCTTCTTTTTTTGCTATATGTGTTGCTGTTTTGCTAGCAGTATTTAATTTTTTTATTTTATATATTTATGGAGCTGAGCTGGCTAGTTTATTTAATGCGGATTCAAAGATAATTTCTCTTTCAGGGTCTTTATTATTGGTTGCAGCTTTTATGCAAATTTCTGATGGTATAAGTTTTACTGGTCAAGGAGCTTTAAGAGGCTATAAGGATACATTGACTCCACTCTTTATCATGATAATTGCCTTTTGGTTATTTGCATTACCAGTAGGATACTCTATTGGATTAACTGATCTTTTTGTCCCAGCTCTAGGAGCTTTTGGTATGTGGATTGGTTTATGCGCTGGAGTAATTTTGTCGTCTATTTTGGTTTTTATAAGATTGAATCAAACGACCAACAAAGCCATAAATGATAAAAATTTTAAAGTCTTTTAATTAAAAAAACTTTAGAATACTCTTAATTATGAAGATTATCGTTGTTAGCGGAGGATTTGACCCTATTCACTCTGGTCATATTGCCTATTTTGAAGCAGCAAAAAAACTTGGTGACAAATTAATTGTTGCTTTAAATAGTGATGCCTGGTTGGTAAATAAAAAATCTAAATTTTTTATGCCTTTTGTCGAAAGACAAATTATTATTGAAAATCTAAAAATGGTTGATGAGGTCATAGATTTTCAAGATGATGATAAAGGTAGTGCCTGTCATGCGTTAGAAAAAGTTAAAAAATTATATCCTGATGACAAAATAACGTTCTGTAACGGTGGTGACCGAACTCAAGAGAATATTCCTGAAATGGCAGTATCTAATATTGAATTTGCGTTTAGTGTTGGGGGTGATGATAAGAAAAATTCTTCCAGCTGGATTTTAAAAGAGTTTCAATATCGAAGTGAAGATCGAGTATGGGGAAAATTTTATGATTTATTTGAAAATGAATCTTTGAAATTAAAAGAATTGATAATAGATCCTGGTAAAGGCATGAGCTTTCAAAAGCATTTTTTTAGAAATGAAATATGGTTTGTCAGCGAAGGTGCTTGCTTAGTGAACTACAGTAAGGATGATCCTGAAAAGTACGACGAAGTAGCTTTATCATTGGAAGATGTATTTCATGTAAAAAAAGAAGCTTGGCATCAAATTATTAATCCTCATAACGAAGCATGTCGTATCATAGAAATTCAATACGGTGAAAAAACCAATGAAGATGATATTGAGCGATTGAGATATTACAATAACGAATAAAATAAACTTAATGAAAATTGATGCTATTGGATTAATTTGCCCTGAACCGATCATGATGCTGCATAAAGCAATTCACGAATCGCATCCTGGAGATGTTGTTGAACTAATTGCTACAGATCCGGCTTCGATTAAAGATGTAGAAAAGTTCTGCGAATTTCTAAATCATGAACTAATATCTTCTGAAAAGGATGAAGATAAAATTATTTTTAGAATAAAAAAATTGACTTAAACTATCGAGATTAAAATATGGGTCCACTTGAAGGAGTAAAAGTATTGGATTTAACTGGCATGGTTTCAGGACCAGTCGGTGCCATGATGCTTGCTGATCAAGGTGCAGAAGTCATCAAAGTAGAACCTATAACTGGGGAGTTGGTGCGTCATATGGCTGCAACTCATAATGGTGTAAATCCTGTTTTCTTCTCATGCAATCGAGGTAAAAAATCGATCGCGTTAAATCTTAAATCCGAAGAAGGTAAAGAAATATTATTCAAATTAGCAGCCGAAGCGGATGTCTTTATGCAAAATTTCCGTCCTGGTGCCGTTGACCGCATGGGTATAGGAGAAAAAACTATCCGAGAAATTAATAATAAAATAATTTATGTCTCTATCAGCGGCTTTGGTAACAAAGGACCTTATGCTAACTCAAGAGTCTACGATCCGGTTATTCAAGCCCTCTCTGGTGCAACCGATATTCAAGCTGATAGAGAAACTGAAACGCCAAAAATGTTCAGAATTATTATTGCGGACAAAGTAACCGCTCTTACTTCTGCTCAAGCTGTATCTTCCGCTTTATATGCCCGAGAAAAAAATGGTAAAGGTCAGCATATAGAATTATCAATGCTCGATAGCATGTTGTCTTTCTTCTGGCCGGAAGGCATGGCAGGCATTGTTTATGCTGAAAATGAAATAGATGTTCGAAAACTCCAAGGCACTCAAGATTTAATATACAAAGCCAAGGATAGATATATTACTGCCGGTGCAGTGTCAGATGCCGAGTGGAAAGGCATGTGCAAAGCGCTGAATAGACAAGATTTAATTGACGATGAAAGATTTGCAACTCCTGCTGGACGAATCTCAAATGCTCAAATTAGAAAGGAAATTACAGGAGAAGAAATTTCAAAATGGAACGGTGAAGAAATTCTTGTGCGTTTACAAAAAGAGGGCGTACCAAGTGCGCCCTTACTTGATCGTCTGGAGCTCTTAGGCAATGAGCAAATCATTTCTAACGATTCCATATTACGAACTGACTACGAAGGCTTTGGTGAAGTCCGACAAGCAAATCCTGCAGCTCGGTTTAGCGAAACGCCTAGTGAAATTTCCAGACCTGCTCCTAAATTAGGAGAACACACGCTTGAGATCCTCTCATCCATTGAATACAGTGATAATGATAAAGAAAGACTTATCAAAGAAGGCATAGTAGCTTGCGGCTAACTAGAAACTTTTAAAAATAAAGGTTAATTGAATTAATTTACAATCAAAGAGAGGCCCCATCATGAAATTAATTAACTTAATAAATAATTAAATTGGTCGGGACGGCAGGATTTGAACCTGCGACCACTTGACCCCCAGTCAAGTGCGCTACCAGGCTGCGCTACGCCCCGATTGAACTAAAAGCCTTTATTATAGTTTCTCTGGTATCGGCAGGATCAATAACTGCATCTAATTCAAGATGAGCAGCTGCTTCAGTAGCTTTACCTATTTCGTACATTCTAGCTAATAACTTATCGAACAAAGCCTGACGCTTTTCTTCTGTTTCTTCTGCTTCTAATTCTTTTTTGAAGCCTAGCTTTACATAGCCTTCTAGGCCCATGCCGCCAAATTCTCCATTTGGCCAAGATGCTGTATAGATTGGATCAATAAAGCTGCCACCCATCATTGCCATAGCTCCTAATCCATAACCTCTTCTAAGAACAATGCCCACCAGTGGATTTTTAATTCTAGCTCCGTTCTTAAAAAAATCTCCCATTCTTCGAAAAGCGCCTTCTTTTTCACTATCTGGTCCAACCATAAATCCTGGTGTATCTACAAATGAAATAATCGGTAATCCATGGTCACTACATATCTCTATGAAGTTTGAAGCCTTATCTGCAGCTGCTGAATCTATCGCCCCTCCAAGTTGCTGACAATCATTTGCTAACATAGCGTAAGGCTTTCCTTTGATTCGTAAAAAACCAGTAATGATGCTTCTACCAAATACTTTCTTTAATTCTAAAAAAGAATCTTCATCTGCAATTGTTTCTATTATATTCCTGACAGGAAAACCCATTCTTTTATCACTTGGAATTATTTGTCTTAAAAGAGTTTGATCGTGCTCGATCCAATTTTGAGTAGAGCCCTGAAAATAAGAAAGCAATTTATGAGTAAAATTAGTTGCTTCCTCTTCATCTTCGGCAAGAAAATCTATATGCCCGTTTTTAAAATGCATTTCTGCTGGACCTATATCCTTCGGGTTAAAAATACCCAAGCCTCCACCTTCTATCATTGCTGGCCCCGCCATACCAATCCATGATTTTTTAGTTGCTATACAAAAGTCTGATGCACCATACAAAGCTGCATTACCAGCAAAACAGTAACCATTATTCACCGAGATTCTTAATGAGTGCCCAGTTAATCTAGCCCATCTGGTAAAAGAGGTAATATTTAAACCTGCAATTTGAGTTGAAACATCGGTATCTGCTGGTCTTCCGCCTCCTCCTTCTGTAAACATGACAACTGGACGCTTAGTTTTTTTAGCTAGATCACACATTCGATCTAATTTTTTATGATGAAAAAATCCTTGCGTGCCTGCTAAAACAGAAAAATCATTAACTACCGCAATCGCCTTAGATAATTCTTCTCCAACAAGATCTTTATTGATGGAGCATAACCCAGTAATTATTCCGTCAGCAGCGGTTGTTGATTGAAGCTCTTCATAATCTCGTCTATTTCTTTGAGCTGCTACTGCCAATTGTCCATACTCAATAAAAGAATCTTCATCTACCAAGTGTTGGAGGTTTTCTCTAGCAGTTCTAAAGCCCTTTATGTGACGAATTTCTGCAGCTTCCTTCCTTTCATTATCTAAAGTTTTACTTATTCTTTTGTTTAATTCGAGAAGTTCAGAATTATCTTGATCAGACATGCTTAATTATTCTTTTAAATCGCTATCGATTAAGACTGCTATAAATAATGCAGGTTCGCTTCCGTTATTTACCCATGCATGGTTAGTGCCCCTCTGAACGACCACATCGAAAGGATTTAAAGTGACCTCTTCTTCATCTAATAATAAAGTAACGTCTCCTTTCAATAAAATAATATAGTCTATTGTATCTGTTTTGTGCATTGCCGGATGTCTGGATGTATCGACTCTATGATGCGCTGCACCCATTTTCTCAAAAGCTTCGGCAGTAGCTGCTTCTATCATTTCTGCAGGTACTCCATCTGGAGTTGGATTAATTTGAAAATATCTAAATTTAGTTCCGCCTTTTTCAGGGGACAACAATACTTGTGAGTCAGCTCTATCTATATCATCTAAAGTATTGATTGGTTCGCCGCAAGTATTCCAAATTTCGTAAAGTCCACCAACATCTTCACCCAAAGATCGGGCTGGAGGTCCATCAATTTTTATAACTGATTTACCATCTTTATTGTGACCAGTGATTATTCTTCTCATCTTTCCTCCCGTTTAAAATAAAACTATAGTATTTTTAAAATATCTTTGAGATCTTCAACTATTTTAAAGTTCAAAGAAGTATCTTCTTTTGAGCCTTCGAGTTTAATTTTTGCTCCTTTTATAGTCATGCCCTCTTCTTTCAAAAAATTTTTTACTTTTATCAAATTAATTATGTCTTTTTGTTGATATAGCCTTCTATTGCCTGAACGATGTATAGAAAAGATAGTATTAAATTGTTTTTCCCAATATCTCAAAGTATGGGGCTCTACTTTACAAATTGTGGAGACTTCTTTGATGGTGAAATATTTTTTATTTGCTATCTGATGTAAATTAAAATCCATAAATTAAAGACTTTTTCTCAATTTTCTTCCAGCTTTAAAGCTAACTACGTTCCTTTCTGAAATAACATGCTCCTCTCCAGTTCTTGGATTCCTTCCTGGTCTACTTTTTTTATGAGTCACCGAAAAATTTCCAAGTCCAGGAAGTTTTACCTCCTCTCCTTTTTCTAAAGCACTGCAAATTTCATCAAAAAAAGATTCTACTATTAAAGAGCAGTCTTTTTTTGGCAGACCTACTTTTTCACTTAAGTAATCAACTAGTTTTGCTTTAGTTAGTGACATTTTAACCTCTCAGCTCAACCTTAAAGTTATCTTTAAGATTTTTTGCGATTTCTTTAACGATAGATTCTATATAAAGATCATCTAAAGTTTCTTTTTTTGATTGCCAAGTTATCCTAAAGGCTAGACTTTTATGATTTTTAGGCAAATCGCCGCCTTTAAATAAATCAAATAACTTGACGTTTATCAAGTTATTACCAGAATTTTTTATAATTTCAGATTCAATATCTTTAAATATTAAATATTCAGGCACAGTAAAAGCTAGATCCCGTTGAACTTGTGGATATTTGGATGGCTCTATAAGTTCTACCTTTTTTTCATTAAACAGTTCTAGAGAATCTAGCTCAAAATAAAAAAAAGATTTTTTTAGATTAGCCTTTTTTAAAATAATAGGATGAATTTCTCCGAAAGAGCCTATCTTTTTCCCAGCTTTAAATATATCAGCAGATACTTTCGGATGAAGCAATTTAGAAGAAGAAGGTTTGAGAGTAATTTTTTGTAAATTTGAAAAATTTAATAATTTTAAAATAAATTCTTTTTGAGAAAAGAAATTATAAGAGCCTGATTCTCTCCAACCTTTTTTCTTTTCCTGATCATAAATGATTCCAGCAAATCTATTCAATTCAGATATTTTCTTAATTTTAGAAAAAACTTTTCCTTCTTCAAAAATTTTTAAATAAGAAGCCCCTCTTTTAGAATTAGAAGTTAAATTATTTAACAAACCAGGTAAGAGGCTTGTTCTCATTGAGTTTAATTTTTCGTTTATTGGATTTTGAATTTTTATCATGCCTTTGGTTAAGCCTAGTTTTTCTTGAAGCCGATCATCTACAAAAGAGTAATTTATAACTTCCTGAAAATTTTGACTGGCAATAAACTTTTTTAAATCCAGTGTATTTTGATAATCTGTTTTAGAGAATTCTTGAAAAGAGGTTTTAACCTTTTCTAGTGGTAATTTATCGTATCCAACTAGTCTAGCAACTTCTTCAATAATATCTGCTTCAATTTCTAGATCAAATCTATGACTGGGTGGTTTAAGTTTCACCAAAGGATCTCCAGGGCCTGAAGAAGAAGAAATTTCTAGAAAGGTAAGTATTTTTTTTACTTCTGTAATCGATAAAGACGTACCCAACTTATTATTCAATGTTGATATAGAAAGATTTATTAGTTTTCGTGTTGGCAAAGACTTGCTTGATGAAATTTCTTTTATATCAGAATAGACTCCGCCTATATGTTCATGAATGAGGCTGATTGCAAACAATAAGGCTTTTCGTTGTAATTCAAAATCAACCCCCCTTTCATACCTTTGTGATGCATCTGTTTGAATTCCAAATCTTCGACCCTTTCCTCTAATAGATCTAGGTGAAAAGAAAGCAGATTCCAGAATAATGGAGTTAGTTTCCAAATCAACTGAAGAGTCATAGCTTCCCATAACCCCTGCAAGAGCTATCGGTTTTTTTTCATCTGAAATTAAAAGACAATCTTGAGATGTATTTATTTTTTGCTTATCCAGTAAAATAATTTTTTCGTTACTCTTTGCAAACCTAACTTGAATATCGCCATCAATTTTATTTTTATCAAAGGCATGCATTGGCTGACCTATATCCAGCATTACATAATTTAATATATCAACAATAGGATTGATTGAATTTATTCCTGCAATTTCTAATCTGTAGTTAATAAATTCTGGAAGCTTCTTCACATTATCGTTTTTATCTTTTAACGATAAATTTGAAATTTCGCTATAACAATATTTAGGACAAGCGTCATAGGCTTTAATTATTACATTGGTGATTGGTTTTCCAGATAAATTTACTTTTAAAGGCTTTTCTTTTTTTAGTTTTATACAATCATCGGCAGCAATTTCTCTAGCCACGCCAAGAACACTGAAGCAATCTCCTCTATTAGGTGTCAAATCAATATCTATACAATAATCTTTTTTTAAAGAGTCTACTGAATCAACTTCCAGACCAAGCATTGTCAACTGTTCAGCAAGCTTAGAAATATTTTTCTTCTTACCTATTTTCTCTTCTAAATGTGATTTAAGAATTTTCATTTTTAAGATTGAGAAATGAATCTCACATCATTTTCAAATAATAGACGCATATCATCCATTTCATAATCTAGTTTTGCCATTCTTTCTATACCGAGACCAAATGCAAAGCCAGAATATTTATTAGGATCGACTCCCGCTTCTTTTAAAACATTTGGATGAACCATTCCGCAGCCCATTATTTCTAACCAGCCTTTTTTATCCATAATGTCTACTTCTGCAGATGGTTCGGTAAAAGGAAAATATGAAGGCCTAAATCTTACTTCTAAGTTTTTCTTAAAAAAGAAATTCAGAAAATCCGTCAATTCTTGCTTGAGATTTCCAAAATTAACTTTCTCATCTATTAAAAGACCTTCTACTTGATGGAACATTGGCGTGTGCGTTTGATCTGCGTCACTTCTGTATACTTTTCCAGGACAAATAATCTTTAAAGGCACGCTCCTCTTATTAATAGCTCTTATTTGTACAGGCGAAGTATGTGTTCTCAGTAAAGTCTCCACATCAACATAAAAAGTATCATGCATATCTCTTGCTGGGTGATCTTTTGGAATATTTAGTGCGTCAAAATTATAATATTCACTTTCTATTTCAGGTCCATCCTCAATTAGATAACCTCTCGATGAGAAAAACTCGCATATTTTATCGATTGTCTTCGTTATAGGATGCAGACTTCCATTTTGAAGATTATTTGCAGGTAGAGAAATATCTATTGAGTCTTTTTCTAGGCTTTCTTCAATTTCACTTTGTTCTATTTTAAATAATAAAGAACCACTTTTGGTTTCAAATAAAGCTCTTAGTTCGTTTATGGATTTTCCGGCCTTAGGTCTTTCCTTTTGTGACAGCTTTCCTAGATTTTTTGATAAGAGAGTAATTTCACCTTTTTTACCAAGGTATTTTACCTTCAGGTCTTGAAGACCCTGTGCGCTTGATACGTTTTTTAAATCTTGAAGTAATTGCTTTTTAAGCGGTTGCAAATCCATAGCATATATTATGCTGCATTTTGCTTGGCTATTGCGACCAAATCAGCAAAAGCTTTTTCATCTTCAGCTGCCATGTCCGCCAACACCCTTCTATCTAAATCAATATTTGCTTTTTTTAAAGCATTCATGAAAACGCTATAAGAAAGTCCATTTGCCCTAGCGGCAGCATTAATTCTTACTATCCAAAGCTTACGAAAAGTTCTTTTTTTAACTCTTCTATCTCTGTAGGCATACTGACCAGCTTTAGTTACAGCTTGCTTGGCTACTTTAAAAGTTCTACTTCTAGCTCCTCTGTAACCTTTGGCTAACTTTAAAATTTTCTTGTGTCTTGCTTTAGATGTGACACCACGTTTTACTCTAGACATCTTATGATTTCTCCTTAAACATTCTTTTAACTAGCTTTACATCGCCCGGAGCCAATGCAGCTGTGCCTCTTAATTGACGTTTAGACTTTGTAGACATCTTTGTAAGAATATGACTTTTATTTGCGTGCTTTCTTTTTAAGCCTGATCCAGTTTTCTTGAATCTTTTGGCTGCTCCGCTGTGTACTTTAATTTTTGGCATTTTAATTATTCTTTTTTAATGGGCTCAATAACATTACTAATTGTCGTCCTTCAGAAATTGGCTCTTGTTCTACTCCTGCTATTTCACTGAGGTCAGATTCTACTCTCTTTAACAGCTTAAATCCTATATCTTTGTGTGCTAATTCTCTTCCTCTAAATCTCATAGTAATTTTAGTTTTATCACCATCTCCTAAAAACTTAATGATATTTCTCATTTTAATCTGATAATCATTTTCGTCAGTACCGGGTCTAAACTTAATTTCTTTTAATTGAGTTTTTTTAGTTTTTTTCTTCGAGGCAGCTTTTTGTTTCTTTTGGTCAAATAAATGCTTTCCATAATCCATAAGTTTGCATACTGGCATTTCAGGATCATCATTCATCTGAACTAAATCAAGATTCGATGACTTGGCTTTATTCATAGCTTCATCTATGCCTGTAATTCCTAATTGTTCTCCATCAGCAGATATCAATCTGACTTTTGAAGCTTTAATGAATTGATTTATAGGTTGCTTATTTTTTTTCTCATAAGCTCTTCTTGGCTGAGCCATAAATTAGACTAAAGTCCTTAAAGTATTGTTCAATCAAACCTCCTTTGATTTAATTTTAGTATCTAAAAGATTTTTAAATTCTTCTAGAGTTAAACTCCCCAAATCATCTCCTTTTCTTGCCCTGACAGAAACTGAATTACTTTCGATCTCCTTATCTCCGACAATTAATTGAAAAGGCATTCTTTGCATAGAGTGATCGCGGATTTTATAAGTGATCTTCTCATTCCTCAAGTCTAATTTGACTCTAAAACCCTCAGAAGTGAGTTTTTTTGCATATTCTTTGGCTTTTTCCGCATGTTTATCAGAAATGTTCATAATTACTGCCTGAGTAGGTGCCAACCATAAAGGAAAATTACCGTCACATTCTTCTATTAAAATTCCAATAAACCTCTCAAAAGAACCTAAAATAGCACGATGAATCATAACTGGTTGATGTTTCTCACCATCATCTCCAATGTATTTTGCTTTCAATCTTTCAGGAAGAATAAAATCTGCTTGAAAAGTCCCGCATTGCCATTCTCTATCTAAAGCATCTGTAAGAACAAAATCTAATTTGGGACCGTAGAAAGCTCCTTCCCCATCTGCTATTTTATATGGAAGTTTTAAATTCTTTATTGCTGACTCTAAAGAAGCTTCTGCTTTATCCCAGACTTCATCTGAGCCAACTCTGATATCAGGTCGAGTAGAAAGTTTTATATCAAAACTTTTAAAACCTAATTGAGAATATATTTTTGATAACAACTCTATAAAGTTTTTTGTTTCATTTTGAATTTGATCCTCTGTGCAAAAAATATGTCCATCGTCTTGAGTAAATGCTCTAACTCGCATTAAACCATGCAGCGTTCCAGAAGCTTCATATCTGTGGCAAGAACCAAACTCTGAAAATCGAATAGGCAAATCTCTATATGATTTAATGCCCTGATTATAAATTTGAACATGGCATGGGCAATTCATTGGCTTTAGTGCGTTCATTCTTTTTTCATTGGCATGCTCTTCATCTATTTCAGTAACAAACATATTCTCTCTATACTTTTCCCAGTGTCCTGACTCTTCCCAAAGCTTTCTATCTACAACTTGCGGGGTATTAATTTCTTGATAGCCTGATTCAAGCTGTTCTTTTCTAATAAAATCTTCAAGAATTCTATAAATTGTCCAGCCATTTGGATGCCAAAAAACCATTCCTGGTGCTTCTTCTTGAAAATGAAATAAATCATACTTTTGACCTAATTTTCTATGATCTCTTTTTGAGGCTTCTTCTATATTATTTAAATGCTTCTTTAGTTCTTTTTCGCTATTCCATGCTGTCCCATAGACCCTCTGAAGCATTTTATTTTTAGAGTCCCCTCTCCAGTAAGCTCCAGCGACATGAGTCAATTTCAAGGCTTTAATATGCGCCATAGAACTAACAT
This sequence comes from uncultured SAR86 cluster bacterium, assembly GCA_949373255.1. Taxonomy (GTDB): domain Bacteria; phylum Pseudomonadota; class Gammaproteobacteria; order Magnimaribacterales; family AG-339-G14; genus CASICS01. The sequence goes on along the minus strand of CASICS010000020.1, from coordinate 3,803 downwards.
GCGGCCCACGGCACATATCTATATATTCATCATGATGATACAAACCAACAGTCTCATCATCAGGTATCTCATCTAAGATTTCTAATTTATAAGATTCTTTTCTATCTTCAAAAATCTTTACAGCTTCTTTTTTAGGAACTATTTTTTTTAGAACCTGATATTTAGTTTCAGCCAAAGATTTCATTCTTGTTTCTATTGTCTCTAGATCTTCTTGGGAAAGAGAATGCTCAAGATCTATATCGTAATAAAATCCATTATCAATTATCGGTCCAATAGCCATTTTAGCTTTAGGAAATAATTGTTTAAGTGCATGCCCAAAAAGATGAGCGCAGCTATGTCTTATAATTTCAATTCCATCTTGATCCACATTTCTAATAATCTCTATAGAGGCGTCTTCATTGATCAAATCTGTTGCATCAGCTAACTCTCCGTTTATCTTTCCCGCAATAGTTGCCTTGGCTAAGCCTGGACCAATGGATGCAGCAAGGTCATTGATAGAAATTGGATTTTCAAAGGATTTAATGGAGCTATCGGGAAGAGTAATATTAATCATATTTTGACCTATACGAGGGGTCCTAACACATTATAACCGAATGAATTAAGGAGATAAAAAATAACTTTCCCAAATACCTTCTTTATTTTTTGTAAACTTTTCGCGCTCGTGAGTCCTAAAATCTCCCTCCTTCCATAGTTCAATGGAGTCAGGCTTAATTAGATATAGCCCACAATGCTTTGGTCTTTCTGGGTTTTCACCTTTGTTTGCGTAGATTTTTGTTTGTTCATCTATTTTCTTTTGAAGGCTTTCATGAGATTCAATTTTTTCACTTTGCTGTGAAATAATTGCAGCAACTCTAGACTGCAGGGCTCTGGAGTTGAAATAATCATCAGATTCTTGGTCCGTTAGCTCTATAACTGAGCCTTCAATTCTTATTTGCTCTTTTAGTTCGCGCCACCAAAAATTTACAGCTATTGATCTATTATTTTTTAAATCTTGTCCTTTTTTACTGTTGAAGTTCGTATAAAAAACTAATCCCTGATCGTTTATTTTTTTTAAAAGCACCATTCGAGATGAAGGTTTATTTTCAGCATCCACTGTGGAGATGCTCATAGCATTCCAATCAATCAGGTTAAGTTTTTCTGATTTAGATAAAATTTCTGCGACCTTAGCCAAAGGTTTAGAGATAATATTTTTTTCTATAATCAATTTATTTTCTTAATATCCAATAATCTAAAGAAAAGTATTTACCAGGACCAAAAATAAGCACGGTCATGAGCATGATGATATACGTCACTGACATTTCATAACCGCTAGCATCTGCATTCCAGCCATTAGGCGAGTGATAATATGTAGCAACGAGCATAGTAATTATTAATGGAAGCGCAGCCCATCTAGAAAATAGCCCGACCAATAAAAGTATCGCCCCCCCTGCTTCAGCAAAAATAGCTAACCACCCAAAAAAATATGGCGCTATGAAATTAAGATTATCTTGACCTCCAGGACCTAAAAACTCAGCAAATCTATCGATGTTAGGAGATCCGGACTTCCAATTTATTTTTCCATATCCTGCAAACCAAAAAATAAGGGCAAGATACAACCTAATAGCAAAAAGGATTAAAAAATCAAATACGGCGAGATTTAATAATTTTTGATTGAAAGATTTAATAAAATTCATAATTAAAAATATCATTTTTTATGATTTTTTTCCAACTCCTCATAAGCTTCTTGAATTTCTATAAATTTATTTTTTGCTTTTTCTATTAATTCTTCAGGAAGGCCCTTTGATATAAGCATGTCAGGATGAAATTCTTTCCTTTTTTTTAAATAAATTTTCCTTATTTCAGCAAATTCCATATTTTCATTAGCTCCTAAAACCTGATAATAATTTTTTATGTTTGAAACATACTTATTATAGAGGTCTTCAAAAATGCTCTGAGGCAATTTAAATATACTTGGAACCCTTTTCAGAATTTTTTCTTCTGAAGGATGAAGTTCGCCATCAGCCATTGCTAATTCAAATAATAATTCATAAAAAATAAGCAATGAGTTAGGACTTTGTTTTAATAGCAAATAAAGTTGATTGGCGTAATCATCAAAAGAAACATTATCGTCTTTAGCTTGTTGAAAAATATTAATTGCAAAATTTCTTTGCTCCTTTTCAAGATTAAATTTTATTGAAATAAATTCTTCAATCTTAGCAATCTCCTCTTTTGACACAATTCCATCTGCTTTAGCTATTTTTGCAAAGCACGCAAACAAAGCAGCGAAAAAAGCAACCTGGTGGTCTAAATTATTAGGATTTCTTCTTTGACTTCGATTTTCGCTGATTCTTGAACCAACAACACTTCCTACAAGAGCTCCAATTGGGCCTAGAAAAGTAAAGCCCACAAACCCGCCAATAATTCCACCAAAAAGACTCATTAATTATATTTATTTATTAAAAAAAATTTGTATAAATGATATTCTAAATTAAGGGAGAACACTATGTCGGAAAATAAAACTGTATTACCTGCTGTAGATTATTTAATCATTCCTGAAAAAGGGAATCCATACTTGGAAGGCCACCAATGCGAAGCATGTGACGCCATATATATAGGCGAGAGAAGCGTTTGTTCCAAATGTTTTGCAAGAGATAAAATTTCAAAAATAAAATTAAACACTAGTGGTGTTCTATATTCTTATTCAATAGTTTACCGATCATTTCCAGGAATAGATGTTCCGTATATTTCAGCCTTAGTTGATCTTGATGGTGGCGGCACCATAAAAGGAAATCTTATCAAGGTTGATCCTAGCCCGGAAAATGTAGAATTTGGAATGAAAGTAAAAGTGGTTTTTGAAGATGCTCTTGGTAGAAAAGATGCCGACGGTAATTCTTATTTGAGTTATTTTTTTGAACCGGCATAAATTTAAATTAGAAAGGAGATAGAGATGAGTGATGTATATGTTTTAGGGGTTGATATGATTAAATTTGGAAGATTTCCAGATAGAACTGTTCCTAATATTGGAGCGGAAGCTGCTTTAATGGCTCTAGATGATGCTGGTCTCGGCATTAAAGATATGCAAGCAATGTACTGCGGTAATTTAGGGCAAGCAAATGCCATGGTTGGGCAAAGAATTCTTCAAGAAATAGGTCAAACAGGCATTCCTGTAGTTAATTGTGCAAATGCTTGCGCTACTGGAGCTACGGCGTTCAGAGAAGCTTGGATGTCCATTAAAGCCGGTATGCATGATGTTGTTTTGGCTGTCGGTGTTGAGCAAATGGGCAAAGGCTTATTGGGTACTGGGGGAGCTGGAGATGGCATTCCTAAAGAAGGGCTTCTAGGATCAGGCACAATGCCTTGTATTTTTGCTGAAGCAGGCATGGAGCATGCTAGCAAGCATGGAACCACGTTTGAACAATTCGCAAAAATATCTGTAAAAAATCATCATCACTCGACTCTTAATCCTAAAGCCATGTATCAAATAGAAACTCCTTTAGATATTGTAATGAATGCTGAAATGATTTCGTATCCTAATACCAAGTTGATGTGTTCTGTTAATGTTGATGGATCTGCTGCAGCCGTATTAGTTTCTGAAAAAAAAGCTAAAGAAATGGGCATGGGAAGAGCCATTAAAGTTAGAGCATCAGCTCTCGCTAGTGATCCTTATACAGATCGAGATTTAGTAATGCCAGATGTAAATGCATGTACGAGAATTGCTGCTAAACAAGCATATGAGCAAGCGGGTCTAGGAGCAGAAGACGTCGATCTTGTAGAGCTGCATGACTGTTTTGCTACTGCAGAAATGCTTCATTATGAAAATCTTG
>CASICS010000019.1 GCA_949373255.1 uncultured SAR86 cluster bacterium | reverse complement strand
CAATTTTATATGCATATTTTTACCGACTTTCGGTCGATATTATTTTGTGGGCTGATATTTTTTTCTTTTAATGCTCTTTCATCTCCTTACTTAAAAGATATAAAAGTTATTGATGGCGATACCGTCAAAGCTTTTTATAAAAATGAGACGATTAAAATTAGATTGGCTGAAATAGACGCGCCCGAGATGAAACAAGATTTTGGTTATCAGTCTAAAAAGTGTTTGAGCAAGATTCTTACCGATGCAAATCAGGTTATTGCTTTTAAATTCAAAGAAGAAGATCGATACAAACGCTCAGTGGGATGGTTGTTTGCTGGTGATAAAAATTTAAATCACGAAATGGTTCGAAGAGGATGCGCCTGGGTTTATGATCGATATGTTGTGAATAAGAAAATCTATCTAGTTCAGGATTTAGCCAAAGTTAATAAATCTGGTCTTTGGAAAAAGGCTAACCCAACTGCTCCTTGGCTCTGGCGCAGGAATCGTTAAGATAAGTCGATAGCAAATGCTTTGAGCGCTTCCATTGAGGTGTATTTCAATGCAGACTCTTCGGTGCTTTGGAGAACCACTTTTGGTGCAGATCCAAATTCCCAAGCTTCAACCCATCGTTCAACGCAAAGACACCAGCGGTCGCCGGCTTTGAGTCCCGGGAAACCATGCTCTTCCATGGGCGTAGATAAATCATTACCTCTGGATGCTGAGAATGCTAGAAATTCTTCTGTCATCACCGCGCAGACCGTGTGCTTGCCATGATCCTCTTCACCGGTAGAACAACACCCATCTCGGTAAAACCCTGTTAAAGGATCTAGTGAGCAAGGAATGATTGGTTCGCCGAAAACATTTTTTGATTGTTCCATATATGAATTTTACCTGATCCAAATACTTATATAATAAGAAGATGTCGATCTTTAATGGAATAGAATTCAAAAACTCATTTGGTGAGCTTGCAGAAGAGCTCTACACCAAACAGTCATGGTCATCTTTTGAAAAGACTCAGCTAGTTGCTTTCAATCAATCTTTAGCCAAAGAGCTAGGCTTCAATCCCGATACCGATCCGCATGAAATGATGAAGATTTTTAATGGCGAGATATCTGTAAGCGATTCTGAACCTTTGGCTATGGCTTATGCTGGTCATCAATTTGGTTCTTGGGTACCTGAACTTGGCGATGGTCGCGGCATTTTATTTGGACAAATTAAAACCGCGAACGGATTAAGAGATTTACATATTAAAGGCGCCGGCAAAACTCCTTATTCCAGATTTGCCGATGGCCGCGCTGTTTTGAGATCAACCATCAGAGAATATCTCTGCGGTGAAGCCATGCATGGCTTAAACGTTCCGTCCTCAAGATCTTTGATTATGTATGGTGGAAATGAACCAGTTTTTAGAGAAACTACGGAGACGGCAGCCATGATGGTGAGAGTGGCTAGAACTCATATTCGTTTCGGTAATTTTGAATATCTAAAGCACAATGGCAAGTCTCAATATTTGGAAGATTTATTGAATCACGTGATCGATGAATATTACTCAGAACTGAGTACTGAAAAAGATAAATACGCAAAGTTTTTTGACAGCACGGTCAAAGCAACAGCTCAACTAATTGCACACTGGCAAGCTGTTGGCTTTTCTCATGGTGTTATGAACACAGACAATATGTCGATTCTTGGTGAAACTTTTGATTTTGGTCCATTTGGTTTTTTAGAAAATTACGATCCTGACTACATATGTAATCACTCAGATCACGAAGGGCGCTATGCCTTTAATAATCAGCCGTCCATTGGGCACTGGAACTGCCAAGCCTTAGCCGCTGCATTGGAAGGCTTGATACCTGAAGCTGAACTCAAGGCATCGCTAGGTAAATATGGAACTTATTTCTATGACCATTTAGCAGGTTTATACCGAGCTAAATTGGGCTTACAAAACAAAGACCCTCAAGATTTGAAAATAGTCGAAGGTTTATTGAATTGGTTAAAAGAAGCTGGTCTAGATTACACAAACTTTTTTCGAAATCTTCATCAGATTCATAATCCCAATCAATCCATCTTTGCGGATGCAGAAGGAGAAGCATGGCTAGAGTCTTATATGAAAAGATTTGACCAAGAAAGCATATCTAAAAAAGAATCCCAAGAGCTGATGTTAAAAAATAATCCTAAATATATTTTGAGAAACTACCTAGCCCATGAAGCAATAAAAAAAGCAGAAGCAGGAGATTTTTCAGAAGTAGAAAGGCTACACATGATTTTAAGCGCCCCTTTCGACGAACACCTGAAAATGGAATCTTACGCTGCTAGCTCTCCAGATTGGGGAAAGAATTTAGAAATATCTTGCTCTTCTTGAGTCAGCAAATATTATTTTTTTCACATCCAAGGCATACTTTTGCCAATCCCATTTCGCCATGTCTATCTTTTGCAAAGTAATTAAAAGGTAAATCTTTCTTGCAGGTTAAGCATTTTTTCTTATTCACAAAGAAACTGTAACAAAAATTATGATTCTAAATAAAAGAACCCCCGAGATTAAAATCTCAGAGGTTCTAGGGGGGGGAGAAGAAACTTTAAAAAACTTTATTGTTTCTTACTTCGATTAAGCACCGAAAGTTAAGAATCCTAAACTACCTACGTAGAGTAAGGTTGAGAAGCAGACTACATAACCCACTGTGCCTATTGCTGCTTTATATACATCCATTATGTAACTCCTTGTTATGTGAATGAATTAAAAAATTGTTTTGATTTCTTAAATAATTTTTAGTATTTTTTAAATCTTAAAATGTTTAAAATTGTTTTTAAACTTTTAGTTATCAAAAATATGTTTTTTATTACCTCTTTGACCAAAACACCCGCTGAGTATATTCAAATAAGGATTTAAAGCTAGAGCAAAAAGCTAATTTTTACTCAAATTTTATCTATTGTTATATAGAATTTACTAAAAGTTATAAAAAAAAGACTTTTTTATACTTTTTTAAGACTATGCAATTTAATCTTATTTATAGGATACTTATTAAAGACAGACGAAATTTAAAATAGTTCAAAATTAAGACGAGGAAATATTGAGATGAGACAAATACAACTAGCAAATCCCGGCGGTTTAGAAAATTTATTACTTTGTGAGGCGGATACTCCCAAACCAAAATCAAATGAAGTCGTAATAAAAATCTCAGCTAGCAGCTTAAACTATCATGATCTTATGGTTGCTCTGGGTTTAATCCCAACTGATGATAAAAGAGTACCACTATCAGATGCGGCCGGTGAGATAACAGAAATTGGTTCCGATGTAACTGAATGGAAAGTTGGAGATCAAGTAATGAGTGTTTGTTTTCCAAATTGGCAAAGTGGTCCTCCTAAATATGAATTATTGAGTTTTATTGGTGACAATCAAGATGGCTATGCTGCTGAAAGTATTGCCATCCCTGCTAGCGCAATTACGCGTATACCTAAAAATTTAAACTTAAAGGAAGCGGCCACCCTGCCATGTGCTGGTTTAACAGCTTGGCGAGCTTTGGTTGATGAGGGAAAACTTAAATCTGGCGAAACAGTTCTAGTTCAAGGAACTGGTGGCGTTTCCATCTTTGCCTTGCAGTTAGCAAAATCTATGGGAGCAAAAGTAATTGCTACATCTTCTTCTGAGGAAAAATTGGAAAAACTAAAAGCGCTAGGAGCAGATGAGCTAATCAACTATAAAGAGACTCCTCAATGGGGAAAAGAAGTTTTAGCTAAAACGAATAACGAAGGAGTTGATCACGTCATTGAAGTTGGAGGCGGTGGGACTTTTGGAGAATCAGTTAGAGCTGCAAAACTCGGTGGTCATATTGCTCTCATTGGAGTGTTGAGTGGACCTGCAGTTAGCGAAATAATTCTTCCTAGAATTTTCTTAAAACAAATTCGCCTAAGCGGTATAGCAATGGCTAATCAAGAATCTCAAATTGCGATGATTGAATATTTAGAAAAGACTGATATCAAACCTGTGATCAGTGATACTTTTGACTTAGCCGAATTAGCAGATGCTTTTCAACATCAAATAGATAATAAGCACTTCGGTAAGATATCTATCACAATGGACTAAAAGCCAAATATGGAAAAATTTGATTTTGTGATTTTGGGTGGTGGTTCTGCTGGTTGTGTATTAGCAAATCGACTTAGTGAAAATCCTAATCATTCTGTGTGTTTGGTTGAAGCTGGATCGAAAGACAATAGTTTTATGATAAAGATTCCAGCGATGTTTGCATTTATGGGTGAGGCAAGTAAATATAACTGGGCTTTTGTAACTGAACCTCAAAAAGCTTTTGCAAAAGAAAAAAAACTTGAACCCGCAGTTTCTGTAGTCGATACCATAGGACAGACTCATAAAATTCAAGAAGAAACTGAAGAGCATAGACGAGGCTACCAGCCAAGAGGAAAAACTTTAGGCGGGTCTAGTTCTATCAATGCAATGTTGTATGTACGTGGGCATCGATGGGATTATGATCATTGGGCAAGTCTTGGAAATGAAGGTTGGTCATATGCCGAAGTGCTTCCATATTTTAAAAAGTCAGAACATAACGAAACTATCGATAATGAGTTTCACGGACAGCATGGCCCCTTAAATGTAACGGATATTCCTCACAAAAATAGATTTGTAGATTATTTTATTGAAGCAGCTTCGCAGTTTTATAAATTAAACGATGATTACAATGGTGCCGATCAAGAAGGTGTTGGCGTTTATCAAACGACACAAAAAAATGGGAAGAGATGGAGTGCGTCAGCTGCTTATTTACATCCAGTTATGGATAGACCAAACCTCACAGTTTTCACAGACACTACTATTGATAAAATTATTTTTGATGGTCACAAAGCTGAGTCGGTCAATTGTTTAGATAAAAACAAAAATTCATTCAGCATAGAAATTGGTAAAGAAGTTCTCTTGTCTTCAGGTGCTTTTGGCTCTCCTCAAATATTACTTAGATCTGGTGTTGGGCCTGCTGACGAATTAGCGAAGCATGGGATTGACTCTGTCATGAATATTCCAGGTGTTGGTAAAAATCTGCAAGACCACATTGATATTATTAAAGTCTTTACCCATAAAAGTTCTGATCTCATTGGATTCTCCTTGAAATCTATTTTTTATAGATTCCCTTTAGAAATTCTAAAGTATTTGTTTTTTAAGACAGGTCAATTTACTAGCACCGTTGCAGAGGGCATGGGCTTTATTAGATCATCGCCGGAAAAAGAGATTCCAGATTTACAACTTCATTTCTGCGTTGCTCCAGTTAAAGATCACGGACGAGAATTTCTCTATGGAAATGGCTTGAGTTCTCATGTTTGTCTACTTAGACCTGAATCTAGAGGCGAAGTGACGCTTAAATCTAAAGATCCTTTCGATGCTCCAAAAATTGATCCAAGGTTTCTTTCTGAACAAGCAGATGTTGATTTGTTAGTGATTGGTTACAAAAAGATGATGGAAATTTTAAATACCGATCCTATAAAAAAACATGTTGTTAATGATCTTAGGCCTATCGATATCAATAATGATGAGGCTATTGAGGAAGTTGTCAGAGAAGAGGCAGATACTATTTATCATCCGGTTGGGACTTGTAAAATGGGAAATGATGATATGAGTGTTGTTAGCAACGAACTCAAAATTCATGCATTGGATAAAATTCGGGTAGTAGATGCTTCAATTATGCCAACCCTTATCGGAGGCAATACTAATGCTCCAACTATAATGATTGCTGAAAAGGCGGCTGATTTGATCAAAAGTACTTGGGCCTGAGTTTATTTTAAGACAATTTTTATTGTATTGATTTAAAAGACCTATTAATTGAGAATTGTTTAACTAAAAAAAGGGAGAAGAAATGAGAAAAATTATAACTTTATTAATCCTAGGGGCTTTAGTTAGCTGCTCGGATACTCGACTAGATATTGTCGACCATTCAGGGAGTGCTTCATTTTCAAATGGAGATAAACCTAACTTTAATGAAGATAGAAGTGCTTTTTTTGGAGATACACACGTTCATACCAAATACTCATTTGATGCTTACATTTTTGGTGTTACTGCTTCTCCTGATGATGCTTATAGATATGCTCAAGGTGAATCCATTAAACATCCTCTAGGATATGATATGCAAATCGATGAGCCTCTAGATTTTTATGCTGTAACTGATCATGGTTTTTTCATGGGCATGTTAAATGGATGGGCAGATACTTCCACCTATGCCTCTACTCTTCCTGGTGCGAAACCTTTCCATAATTTAAATAGAAATGAAAATCAAACAGTTGAAAGTGCTGGCGAGAGGATGGGCATGTTTCAAGTTTTAGTAAGGGATACTCTTATGGACATAAGAAGCTGGTGGGACCCTACTTTGTGGAAAGCTGTTTTGAGCAAAAATCTTTCTATGGGTTCTAAAAACTTTGATCAAGCTACCCATACTTCGGCTTGGGCTGATATTTCTCGAGCTGCAGAAGAAGCCAATAACCCGGGTAAATTTACTACTTTCACTGCTTATGAATTTACTACCTCAACTGATGTAGAAAACGGTAATTTACATAGAAATGTTATTTTTAAAGGCTCTCAAATTCCTTTGAGACCACACTCTAGAATTGATTCGATAAACCCTGAAGATCTTTGGAATTGGATGGATAACTTAAGAGAAATGGGTATTGATTCTTTAGCTATTCCCCATAATTCAAATGGATCCAACGGCCAGATGTTTGAAATGGAAACCTTCGAAGGCAAGCCAATTACTCAAGAATATGCTGAATTAAGAATGCGAAATGAGCCTTTGGTTGAAATGACTCAGGTTAAAGGAACATCAGATACTCACCCGCTCTTATCACCTAATGATGAATTTGCAGACTTTGAAATCTATGATTATCGAATTGGCTCGGTACCTAATGCTTACAGTTATCCTGCCGGTGGATACGTGAGAGAAGCTTATTTGAAAGGGATGCTTCTAGAGTATATGTCGCAGGGAAATCCCTATAAGTTTGGATTAATTGGAGCAAGTGATAGTCATACTGGAGCTGGAGCTTACAAAGAAGATAATTATTGGTCAAAAATTGGGATAGTCGATGGTACTCCGCAATCTCGAGGCACGGTTCCATTGGATCAAGAGCAAATTGATCTAGCTGCTGGCGTTGATAATCCTTTAGCGAATTTGTATAAAGATGAGCAAGGCTCTTATTTGGAAACTGGATTTAATGCTTGGGGAGCTTCTGGATTGGCTGGAGTCTGGGCAGAGGAAAATACTAGAGATTCACTTTTTGCTGCAATGCGCAGAAAAGAAACATTCGCTACTTCAGGAAATAGAATGAAGGTTAGATTCTTTGGCGGATACGAAACTAAAGATTTAGATTTGAGTGATGGAAATTTAATCAAAGCTGCGTATGCATCTAGTACCACTATGGGTGGTGAGATTTTAGCTGATGGTTCAAAGGTACCTAGTTTTTTAGTATGGGCACAAAGAGATAAAAATGGCGCACCTCTTCAAAGAGTACAAATTATTAAAGGCACGTTAAGCAATACAGGAGGCGATCCTTCTGAAAAGATATATGATGTCGCTTGTTCAAATGGGGATGCTGTTAACCCTTTAACTAACCGATGCCCAGATAATGGTGCCAGAGTTGACATAGAGACTTGTACTTTTTCTAAAAATGTTGGTTCTGCAGAATTGAAAGCAATTTGGACTGATCCTGATTTTAATGAAAAAAATAGGTCTTTCTATTATGTAAGAGTTTTAGAAAATCCTACTTGTCGATGGTCTACTTGGGACGCTCTTCGCAATGGCGTTAAGCCAAGAAAAGATTTACATTCAACCATTCAAGAGCGTGCTTGGTCATCTCCAATTTGGTATGTCCCAACTGGATCTAACGAAATGCCGCCTGCAAGATCGTTAATAATGAATGATTAATATCTGACGCTGTAATTAAAAAATTATTCTCAGCCGAATGACTAAAAAACTATTTATATTTTTAGGAATTGGTCTATCAATTTTTTTGATAGATCTTCTTCTCAATCCCGTCGATGAAGACAAGACTATCTTCATTACTAATGATGAAGTAATGAGTCTCGTCAGTGCCTGGTCAATACAGGTTGGTAGAGATCCAAATGTCGACGAAATTAGGTCAATTATTGATGGTTTAGTCGAAGAAGAAATTCTCTATCGCGAAGCTCTCAGACTGGGCCTTGATAATGAAGATAGGATCATAAAGCGTCGATTGGCTCAAAAGCTTACTTTTCTGAGGCAAGAATCTATATCCAATGATCCTGATGATAAAGCGTTGGCGGGATATTATGATTCTAATCTTGACGCTTATAAGAATCCTGAAAGATTTAGTTTTACTCATCTCTATTTTTCAATAGAAAAAGATGCATTAGAAAGATCAAAACTAGCTTTGCGTAAGATAAAAAAAGGAGATAATTATTCTGGAGCTGATCCATTTTTACTAGGTAAAAATTTTTCTAATAGATCTAAAAAGGATATCAAAAAGGACTTTGGAATTAATTTTCTTAAAGCTTTTGACTCGTCAGAATTAAATACTTGGCTCGGTCCAATTACTTCTTCGTATGGGATTCATCTTGTAAAAATTTTAGATAAATCTGAAAGCTACCTTCCTACTTTTGCAGAGATAAGACCGCAAGTAAAAATAGATTATTTGTTAGAGGAAAGAGATTCGCAAATAAAAGGCTATCTTGAGGAACTAAAATCAGAATATAAAGTGGTCTTGAATCCCAATTTCAAATAATGAGCTTTAAGCAAAAATTAATCAGCCTTATTTTCTGTCTTCTAGCTTTTAACGTTTCCAGCCATGAATTCAGTCCAGCTCATTTAATAATTACCGAGAAAAGTAACTTTACTTATGATGCTACTTGGATGTATCCAATTAAAACAATTGGAAGTAGAGCCTCCCTCACCTTCCCAGAGAGTTGTGAGTCTCTTAGTGAAAAACCTTTTAAAAGAGGCAAGTACTCAGTAGAAAAAATTAATCTGATCTGTCTTGAAACGCTGAGAGGACAATCAATTGGTGTCATCGGGTTGAGTGTTTTGAACGATGCCTTGGTAACTGTAAATTTTTCTGACGGCAAAAGATTTGAAGGACTAATGAATTTAAAAGTACCTGCCATTAATATTCCCGCTGATGAGCAAACTTTTCCAACTGGTTACTTTTTCTTAGGGATAGATCATTTATTAGGCGGGGCTGATCATTTAATTTTTGTTTTAGGGCTGCTCTTTTTAGTTTTTGGATGGGCTAATCTTTTTAAAACAATAACCGCATTTACCTTGGCGCATAGCATTACTCTTGGTTTGTCAGTTTTAAATGTTATTAAGCTTCCTACAGGCAGCATAGAAGCCCTGATTGCTTTGACAATTATTTATTTGGCTTTAGAAATAAATTCAGATTCTAAAAAGAAAAAAGCTCCCTGGATCATGGCCTTTGGATTTGGTTTGCTTCACGGATTTGGATTTGCTGGAGCTTTAACTGAAATAGGAATAGCCAATGAACAGTTATTGCTGTCTTTGTTGTTTTTTAATATTGGTATTGAAGTCGGCCAACTAATAATGATCCCAATTTTCTTATTAGGGATTTGGCTTTTAAACAAACTGAAACTAGAAAAATTTTCTTATACAGGCGCATCTTTCCTTCTAGGCGGAATAGGAAGTTATTGGCTAATAGAAAGGTTTCTTGGAATTATTAGCTAAAAAAGGCTGCTTAAGCAGCCTCTTTTTTATTAAATCAAAGGAATTTCACCACTCACATAATTTTCAGCAACTTCACAAGTAGAAATTTTATTAAATTCATTTTGAACATCTTGTGCATTGGCTAGATATTGCTCAAGCCCTAAAACCCTTTGCTCGGCAGTTTGATTAAAGTTTCCCCAAAAGAAATCTGGTTGTTCTTGTCCCGCTGGATAATTATCAGGATCTGGAGCTAGAACTACATAACCATATGGACCGTTATTAGCATCTGGTGAATTTAAGTAATCTTCAAATTTTTCAATCGTCGCTCTTAAATCTTTGGCGCCATAACCATCGTTGTAACTACAAGCTTGGTAATCGGAAGAGAAATTAGTCGTATCAAATTCTCCAAAAGAATCTATCGACCTTCTGACATATGCATCAAATGAATAAACACTTTCATTGTTACAGTTTAAAATATTTAAATTTTCTTCTGTCCATTCGTTAGCTTTATCGTATCCCGTCCAAGTTTCCCAGGCACTAGCGGCATCAGCTTTTGAATTCCAAACTAATTGCCAAAATCCATCTTCTGTATCTGACTCTTGAGGGTCTTCATGCACTAGTCCCCATGCGGAAACCAAAGGAGAATTTGTTTCTTCCAAAAGCACTTGCCATGACGGCAACATTTTTAAATTAAAAGCTTCCAAAGAATAATCTGCACCTTGCATGCAAGGAACGTATTCCATGTAAAATTTTTGCGGGTACTTTTCTGATCCTAAAGCAGCATATGGTGAACTTGTATCCTTGCTACAAGCTGCGACAAGACCCAAAACTACAACCAAACTAATAAAATTTATATACTTTTTCATTTTTATATCTCCTTAAAATAATATTTGATATTAATACTAATTTTTGACTTATCAAACTAAATTATAAAATCTTTCCAATTTCATCAAATTCATACCTAGACGCTCTAGGTCTTGTCTGCTCCTCATCGCCATAACCCAGATTACATAAGAAATTACTTTTCCAGTTTTTTTCTGCAAAAAACTCTTCATCCAGCCCATTATTATCAAATCCGCTCATTGGGCCGGTACCTATATCAAGAGCATGGGCAGCTTTTATAAAATAGCCGCCTTGCATTGAAGAATTTCTAAATGCTGTTTGATAAGTGAAGTCGGCATTATCTTTAAATAAAAAACTGATATCCATAGCAGGAAAATTTCTTGGCAAGTCTTCGTAGAAAGACAAATCCATAGCTAAAATTGCCGTGACTGGCGCATTCATAGTTTTTTCCAGATTCGTTTCTAGAATGAAAGGCTTGAGTCTTTCCTTTGCCTCTTTAGATTTAATAAAGATTATTCTTAAAGGCTGGCAATTAAAGGAAGTTGCATTATTTTTAACCAAATCGTATAACTCTATTAAAGTCTCATCCGAAACTTCTTTGTCTTGAAACCCATAAAAGGTTTTACTTTCCGTGAATATTTTTTTCATGCTTTTTCCTTTATTTTGCTTTTTAAAATTTCTAAATGAGGGTTGAAGTCATCTGGAAAGGCTTTTTTAAGACTCTCTTCATGATCATTGAAATCTAAAATACCTTTTTTAAAACTTGGTCTATTTTTTAATCGTTCCCAGTAACTATTGATTTTAGGAAGCTCGGACATCTCTAAAATCGAGTCGAGCCTGAGATCAACCATTCTATAAAAACAACACATAAGATTGATATCAGCATGGTTAAAATCGCCAAAAAGATAGCCCTCGTCATCTAGATTATTTTCTAATTCAACCAAAGAATCTACTAAAGCCTTGTAGCCCATTGGGCCAACCTTATTTTTTATAGAAAAAAAGTACGTTGAAATGAAGACCATTTTTCTCTCTCGTCTTGGGTGTCTTCGAATGATTTTCCAAATTGCTTTTAAGCTCAACTCTTTTACCAATATCTCTACTAAACCAAGTGAAAAAATAGCAATGGCAGTGCCTAAGGTCTTTCCTAAGGGAACTCCTTCAGTGATAGTAGTATCATAAACCCATTGTCTTAATTCCTCTTTTGCTTGCGCTTCCTTCGGCCAGAGATTAATTTGATTTTTGCCTTCAATATCATCCAACCTTTCTATTATGTATGCGCTATCCCGAACTATTTCATCATTTATTTTTAGAACCGGAACCACGCCAGTTGGATTTATATTTTTTAAATAATCTTTATCTAAGTTTTCAGCCTCTTCATATTGGTCGCATAATTTCATTGGTATATGATCAAATTCTAAACCTTTCTCGTACAAAGCAACTCTTACCATCTGGCTGCAAAGCGACCAATTTGCATGATATAAAACTAATTTGGGTTGAGTCATCATTTCCGTATTTATTACTTATTTCGATATTATGTCATTTTTTAAAATTTACCGCATCGCAGGTTTGCGGAGTTAATTTTTTTACTATTTTGATTTAATTTATCTTAATATAAAGAAATGTTAGATAAAATTTTTCTATTTCTATTCGGTGTTGAGTGGCTCGGTTTTGGCATTTTAGGCCTATTCTTTCCTGAGATAATTGCCAATTTATTTGGTATTCAGGAACCCTCTCAAACTCTTCTCTATCTGAACGAAACAAGAGCCTTGTATTGTTTCTTCACAATCTTAGGAACCATGTCTCTTATATCGATGTACAAACCTAGATTACGTAAAAAAGTCTATCTAACTTTTACTATTTTATTAGGAAGTTTCTTGATTGGAAGGATTTTTAGCTTTGCCCTAGATGGCAGCTTTAACAACACTACTGCCTATGTATTTATAAATGAGTTTATAGTGTTTGCTATTGCTTATTGGAGATATTCCAAAAGGGATTTTATTTTTTAAAGAAGATTTTCCATTAGGAATTCCATTGCGTCTTTTTTACAAGCGCGTCTGAGATCCCAAGTTCCTCCAGTCCAGGCTCCAAAACCTGCAAATTCTTCGAATAATTTCATTCTATCTTCAGGACTATTCCCAGAGAGAATTTCTCCTCCTTTAGTTTCATAGGTAATGTTTCCACTTTTATCTATACGTCCAAACTCTTCAGTTTTAGGCACTAACGAATCTGGCCAAAATGTTTTTGGATACATTGAGTCAAAACCATGAAGAGCGTTAGGATACAAAATATCTTTTGAATTTGACCCTGAATCGTTTATTCCTTTCGAAAGTCTTTGTACAAGAGAAAATGGAGCATAATCGTCTTTATCACCAATTAAATTTAACATTGGTGCTTGGGTCCAACGCATTTCTTCAGGCCAGTGCAAGGCGATTGGATAATAACTCAGATGAAGTGCAAAGCGCTCCCCATCTGGAGCTAATTTTTCAGCTAATGGCAACCAGCCAGAATATAAGGAAGCTCCTCCTCCTAAACTCCATCCACAAATACCTATTTTTGCATCATTAATATCTGGATGCTTCGACAGAAATTTTAAGGGCTCAAATGCATCTGCCATTAACATAGCGGTAGTTACTGCCATTTGATCTTCAACTGTTGAGATTACTCCTCTCGCTTCAAAACTATCAACTTGAAAAATAGCTATTCCGCTTTCAAGAAATGTTTGAATCATTTCATACTGAGCAGCCCCCCAGCCACCACTATGATGAACACAGACCATGCAAGAATAAGGTTTTTTTGCTTTTTCAGGAAAAAGTAACCAGCCTTGCAGATCTTGCTCCTCGACTTTTTCTAATTCATTTAAAATATGATAAAACTCAAAAGGATTGGTTGATTTGTAATCAACATACCCAAATTCTCCAGATTTAAAAGTGATCTTTTTATTCATAATAAGTAAATATCGTTTATTGGAATTAATATTATTTACGATATGATATATGTTTAAAGTTTGGCATAATAGCCTTCCCTTCAAGTTGGATATAATTTTTCATTTTAAGGATAAAAACTCAGGAGAAAAAAATTTTGAATCACAATTTACCAATTAATTCCCTTCTAGATATTGCCATAAAGAATGGTGAAGGAATTCAGGTTAAAAATGGTGCTTTTGTGGTTACGACTGGTGAAAGAACAGGAAGAAGTCCAGCTGATAAGTTTTTAGTAGATGATGCCCTAACCCATGATGTAGTTGATTGGGGTGAGCACAACAGGCCAATAGATTCTTCTGTATTTTTAAATCTTTGGGATGAATCTGAACAATATTTAAAACCTAAAGAAAAGTATACAGCTGACCTCCATGTTGGAGCTAGCGCAGAACACTACCAACCGGTAACGATTGAGAACGAATATGCTTGGCATAATATGTTTTGTCAGAGTCTTTTTATTCAGCCTGAGAATTTCAATTCAAAGGGTAAAGGAGTTTGGCAATTAAGATCAGTGCCAAGTTTTAAGTGTGACCCTGCTCGTCATGGTACTAACTCTGATGGGACTGTAATGGTAAACTTTTCAACCAAACAGATATTGGTTTTAGGTATAGCTTACGCAGGAGAAATGAAAAAATCCATGTTTGGTATTATGAATTTTATTCTTCCTGAAGATGATGTGCTCTCTATGCATTGTGCTGCAAATGCTGGGGATTCAGGAGATGTTTCCTTATTTTTTGGCTTATCTGGAACCGGCAAAACAACTTTATCAGCCGATCCTGATCGATGGCTTATTGGTGACGATGAACATGGCTGGGGAGATGGGATAGTTTTTAATATCGAAGGAGGTTGCTACGCGAAAACAGTAGATTTATCTCAAAAAAATGAACCAGTAATCTGGAATGCTATTAAAAATGGAACTATTTTAGAAAATGTAATATTTGATCGTAAAACTTTAGAGGTAGATTATACAAATCAATCTTTAACCGAAAATACGAGAGCCTGCTACCCGCTTAGTCATGTTGAGCAACACTTACAAAAAAATTATGGCGGGGAACCAAAAAATATAATATTTCTAACCTGTGATTTATCAGGTGTTATGCCTCCCGTATCAATCTTAACTAAAGAGCAAGCTGCGTATCATTTTTTGAGTGGCTATACTGCGAAAGTTGGTTCGACGGAACTAGGTTCGACTGCTGAAATATCATCAACATTTTCTAATTGTTTTGGGGCTCCATTCTTCCCTAGAAAGGCTCAGGTGTATGCAGACCTTTTGATGAAGAGAATAGACGGATTCAATAGCAAGGTTTTCATAGTGAATTCTGGTTGGACCGGTGGAGCTTATGGTGTTGGTGAAAGATTCAATATTCCAACAACAAGAAATATTATTAAGGCTATTCAGTCTGGTGCTATTAATGATTCACCCAAAGCAAATCTAGATATTATGAATGTAGAAATTCCTACGGAGCTAGAAGGAGTAGATACCAAGCTTCTAAATCCTTCTGATACTTGGACCGATAAAGGTGAATATAAAAAAGCAGCAGAAGAGCTAGCTCAAAAATTTAGCGATAATATTTCTAAATTTGATGTCACTGATGAAATATTGGCTTCAGGACCATCGAGATAAAATTCTTTAAGAAACTTAAAATTTTCTTTATTTAAGCACCAATTTGTTTTATAAAAACTCATGTCTGAAAGCTTCAAAGATACGTTAAATTATTTTAGCGATTTAAATTTATTGAATTATACGAAGTACTCTGAAAGAGGAATAGAAAAGGAATCTTTGAGAGTTTTAGACTCCACAATTTCTTCATCTGATCATCCAGAAGAGTTAGGCGCTGCTTTAACTAACCCTTTCATAACTACTGATTTTTCAGAATCTTTACTGGAAGTAATAACTCATAAAAAATCTAAAGTTGAAGAGTCATTAAAAGACCTCGAAGAAGTCTTGGCTTTTTCCCATCGTAATATTGCTGATGTCATTTGGCCTGGTAGCATTCCTTGTTCAATAGAGAACGAAAATCAAATAAGAATAGCTGAATATGGAATTTCTAATTCAGCAAAGCTTAAAGAACTATATAGAAAGGGATTGAGCTTAAGGTATGGAAGCATGATGCAGTGTGTATCTGGTATTCATTATAATTTCTCACTCACCAATGAGTTTTTCACAACCTGGGAAAATAAAGGCGTTCACTCTAAAACATTCCAAGATGAAAAATACTTAAGCCTGGTAAGGAATTTCAGAAGAAATGCTTGGCTATTGCTTTATCTTTTTGGCGCCAGTCCTGTAGTTCCTAATACCTTTATCGGTAATCGTAAAAACTTCTTAAAACCTCTTAATAAAGATGATTCTTACCTAAAGTATTCAACTTCTCTAAGAATGAGTGAATTAGGCTATATGTCAGAAGCACAAGATGATCTTCATATAACTTATAACAGTCTAGGTGAATATATTGATAATCTAAAACTAGCTCTTACCAAGAAGTTTTTGCCTTATGAAAAGATTGGAATAAGAACTGGAGAAGAGTACTTACAAATAAATGACTGCATCATTCAAATAGAAAATGAATATTACAGCTCTATAAGACCCAAAAGAGTTGTTAACAGTGGTGAAAGGCCTATTAATATTCTGCGAGATAAAGGCATAGAGTATGTTGAAGTTAGGTGTATGGATAATAATCCCTTCCTTAACAATAGCATTGATCTAGATACAGCTTATTTCTTGGAAACGTTTTTAATGGTTTCCTTGATCGATGATGATAAACCTTGTGACAAAGACGAAATAATTGAAATGCTTCGTAACTGGCAATTAGTTGTCAAAGAAGGCAGAAATCCAAGCCTGCAGTTAAAAATTAATAATAAAAGCATTTCATTAGCGAAAGCAGCAGAAAATATAATTCATAAGATGAAATCTTATGTGGGTGCTCTTCCATCTGAAGCTAATGATTTGAAAGAAAAAATCTTAAAATCTATTGAGACTCAAGAATCTAAATTAAAAGATTCTGATAAAACTCCATCTGGGAGAATTATTAAAGAAATGTCGGAAAATAATTGGAATTGGGAAGAGTTTAATAATAATTATTATCAAGAAAATAAAAAATTCTTTAATAAATCTAATTTTGACTTAAGTAAATATGAAGATGCTGCAAAAAAATCTTTATTAGATTTAAGTAGTTTAGAAGCAAAAGAAGAAATTTCATTTGATATCTTTTTAGATGATTATTTAAAATCTATTTAATTAGTTAAATTAAAGTTCTCTAGAGAGCAAGTCTAAACATGATAAAATTTATACAATTGACAAAGGAGACTTATGAAAGCATACGTATGTAGAGAGTTTGGTCCAGTAGATTCTCATAAAGTAGAAGAAATAGAAGATCCTCGCGCGGAAGCGGGACAAGTTATTGTAGACGTAAAAGCAGCTGGAGTAAGCTTTCCAGATGTCCTTATTGTTCAGGGGAAATATCAGTTTCAACCTCCTTTTCCTTTTTCACCAGGCGGTGAAATTGCTGGGATTATTAGTGAAGTTGGCGAAGGCGTTGTCGATTGGAAAATAGGAGACAGAGTCATCGCTATGACAGGAAATGGCGGGATAGCTGAGAAAGTATTAGCCTTTGAAATGACGTTGATGCCTCTTCCAGATTCAATGGATTTTAAGGATGGTGCTGCGTTTCCTTTAAATTATGGAACTACCTATTACGCACTTAAACAACGCGGACAGTTACAAGCAGGTGAAACTTTATTGGTTACTGGTGCAGGTGGTGGTGTTGGCACAACTGCTATTGAAATTGGTAAAGCAATGGGTGCCAGGGTCATAGCGGCAGCCAGTAGTGACGAAAAATTAGAAATTGCTAAAAACTTAGGTGCCGATGAGATTATTAATTACAGTGACGGCGAGCTTAAGGAAAAAGTTAAGGCTTTAACGGGTGGATTGGGTGCAGATGTAATTTATGATCCAATTGGTGGTGACATATTCATGCAGTGCATGAGATGTATTAATTGGAAAGGAAGAGTCTTAGTGATTGGTTTTGCTAGTGGGCCTATTCCCGAAGTCCCAACTAACTTAGCCCTTCTAAAAGGATGTTCAATAGTAGGGGTGTTTTGGGGCAGATTTACCGGCGCCGAGCCTGAAGAAAACTCTCAAAACTTTGACGAGTTATTTGCTCTTCATGCTGAAGGAAAATTAAAACCACAAATTACTAAGAGCTATTCCTTAGATGATGCAGCTGAAGCAATAGCTTCTTTAGAAAATAGAAAAGCTACTGGAAAAGTAGTTATAGAGATGTAGTATTACAAATAAAAAAAGGGGCTTTTAAGCCCCTTTTTTATATTCATTTACTCCTTAGGTTCTGGTGCTGACCACATACCGCCAATTAGTCCAACAGTAACTACTGACCAAAATATTATTCCTAAAGGATCTGTAGGAATTAATGAGCCGGTCGAATAACTTGTAGCATTCATATTTTCAGCAAATAATTTCAATCCTCCAGATAACTCTTCACCTGACTCTGTTAAAGCATAAGCCCAATTATTTACAACAGAGGTAATGTTCCCATATGTATTCAAATTAAAAGCTACAATGCAAAGTGACATTATTGAGTGAATAACTTTTGAAAAAGTATTGGCTCCATAGAGATTAGCATTAGTAACTCCTCTAAAAACCATCCATAAAAGAACGACATTTCCTACAAAGAAAATAGCATTCATTTGAAGCAAGGCTATGCTTACTTCTGATACTTGTGTTATGTCCATTATTTCTCCTATTTATTTTTTTGGAGCCCAAATCAGACCCAAGATCATTACCGTAATAACTGCTAACCAAATCATACCTGTAATAGAAGGTAATCCAGACCATTCAGTAGTGCCAACAAAGTCTATAAACCTCTGCGCTCCTTCTGGATCAGCAGGATTTTCTAAATTACTAATATTTCTTGCCGTAATTACCCAAGTCGCAGTTGCATTAGCGAAAGCTATAAATGAACCCCAAACCACAGAAAGTCCAAAAACCGTTCCTAATATCTTATTTAGCAAGTTGGTCTCTTCGTTCTCTCTTGTCATGTTGGCTATTCTTAATGATAACCAGACTGCAATGATGATACCTATAAAAGCTAGTGCATCTACCATTCTTCCTTGTTGGAAATTATTCCAAATATCAAGTTCTGTCATTTTTTCTCCCTTTTAGTTAATGAGATTAATTCTCAAGTAGAAAATTTATTATATTTAAACAAAGAAGTAAAGCGACAGTCTGTCACATATACAGATGCTTGGTTTTTAGTTAGAAAATTTTACAACACTCTCTAGAACCTCTGCCATGTCTTCGGGCTTGTGAGGTGTTTTAAAGAACCCAAAGTATTTTCCATTAGGGTCTATCAAAGCAAGGTTCATGCTGTGGTCCATATCATAATTTTTTTCATCCGAATCAATTATGGGAGTGAATGGAAGAGTTAAATTTAGTGAAAGTTGATAAATATCTTTTATACCGCCTGAAAGACCTATAAAACTTGGGTTAAAAGCTTCAGCATATTCACTCATTGTTTTTGAGCTATCTCTATCAGGATCTATTGAAAGAATAATAAAATTTATTTTTTTCAAAACTTCAGGGTCTTTTTTTAAAATATCTGCTGTCATAGCCAATTTCCTCATAGTCATCGGGCACATATCTGGACACGATGCAAAACCCAGAAAGACCAAATCCCATTTACCCTTTAAGTTATCTTGCGTAAATGGTTTGTCATTATTAAGAAGGCTAAAAGGAGTAAGCTCCCTTTTTGTATTGAGTTGGTAGAATTTTAAAAGTTTATACTGATCCTTAGTCAGTTCCTTTTCAGCTACAGTACTGTACACAAAAAGACCTATCACCATTGAGATGATTGCCAGGCATGAAATTACTGTATAGGTTATTCCTTTGTTATTAGTCATAGTGGGTAAATTATCCTATCCATTATCATGGATACAAAAAGTAAAGTTAAGTAAATTATAGAGTAAAAGAAAAAAGGGATTGCTCCTTTATTGTCT
>CASICS010000018.1 GCA_949373255.1 uncultured SAR86 cluster bacterium | reverse complement strand
TTTTGATTGATGTCTATCGGAAAAATAACCTACTAAAGGATCTGAAAATGCGTCAAAAACTAACATAAGTAGAATTGCTAATCCTGCTAAATCAGGAGATAAGCCAAATATTTGAACATACACAAAGAGTAAAAAATAAGCAAAAGCGTTGTCTTTAATTCCATAAGACATAGAACCAAATCCATAAAGAAACTTTGTTAGTAATGGAAGTTTTTGTGTGGACATTAATTTATTTGATTAACATAAATCGGCGAAGACCATGCTCTTTCTTCAGAAAGCATTGTGCAGTTATCATCTCTATTAGTCTGAAATCCACCATAGCAAATATTAACTTTCTTACAATTACCATTTTCGTCATAGTCACATCTTAAATTACCACCGTTAATTCTTAAAGAAGGCTCTTCTATTGCCCTAACATAATAAAGACTATCCCTTCCATTTTTAGAATATTCTAAATCTGTGAATCTAAATCTGCATTCTCCAGAATTTGCTTTGCATTCATGAACTTTCCAGACGTCCTTAATCAGGTCTTCGACTGGTTCGTCGTTATAGTTTTGAGGAGTAATCTTTATTATTTCGAGTCTACTTATTTCTCTTCTCTCCTCAGAAGGGTTAAAACATTCGTTTTTGCAGAGTTTCATCACTTTTTCATTATCTGCCTTTGAAAGACCTAAATCAGGGCATCCAGGTTTTTGCTTAAACGACCCTACTGCCTTTACTTCAAAAGTGGGATTTTCAGAAAGTTCTATTTTGGAGCCCATAGGAATTCGGCCATCTTTAGAATTTATAAGATCAAACCACAATAAAATTCTAGGACCACTGGTTGCATAGGTTTCCTTTTTTTTAAAGCCCTCCCAAATTCCCTCTCTACTTCTTTGGGAGACATGGACAGCTGCAAGACCTCCAGTTGTAAAAAATGAAGACTGTCTTTCTGCTTCAAACATTGTTAATTCGCTAGCTGTATTAATTTCGCTTGGTATGACCTCCCATGGCATATCAGATTTAATTTCTTCTGGGTAAGTATTTTTATAAAAAAATTCACTAGATGGTCCATTTGCTTCAGTTGTTACTAACCTATCTATCGCTTTATATCCGGTTCCCGGCCTAGCTCGATGATTATCGCTCGAAGCAATGAATCCAAAATCAAATGAATTAACTTTATCGCCTTCAAATTTTCTTAGGGCAAGAGCATATTGAACTGAAGCGCTAGGCCTCATATTAAAAGCAGGAACAAAACAATCTTTACATTGTCCAGAATCCAACCAATCTGATGGATCGGCACCCGAAACTGACCAGTGACCGTATTGACCTCCTTCTATGTAAGATTGTTTAGCTAACTCTGCTCTGGATGAGCAAATTTCTTCGCTAGAACCATTAGCCAAACATCTTTCTTTAATTAATTGTCCAGCGTCTCCAACAAGAGGGAAGATAATTATCTGTAGGTTCCGGACATACTTTTGTTCCATTTTTGCTTATGGTTGCATTCCAGTCTCTGTATTCTTCAGAGTTTCCGTGGCCAGAAAAAATTTCTATTGAAATTTGTTTCGAAGAATCATGCATATTATTTACTAATTGCTTATCCCAGCTTGATTCTGTCGGAGTATAATAGCCCCAAGCATTACCATGCGGTATTTACTATTGAGTCCGATTTAACAGTTTCTAATATTGAAAATAAATCTTTAGGAGTGTGGACCGATTTATAACAATTTAAATAACTCAAATCACTGATATCACAATCTGGATTAGCAAGAACTTCTTCGTAAAAAGCTATAAAATCTGCATACCTTTCTCTGTTAGAAAAATCTACTACAGAAGCTGAAAGCATATTTAATTTAGCTTTATTCAAACCCTCTGCATCTCTAAAACCACCCGATGTATATCCAGAAGCTCCGAAAGGAACATTTGGGAAGGAGATTTCGATCGGTTTCTAAGAACATCACATTTTTGTGTCCATAGTGATCATCTTTGTCTGATGGATTAATTTGAGTCCATTCGTACCCTACAAAACTGATCAAATCTTTAGCTCTATCGTTTTCATTAACCGCATCACAATTCTGAACAGCCTTGATTGTTTCAGACCATTTTCTTGGGAGTGCTTGCTTCTGCATGATCAGTATTAACCCAAAAATCTATAGCTGAACAAAATCTTGCGTAATCGCATGCTTCAGCCATTAAATGCGGACCTTCCCCATTAAAAGTTTTTAAGCTCCATAAAAAAGCATCCGTTGAATAAGTTGAATGCACGTGAGTATCACCAAATACAATTTGCTTATTAGAATTTGTATGTTTTAACTGTGATTGAATTTTAGACTGCAGTAGTTGATCTGGATAAGATTTCTTAACATTAAACCCAGCTTCCTCCAGAGTTCCAAAAAAAATTTGAAAAGAAGGCAAAATAATAAACACCTATGATGAATAGCAAAGTGAAAAGCAAACCGAATACCCAAAAGCTAACTCTAAGAAATAAATTCATTTTCTTTTTTTGATTTCATTTTCTGATTTTTCTATAAACTTATCTAAAAAATCTTTATTTTGAAACTTGTTTCGCCCCTGTCTTAAATTAAAATTATTATCAGAGACCCCAAGATTTAGAAACTCTTCTTTGAAACAATCTTACATTGGATTTTTTAAAAAAGGGAATCAATATCATTCCAGCTAAAAATCCCCCTATATGTGCAAAATAAGCCGTTCCACCAGAGCTTTCTAGTGAACCAGGTATATTGAAAAATTGCCCTACTATCCAGACTCCTAAGACAACGAATGCAGGGACTCTAATCATCTGAATAATTATAATTATAAATATAAGACATCTAACATTAGCTCTCGGAAATAAGAGCAAATAAGCACCTAAAACTCCAGCAATTGCTCCACTGGCTCCAACCATAGGAATATTTGATTGAGGATCTACATAACCTTGCAGTAAAGCCCCTGCAGCTCCGCAAAGTAAATAAAATATAATGAATTTAAGCCTGCCCATTGAATCTTCAACGTTGTCGCCAAATATCCAAAGATAAACCATGTTACCGATTATATGAGCAAATCCTCCATGCACAAACATAGAGGAAATCATTGGAAATAAAGAAGTGATAATAGAATTAGAATTGAAAAAATTTGCAGGAATAAATCCAAAATTCATATAAATTTGAGGATTCATTTCTGAAAGAATTTGTAAAAAAAATACAAAAGTACACAAGCCAATTAAACTATAGGTGATATAAGGCTTTGTGCTGCTTGGATTATCGTCTGCAATAGGAAAAAACATTATTTAATCTTTGTACCCAAGCTCGTTAACTGCTCCACGATGAGAATCTCTAGATATATTATAGAAAAATAAACAACAAGTTCCAGCTAAGAGTAAAATTGGTTGAACTGTAATCTGAAACAAAACTAATTGATCTATGGGCGTCTTATCAATTTCTTGATTTGCTGTTTGAAGATCAAAACCAATATATTGAAGAACCAGTCCTAAGATGAATATCCCCAAACCAGATAAGACTTTTTGAATAAGACCTGGTCCTGTCATGAAAATTCCCTCATCCCTTCTTCCAGTTTTCACTTGACTGTCTTCAACAACATCAAAAATCATTGAAATAACTAATACAAAACCCATAGCTCTTAACATATCTTCTATTGCTGTATAAATAATTAAAATCCACCAGATTAAGTCAGAGCCATTATCTGGAAATAAAATTAAATCTGTATGAGGATCAAGCAATCTAAGGGCGAAAGGTATTGGTGACGTTAAAATACCTATTGAAAAAACTGTAATACAGACATTTCTTTTTTCTCTTCCTTTAGCTAAAGTAATTGCAAAAATTGCCCCAAAAATTGTCGCTATTCCTGTTACTAGTGGAAATAAAGCCAAAACATCTGGTGTCCATTGCCAAAAATATTTATTTGTATAAGTACTTAATCCACTTGAGATTCCAGTATTCAATCCATAAAAACCTCCCGCAATCAACATAGCCAGCCATGATCTATTCGAAAAACACTCTAAAACTTCTTTTAATAATTTTTTTAGAGAAAATATAGTTTTGAATTCAGGCTGATGCAGCTCAGGAATAAATCTGTGCGTACTAAGAGATGAAATCAAGCCAAAAATAATAATTAAAATAGCTGAAAATATTCCAAGATATTTATATGAATCTGGGTTCATAAAAGCCATATCTCCTTTGAAAGATTCTGTTTCAACAAGAAAAAACTTATACATTGCAAAAGAAAGAATGATTGAACCAAATACTGCAATTGCATAAGCCCATGCGTTTACAAAATTTCTTCGATCATAATCCTTGGTCAGTTCAGGACCCAAAGCAGCTCTTGGGGTCTCGTAAAAAGTTAAAGAAATTCTTATTAGCAAGACTAAAATTAATAATCTCCAAAAAAGATAGTCTTGATCTAATGACTTGGGTTCGGAAAATAAAAAATAAAAACCTAGTGCTAAAGGTAGAATGCTTAAGTAGACAAAAGGATGTCTTCTTCCCCATCTTGATTTTAATCTATCAGACCACGCCCCAACTATTGGATCTGAGATTGCGTCAAAAATTAACGAGATACCTATAGCTAGTGATGCTAAAACAGCACTTAGACCTAAAACTTGATTGTAAAAGAATAGGACCCAAGTACCAAAAATAATCGCATTAACTCCCATTGTTCCGGAACCGGAGGAATAAAGAATTAAGGTTAAATTACTTACACCTTTCGCGATAGAATCTTTCATAATGTTAAGGTAATTATACTTATATGTTAGGAGAAACTATGACTATATTAAAGGATAAAGTTGCAATAATCACAGGAGCAGGAAGAGGTATAGGCAAAGAAACTGCTTTATTCATGGCTCGTCAAGGAGCTAAAATTTTGGTAAATGATTTGGGAGCTAATCCAGATGGAAGTGGCGAGACTAAAATTGCTGATCAAGTTGTAGAGGAGATAAAAGAAACTGGGGGTGAGGCATTAGCAAATTATGATAGCGTTGATTCATTTTCTGGCGGTCAAAATATCTTTAAATCTGCCTTAGAAAAGTTTGGCTCCGTTGATATTTTAATTAACAACGCTGGTATTTTAAGAGATAAAACTCTCTTCAAAATGGAAGAAGCAGATTGGGATGCCATTATGGCGGTTCATTTAAAAGGCCACTTTAATTGTACAAAACCTTTTGCTGTATATATAAGAGAAACAAATAGACTTGATTGTCGAATTATAAATATGTCTTCAGTTTCTGGTTTGATTGGAAATTTTGGACAAACAAATTATGGAGCCGCAAAAGCTGGAATTGCTGGTTTTTCAAGATCGCTATCAATGGAAATGGCTAAATACAAATGCACAGTGAATACTATATCTCCAGGTGCAGCAACTAGACTGACGATAGATTTAATGAAAGCAGCCGGAAGAGAAATAGATTTAGATAATTGGACACAAGGTCCAGAACAAATAGCCCCTATTATTGCTTGGATATGTTCTGATGAAGCAAAGGACATTACGAATCAAATCTTTCACATATCTCAAGGAACTGTTGGAATTATGCAACAGCCAGCGGTAATAAAGTCTTTTAAAAGTAAGGATATTTGGAATTTAGACCAACTCAATTCGTTAATGCCCAAGTTAATCGAAGCAAAAATCGCACATGACGATGAAGTATCTAAGAAAGGCGAACCTGTTTAACTTGTTCCTTCAGGAGCAGAAGCTTGTTTATAAATAGATTTTTTAGTTTGAGAAAGAACATTTTTTAACATTGGCATAAAAGTTTCTATCGGCAATGTATCGTACTCTGGATCAAAAGAGTTTTGATCATATTTTGCACAAAAAGTTACACAATCTTTCCAATGCTCACTATCCTTGTACTTATCTCTCATATTCCTATCCAATCCTAAAAAATGAAAGAAATAATAACCTTGAAAAATTCCATGATGTTTCATAATCCAGAAATTTTTGTCCGAAATATAAGGCTCCAATAAAGTAGCGGCAAAATCTGCATGATTAGCAGGAGCCAGAATATCTCCAATATCATGCAGGAGAGCACAAACAACATATTCCTCATCTCTGCCGTCTCTATAAGCTCTAGTTGCTGTCTGAAGACAATGTGTATAGCGATCAACAGCAAACCCACCGTGATCTCCCTTAAGCATTTCAAGATGTTGAATAATTCTTTCAGGTAGATTAACTGCATGCTCCATGGCAGCTTCGGCAATCGGAGCATAGTCTTCAGCCGTTCCTTTTGTCATTTCTCTAAATTTTGCTAATTCACTCATAAAGATATTTTATTACACTTTTTTTAAAAATGTACCAAAAAAATAGCCTCCAACAAAACCCGCACATATATGAGCTAAAAAACCAATCATATATCTATTCCCGCCAATCATTTGAGTTTGAAATATCAATTCTACTGTTAGATATAAAATTAGAAAAATAGTTGATGCGCCGGCTATGCCATATGACATTGATTCACTAAAAAAAGTAACTTTAAAATATTTCCTAATTAAGGCGGTAATTAAAAAGGCTATTAGAAATCCTATTAAAAATAGAAGCAAAAGCACCACTCCTAAGTTAAGCCAATCATGAATAAGACTATCGATAAAAAGACCTAAAGTCATTGGCATATCCAAACTGACTAGCCAAATTGAGTAACTAATTGTAGTGATTGGTGTCGCTAAAAAGGCTGCAATTAATGCTGAAAATAACAAAATGGAGCTTAATCTTAAAAATTTCATAATTATTTTCTTTTTACACGAATGAGCTGACCATTTTCTTTATCAGTTATGAGCAAAAGTTCGCCCGATGGGAGAGTCAAAACATTCCTAATTCTTTTGCCAATTTCTTTAAAAAGACTTTGTTCTTTTGTAATTAAATTCTCTTTATTTAGAGACAACATCCTGACATCACTAAAGACTAAAGATGAAACAAATATTTTATTTTTCCATTCAGGAAATAGATCCTTTTCATAAATAGTCATTCCAGAAGGAGCTATTGATGGAGTCCAGTAGTGAATTGGCTGTTCCATTCCTGACTTTTCAGTAAATGGTGATATCTTAGCTCCGATATAATCTATGCCATAAGTTATCGCTGGCCATCCATAATTTATTCCAGGCTTTATAATATTCAATTCATCTCCTCCTCTAGGACCATGTTCATTTTCAAAAACCACATCATTTTGATCTAAATACATTCCTTGAGGATTTCTAATTCCATATGCCCAGATATCAGGCAATGCATCTGACCTGTTAAAAAAAGGGTTATCTTTAGGAATTTGACCATCATCCAAGACTCTAATAATTTTGCCGAAGTGATTATCTAGTTTTTGAGCTAATTCTCTGTAATCAAAACCATCTCCACTAGTAATCAATAAGGATCTATCTTTTAGAAAAAGTAATTTAGCCCCAAAGTGAACCGGCGCTCTTCTCTCAGCGTTAGCTTTAAAAATATTTTCTATGTCCACTAATGAATTATTTATAATTCTAGCTCGATCTACAAATAAAGTATTCAATTCCCTATCGTCATCTGAATAAGCAGAATAAGAAAAATATATCCAACCGTTTTGATTATAGTCTGGATGAATTGTTATATCGGAAAGACCCCCTTGCCCTGCAAACAGAACCTCAGGAATATTCTTTATATTTATAATTTTAGAACCATCTAAAGAAATTAATTTTATATTTCCAGGTAGTTCAGTAACAAGAATATCTCCCGAAGGAAGTGATACCGCACTCCAAGGATGATCCAAATTATCGGCAATTACTTCTAATTCGTAAATATTATTTTCTGCCAAAGAGATGCTAGAGAGAAAAATTAAAGAAAAGAAAATTTTAAAAGATTTCATATTGAGTAAATTTAAGCATTAATTGCTTTAAAAATCTTTTTTATAAAAATTAGTAATTAGATAATAAGGATTTTATTTGAATTTTATGATTTAAATTTATCCCTCTTGATAAATCTGATAAATAATCATTTATTTTTTTAGTGTAATCAAAAAGTTCGATTAAAGACTTTTCTTTGGTTAAATAATTTATATTTTTTGAAAAATGCTCAGGTTTATCATGAATAACATCAAGCTTAAGGTAAATAGAACTAAGAATTACCTCTAAAAACCAAGTTAATCTCTTTGAAAGAAACTCATCATCCCAATCATTTGCTATTTTTTCTATTTTTTTTGCTGATGCAGTATTAGATAAATCCTCTGAAAAGTTATTAATTTTCTCTCTTATATCCAAGATAGAATCTTCTGAAAGATTATTTAAATTTAAATATTTTAAAATCTGAATATCTTCATTTTTGAAAACAATATTTTTCTTTTTAATCCAGTTTTCTAAAGATTCTGTTGATGGTTCTGCTATGAGAGTATGATTTAACCTACTCAATAAGGTTGCTTTTAATGAGAACGGCTTAGAGGAAACAAGAAAAATATAAGTGTTTTTAGGTGGTTCTTCAAGCGTCTTAAGAATTAAATTCTGTGATTCCATATTCATAGAATCCGCTTCATTTATGATAATTACTTTGGCTTTGCATAATAATGGTGATTCAAAAGCTAATTTAATGATTCCTTTCTCGTCACCATCTTTTTTAGAATCTCCTCGTAACTGACCAATTTTTATCATTCCGCCTTCATTTTCAGGACAGACTTCATAAAAATCTGGATTAGATTTTGATTCCAAAGTTTTACAAGAATTACAATTATCACATGGTTTAAATAACTCTTCAGAGGATAAACATAATATAGATTTAGCCAAAAGCTTAGTGAAAGAATACTTACCTATTCCTTTTTTTCCAGAAATTAAATGAGCATGCACTAAATTATCGTTATTAAAAAAATCTAAATAATTTTCAAACCAAGGAAAAAAAGAATTATTCATTATCTGTTAATTTCATCTCAAGAAAGTGCTTAACATCATTGAACACAGCTACTTCATCTTGATTTCCATTTATTTTAATAACTCTCTCTGGCTCCTGTTCAGCAATTTTTAAATATGCCCTCCTTACTCTTTCATGAAAGTCCATTTCTTCTACTTCAAATCGATCAAGCTCGGCTCTATCTTTTGCTCGTGATAATCCTGTTTCCACAGTTACATCTATTAAAAAAGTTAAGTCAGGCACAGGCATTTTTAAACTTTTTATCAATGACTTTATTAATTTTACATTGATTTTTCTACCGCCCCCCTGATATGCAATTGTAGAGTCTATATATCTATCAGAAACAACTAATTTATTCAGATTGAGGTTAGGTGTGATTATATTTTTAATATGCTCTACTCGATCTGCCATGATCAGCAACAATTCTGCTTCTGAGCTTAAATCCGTATCAGGGGATAGTAATAAATTTCTTATATTCTTGCCTGTATTTGTGGCTCCTGGTTCTCGCGTAAATAAAACATCTATATCTAAATTTGATAGGTAATTATTCAAATTTTTTATTAATGTTGATTTTCCCGAGCCTTCAATTCCTTCTAAAGTGATAAACATTCTTTTAATTAAGTTGGTATTTTTTAACAGCATTTAGATGGTCATTATAATTTTCAGAAAAATAATGTTCGCAATTACCTTTGCTCACAAAATACAAAAAGTTATGTTTGCTTGGATTCGCTGCAGCATATATTGAACTCTCTGAAGCTGATGCAATTGGATGAGGTGGCAAACCATAGTTAGTATATGAATTAAATGGAGTTTTTTTTCTTAGATCTTTCCTTGTAAGATCACCATCGAAATTATCTATTCCATAAATTACCGTCGAATCAATTTGTAACTTCATTTCTTTTTTAAGTCTATTATAGATTACACCAGATATTATCGATCTCTCTTCCGGACATGATTCTTTTTCTAAAATTGAAGCAACGATTATTAGTTCTTTTATGCTTTTTATAGGAAGCATTGAATTATTCTTTTTGAAATTTGATGTTGCAATCTCCAATTGTCTATTAAAAGCCTTGTTCAATAGAATATTTATATCATCTCCTAATTCAAAGAAATAAGTATTTGGATGTAATAAGCCTTCTAATTGACATCTTTCAAACCCTTTAAACAAGCAAAAGTTTTTTATTTCTTTTTTACTGAGGTAGCTCGATAGAACAGCACCTTCAGGTATATAAAAAGATCTAAAATTAATCTTGCCAAAATAAAGTTTATAAGAAATTAACAGTAAATTATCAGTACTATTAATTTTATATTCTCCCTTTCGAAGAAGCTCATCTCTTCCACTTAAAAAGAAAGTTAAATCAACGATTGATGGAAAGAAAATATTCTTATCTGCTAATTTATCTTTGATAGAAGTTAGAGAATCTCCATCTTCTATATAAATATAAAAATCATTTTTTAGGTTTGCTTCTTTTAAAAAAAAGAATGAAATAAATAGAAAGAAATAAAGAAAAAATAAAACAATTAAAGAACGCACCTATTATATCTTTTTAAATATAAGTGAAACATTGGTTCCACCAAATCCAAAAGTATTATTCATAACTGTGGTAATTTTTTTATCAATAGCTGTATTAGCAACTAAATTCAAACCAGCCTCATTATCCGGATTATTCAAATTTATTGTTGGAGGAATCAAACTATCTTGCATAGCTAAGATACTATAAATAGATTCAACAGCTCCTGCAGCGCCTAATAAATGACCTGTCATAGATTTAGTAGAGGTAACTAAAATATTGTCAGCACTATTTTTAAATACCTCTCTAATAGCTTGAGATTCAATAATATCT
The DNA here is from genome assembly GCA_949373255.1 of uncultured SAR86 cluster bacterium. GTDB lineage: Bacteria > Pseudomonadota > Gammaproteobacteria > Magnimaribacterales > AG-339-G14 > CASICS01. The sequence goes on along the minus strand of CASICS010000018.1, from coordinate 11,742 downwards.
CCCAAAGGAGTTGAGGTTCCATGTGCATTTATATGGGCTATTTCAGAAGCATCTAATCCACTATCTTTTAAAGCATTTTTCATGGCAGATTTAGCTCCTCTTCCATCTTCAGCAGGGGCTGTAATGTGATAGGCATCCCCACTCTGTCCAAAACCTATAACTTCGCCGTAGATTTTTGCTGATCTTTTTTTAGCTGATTCAAATTCCTCTAGTACTAAAACTCCAGCGCCCTCTCCTAAAACAAATCCATCCCTTTCTTTATCCCAAGGTCTACTGGCTTCTTTAGGTGATTCGTTTCTGGTTGATAGCGCCTTAGCTGCATTAAAACCTGCCATTCCCAAAGGGGACATAGCTGCTTCTGCTCCGCCAGCTATCATTATATCAGCGTCTCCATAAGCAATAGTTCTTGCAGACAATCCAATGCTATGACCGGCACTCGAGCAAGCTGAAACCATTGAAAGATTTGGACCTCTAAAATTATATTTGATTGCGATGTTTCCAGAAGCCATATTAATAATAGATCCTGGTACAAAAAAAGGAGAAATTCGTTTCGGGCCCTTTTCTTTTAAAATAATTGCATTTTCTTCAATCATCTCAAGTCCGCCTATTCCGGAGCTAACTGAAACCCCTATTCTTTCGTGATCATAATCGGAGCTTAAAAGTCCAGAATCATTTATAGCTTCATGGGATGCGGCTAAAGCAAATTGAATAAAAAGATCGGTTCTTCGTATATCTTTCTTATCTATGCACTCAATTGAATCAAAATTTTTAACTGTTGCTCCAAACTTTGTCGCATAGTTCTCGGTATCAAATTTAGATATAAGCTCTGCACCACTTACCCCTTCTTTGATATTAGCCCAGGATTCAGGTACAGAATTCCCAACGGGACAGATAGACCCGAGGCCAGTAACAACTACTCGCCTTCCTTGTGCCATTTAATCTAATAAAAGTTAGGATGCTGAGTCGATGTAATCGACTGCGTTTTTGACAGTAGCTATTTTTTCTGCTTCTTCGTCAGGAATTTCTATTTCAAATTCTTCCTCAAAAGCCATCACAAGCTCTACTGTATCTAAAGAATCCGCACCCAAATCATCTATGAAAGATGCGCTAATAGTTACTTCTTCTTCTCCAACTCCAAGTTGTTCGCACACAATTCTGCGAACTCTATCTTCAGTGCTGCTCATATGAACCTCTTAAATTTAACAAATGTGATTATATACGAAACTAAAAAAAAATCTTTTAGATTATAATTTTATTACATATATAGGCCACCATTAATGTGTATGGTTTGTCCAGTAATATAACTCGCCTCGTCTGAAGAAATAAATTTAACCAAACTAGCAACTTCTTCAACATGGCCCAATCTTTGCAAAGGAATCTCTGATGAAATGCCATCAAGATAATCTTTTCCTAGGTTATCAATCATATCTGTCTCTATAAAACCTGGAGCTATGCAATTGACACAAATATTTTTAGAGCCAACTTCTCTAGCTAGCGATTTAGACATTGCTTCTATTCCAGCTTTGGCTGCAACATAATTTGCTTGTCCTTTATTTCCTATGGCAGCAGCAGCAGATGATATATTAATAATTCTACCCCAACGATTTTTAAGCATCCCTCTAACAAACTTTTTCATTAACTTGAATTGGCCTGTTAGGTGAATATTTATTACATCATTCCAGTCTTGCTCCGACATTCTAAGCATTAAATTATCTTTAGTGATGCCAGCATTATTTACCAAAATATCTGGACTCATATCATCTACTTTTATTTCATCAAAGAAATTTTCAATTGATTCGTCGTTATTGAGATCTAGCTGATAAGCTTTTCCTTCGATATTTGCATTCGAAAAACTTTCTAAAATTTTATTGATTCCTTCTTCAGACGTAGCTGTCCCAATTGGAATAAACTTATTGGAATAAAATTGATTAATGATAGATTCGCCTATCCCTCTGGAAGCGCCGGTAATGAGGACTTTCTTTGGAGACACGGAACTATTCGGTTATAGGAGCTTTCTCTTTAACTTTTACTTCCATAACTTTTTTACCTTTATAAAAGCCATCATCAGTCATGTGATGACGAAGATGTCTCTCGCCTGTTGTTGGATCAGTAGAAAGAGCAGGAAGTTTAAGAGCGTTATGCGATCTTCTAGCTCCTCTTCTTGATCTTGATACCTTGCTTTTTTGTACTGCCATAATGTTGTGATGTGGATTCTAGGTTAAATTGAGCTCAGAATCACTAACTTTTATTAATTTTTTAAATTCTTTTGGTTCTTCAGATTCTAAATTAATTTCAAGCTCAGAGATTTTAAAACTTTTTGAATGCAAATACATTCTATCAAGACCTATTTTTTTTAACGATTTATTTGTTTCTCTATCGCCATATTTGTCATCTCCAACTATGGGAAATCCAAAATTTGAAGTATGTACTCTGATCTGGTGAGTTCTTCCTGTTATTAAATTACAAGAAAGTTTGGTAAAAAGATTAGATTTCTCAATTATCTTAAATTCTGTGATGGAATTTTTACCATCCGCTGTTTCTTTAACCATTCTTTCTCCAGAAACTAAAATATCCTTTGATAAATTACTAACTATTCTCTTCTTATTATCCGGCCAACTTCCCTTAACAATTGCAATGTATGATTTATTAGCCCGTCCATTTCTAATGAGCTCATTACATTGTTTTAAAAATTGCTGTTTTTTAGAAATGATTTGGCAACCTGAGGTGCTTCTATCAAGTCTATGAACTAATTTGCAATCTCTATATTCAGGACCAAAATTTCTTACCGCCTCTATGAGTCCAATTGAAATTCCGCTGCCGCCATGAGAGGCAATTCCTTTTGGTTTATTGATAGCAATATAATTTTTATCCTCGAAGATGATGCTTTCTTTTAAAAGATCAATCATGTCCTTTGGAGCAAATTTTTCTTTAGAAGGAGTCAATCTTATAGGTGGCACCCTTATTAAATCAGCTTTAATTAATTTATATCTAGCTTGCTTCCTTGAGCTATTAACTCTGACTTCTCCCTTCCGAATAATTGAATAGATTTTTGATTTCGGCACTCCTTTAAGAAGATTGATTAAAAAATTATCCAGTCTTTGTCCTTCGTGACTTTCTTTAATTTCTATCTTTTGAACTTTTTCTAGCATTAATAATTATAAAAAAATTTGAATTCTATGGGTTTATGGCATATAAACTACACTATCTGTCAGTTTTGAGGCGCAAAATAAACGAATAAGACGCATTTTACTCAATCCTGACTTAATTAAAACAAGCTTTATTTATAAGATTTTATTTTTCAATTAGGTAGCAAAGGCGTAAAACCTGATAAGAAAACCCTTTAGAGAATTTACACTCTCTTTTTTAATATACATAAAGCATTATTTGGAGATGTCCCATGAAAAGGATGCTTATTAATGCAACACAACCAGAAGAACTAAGAATTGCTGTCACTGATGGTAATGATCTTTATGATCTAGATATAGAAAATATCGCTGAAGACAGAAGAAAAGGTAATATTTATAAAGGCAAGGTTAGTAGAATAGAGCCTAGCTTAGGAGCTGCTTTTATAGACTACGGTGCCGAAAGACATGGATTCCTTCCTTTTAAAGAAATTGCACCTCAATACCTTCCAAAAGATAAAAAAAATAACGAAAGAATTTCAATTAAAGACTGTTTAACTAAAGATCAGGAAATAATAATTCAAGTAGAAAAAGAAGAAAGAGGCAATAAAGGCGCAGCCCTAACATCGGTTATAAGTCTAGCAGGCAGATTTTTAGTTTTGATGCCAAATAATTCTAAAGCTTCCGGGATATCTAGAAGACTAGATCCGTCAGAAAGAGAGAAGCTGAAAGCCACTGTAGCGGCATTGAATGCTCCAGAAGAAATGGGCGTTATAGTTAGAACGGCTGGAGAAGGAAAAGATCCTGATGAATTAAAATGGGATCTTGAATACTTATTATCAGTTTGGGATGCAATAACAGAAGCTAATGCACTTAAACAAGCTCCCTTCTTAATTTACAAGGAAGATGACATTATCATCAGAACTTTAAGAGATTATCTCAAAGAGGACATAGAAGAGATTTGGATAGATACTAAAGAAGCATTTGATCAAGCTCATGAATTTGTTGAAAGAGTTATGCCTGATCAAATTAAAATGCTTAATAGATATGAAAATACCCTTCCTTTATTCACTAGATATCAAGTTGAATCTCAGATTGAAACTGCTTATCAAAGAGAAGTTAGACTGGAATCCGGTGGAGCAATTGTAATTGATGATACTGAAGCCTTGGTTGCAATAGATATAAACTCATCAAAATCAACATCCGGTAAGGACATAGAAGAAACAGCAAGAAATACTAATTTAGAAGCTTGCGGAGAAATCGCAAGACAATTCAGATTGAGAGATATTGGTGGATTAGTAGTTATCGACTTTATCGACATGATGAGATTAGAAAATAAAAGAGCTGTAGAAGAAGAAATGCGTAAGGCATTGATCAATGATCGAGCAAGAGTTCAGGTTGGAAGAATCTCTAGATTTGGTCTTTTAGAATTATCTAGACAAAGATTAAGATCCTCTCTCACTGAAAGATGGACTCAAGATGTTAATACCCTATCTACTTCAGTTTTAAGATTAATTGAAGAAGAAACAAGCAAACCAAACACTAGTGAAGTGAGAGCTATTGTTTCTCCAGATATGTCATCTCTTTTGTTGAATGAAAGAAGAATAAGATTAAATGACATTGAAGCAAGATCAAATATAAAGGTTGTTGTAATATCAGATGCAACTAGGCCTGATTCAAGATTTGAAGTGCTTAGAATAAAAGATGGCAAAGTTATTGATCCAGATAAAAGCAGGTCTTCTGTTTCAGCCGCGGAACAATTTGAAAAAAAATCAAAAACTACTTCAATTAAGGAGAAGCCAGCTGTAAAAATAATGCCTTCTGCTAGGCCAAGAAAAGGAATTATTTCAAAGATTGTAGATATTCTTACAAAGCCTAAACCAAAAAAATCTAAGATCAAAAGCCCACCAAAGAATTTTAAAAAAGATACAAAAAAATTAGCTCCTAGTAAAAAAAATAAAACTAATGCCCCTAAAAATGTAGCTAAAAAAGATATTAAGAAGGATGCTAAGGCCCCATCAAAAACAGTCAAGAAAACTAGTCCTCCAAAAAAATCTAGTAATGACAAAAATAAAGATGCTCCTGTGAAAATACCAAAAAAACTTTCTAGGCCTAAAAAAGATGCTGATCAAAAAGAGAATATCAATACTAAAGGCCCCAAAGAAGCTCAAGATAAAAATGGTAATGTAGATCAAAAAATCTCTAAAAAGTCAGCTCCTATGAAGGAACCTAAAAAAGAGATATCTCAAACGCCAACATCTTCAAATGATGAAACTATAGTCCCGAGAAAGCTAAGTAGGCCTAAAAAAGAAATCGTTAAAAAAATATCAGAAGATTCAAAGAAGATTCCTGAAAAAAAAGAAATTAATACAGAAGTAAGAGCTTCAAACGATCCTAGAAATAAAACTACTTAAATTTCTTGATATAGTTTTCTATCAGCATTCCAGATATAGAAATATTATAAGGCGGAACGTTTGGTAGATTATCAATCTTAAACCAATCTGCGGTATCTATTTCTTCTTTATCAGGTGATATCTCACCGGAGTCGAATTCAGCATAGTATCCAAGCATTAATTGGCTAGGAAAAGGCCATGCTTGACTTGCAAAGTATTCTATATTTTTTACATGCACTCCGACTTCTTCGTACACCTCTCTTTCAAGGGCCGCCTCCACAGACTCGCCTGGTTCTATGAATCCTGCAAGAGTACTATAAAAATTTTCAGGAAAATTAACATTATGGGCTAAAAGAATTTCATCTTCTTTGTGAATTAAAGTTATTACGCAAGGTGAGATTCTTGGGTAAACTGGATGGGCTTTGCATTCTTTGCATAACATCGACCTCTCAATACTATCTTGCTGCATTTTAGCTCCACAAGATCCGCAGTATTTATGCGACATCGACCAATTTATGATCTGAATACTTCTAGAAATAACTTCAAATAAATTATCAGGAATTCTTCCCAATACTGATCTAAGATTTAAAAACTCTGAATTTTCTAAAGTGCTTTCAGATTGTTCGACTGAAACCACATAGCAAGCCTCCTCATTCAAATAACCTAAAAAGTGTTTTTCATTGACATCTAATCCTGACCATTTAAGCTCTTCGGCAGACAAAGGCCTTAAAAATTGCTCATTTGAAAAAGACAGTAAAGAATCATTGTTTATAACGAAAAACTTTGACTCTTTAGGTTCTTTTTCAATAAAATTAGCAGGCTTAAAATTAATCAAAGCAAAACTCCATGATTTTAAATTTATACAACAATTTTTTAGGAACAGCTCCCAAATGGTACAAAAATTTAATTATATTATTTTTAGTATCTAATCCAATTATATACGCCTTTTTAAATAGCTTTAGTGAAGATGCAGGATTTATTTTAGGCTGGTTAATCCTCGGTGAATTCATATTTACTTTAGCAATGGCTTTAAAGTGTTACCCATTACAACCAGGAGGATTGATTGCAATTGAAACAGTCTTAATGGGCCTGACAACTACAAAAAATATTTATTATGAAGTTGCTTTAAATCTAAAAGTAATTTTGTTGCTAGTGTTCATGGTTGCTGGAATTTATTTTATGAAAGATTTTTTATTATTTATTTTTACTAAGCTTTTGGTAAATGTAAAAAATAAGAGGATTCTTTCCTTACTTTTTTTGATTAGTGCCGCCGTTCTTTCGGCATTTCTAGACGCTCTTACTGTAACTGCTGTTTTAATTGCTGTGGCTGTTGGGTTTTATGCTTTATATCAAGAAACAAACTCAAATCCTGAATATTTCCGAGTAGAAGCTAATGACATTTCCAGCACTTCAGAAACTTTGCAATTTCAGGCCTTCTTAAGAGACTTGCTTATGCATGGAGCAGTTGGAACTGCTTTGGGTGGTGTTAGCACTATAGTGGGTGAGCCACAAAATCTTTTAATCGGCTCAGTCGCAGGTTGGGATTTTATTGAGTTTTTTATTCGCATGCTTCCTATATCGCTACCTGTGTTTATTTTTGGTTTGGCCACCTGTTATCTTATAGAAAGATTTAAAATCTTTGGTTACGGCGCAGAACTTTCGGACAATATAAGATCAATAATTGAAAATCATGGAATGGAGGAAGATAAAAATAGAACTTCTGAACAAAAAACAAAACTTCTTGTTCAATTTTTAGTTATTTTAATTCTTATTTTCTCTCTAGCCTTTAATGTTGCTTCAGTTGGGTTGATTGGTTTAATGGTTATTGTATTACTAACAGCCTTTAATGGAATTATCGAAGAACATAAAATTGGAAAGGCATTTGAAGAAGCCCTTCCTTTTACAGCTTTATTAGTAGTTTTTTTTGTAATTGTTGCAGTAATACATGATCAGCATTTATTTTCTCCAGTTATTACATACGTCTTATCTTTAAGCGCAGAGCTTCAGGTCCCAATGTTCTTTTTAGCTAATGGGATTCTTTCAATGATGAGTGATAACGTATTCGTTGCAACTATCTATATAAGTGAAGTTAAAGAAGCCTTTGATTCAGGTCAAATATCTAGAGAGCAATTTGATTTATTAGCCATAGCTATTAATACAGGTACAAATTTACCCAGCGTAGCAACTCCAAATGGCCAAGCTGCATTCCTATTTTTATTAACCTCTTCTATTGCCCCTTTAATAGGCTTGTCTTACATGAGAATGGTAAGAATGGCTCTGCCATATACTATTACCCTAACGGTAGTCGGCTTGTTATCAGTCATATATATATTGTAAATTATGAATAGAAGATTTTGCGTAGCCCCTATGATGGCTAAAACTGATAGCCAGTATCGATATTTAGCTAGACAGCTATCAAGCAAAGCAGTTCTATTTACAGAAATGATCCATACGAATGCTATTTTACATGGCAACCAAAGTAAGTTTTTAGACCATACAAAAGAACAGAATCCTTTAGTCCTGCAACTAGGCGGTAACAACCCTGAAGCGTTATCTAAAGTGTGTGTTCTCAGTAATGAAATTGATTATGACGAAATAAATTTAAATCTTGGCTGCCCAAGTCCTAAAGTAAAAAGTGGTAACTTTGGTGCAGCTTTAATGGCCCAACCAGAACTTGTGAAAGATTGCTTGACGGCGATGATAGAAAATTCTGATAAAACTATTTCTGTAAAGATAAGATTGGGGATAAACGACGAAGATATAAATGAATCATTAGACAAATTTGTTTCCATGATTGCTGAAACTGGTGTAAATATTTTCTATGTTCATGCTCGAAAAGCGATATTAGAAAAGCTCAGCCCAAAAGATAATAGAGAAATTCCACCCTTGAATTATGAAAGGGTTCGTCAATTAAAAAAAGATTTTAAAACTCTCGAAATAATAGCTAATGGCGGTATCAAAGATATTAATGAAAGCAAGAATGCATTTTCCGACTTAGATGGGATTATGATTGGGCGAGAAGCATATTCAAATCCAAGAATCTTAGGAAATGTAGATTCTATTTTGTATCAATCAAATGATATGAATAAATCGTTAAAAGAAATAACTGAAAACATGTTTAATTATTTTGATACTCTTAATAGGAAAAGTGAAATTAAAAGAGGTCTAATTCATATGCATGGACTTTATAGCGGACTTAAGGATGCAAGAAGAATTAGGGTTCTTTTATCAAATTTTAATTATTTTAAAAAAGCAAAAAATGAAATAATTTCTCTTCTAGATAACCAATACAGCGAGGTGGCATGATAAATTTTATAAAAAGTATTTTTAAAAAGACTTCAGAAGAAGTTGAAATAAACGTAGATCACGATGAGGTTATGATAGCGGCTGTTTCTTTGATGATAGAGGTTAGCCTTGCTGATAACGTAATGGATTTAACCGAGATTAATCAATTAAAAAAAGTTCTTTTGGATAAATTTAAAATTACTGAATTAAAAATTGATGAGCTTATTGAAAGCGCATCTAAAAACCAAGAATCTTCTACTTCTCTTTATGAATTTACCAGAAAAATTAATGATGATTATGATTTTTCTGATAAAGAAAAACTAATTACATCAATGTGGGAAATTGCTTACGCAGATGGAAATATTGATAAATATGAAGAATATGTCATCAGAAAAGTTTCTGATTTAATTTACATATCGCATGAGGATTTTATAAAGTCTAAACAAAGAGCAAAAAATGAAAATAGTTAAACCAGAGTCAGTTGGATTGTCTACTGAACGTCTTTGTTCATTTGATAAATTGTTAATGGATAAATATATTGGCTTAGACAAGCTAGCTGGAACTCAAACTCTCATCGCTAGAAAAGGTCAAATTGCTCATTTCCATTCTCAAGGAAAAAGAGATATTGAAAATGATTTAGCTATAGATGAAAAGACCCTTTTTAGAATCTATTCAATGACTAAGCCTGTCACTGGAGTCGCTTTAATGCAATTATTTGAACAAGGTTTGTTTCAATTATCAGATCCTGTGTCTAAATTTCTTCCTGAATTCAAGAATCAAAGTGTTTATGTTTCAGGCGCATACCCCATGTTTATAACCGAGCCTTTAAAGCGTGAAATTTTAATTCGAGATCTTTTAACTCATACTTCCGGTTTAAGTTACAGCATCAACTATCAATCTCACGTCGATGAAGCCTATAGAAAGATATTTAAAATCTCTGACCCTACAAAAGCACTTGTATCTCAAGAAAAAGTAGATTTAGAAGAATTTTCAAAGAGGATTGCTTCCCTGCCTCTTGAATTCAATCCCGGTGAACAATGGTTGTACAGCGTTTCAATAGATATTTGTGCGAGATTGGTTGAGGTCATGTCTGGAAAAAAAATTGATCAATATTTCGAAGACCATATTTTTAAACCATTAGGAATGAATGATACCGGCTTTTATGTGAAGGAAGAGAGTCTTAAAGATTTAGCAGTCTGTTATTACAGGGATATGAATAAAAAAATTACCATTCATGACCCAGGTGATTCCAAGAGCAGATATTCAGCTCCCAGAGATTTTAATGGTGGCGGAAGCGGTTTAATAAGCACTGCCTTTGATTATTATAAATTCTTACAAATGCTTCTCAATGGAGGAGAATATAATGGAATAAGGATTCTGTCTCGTAAGACAGTAGAACTCATGACTCTTAATCATTTACCAGAGAATAAAACTATGGCTGATATGGGTTCTTCAGGAGGATTTAGTGAAGTTAGATACAATGGAATGGGGTTCGGCTTAAGTATGGCGGTGACAACTGACCCTGCAGCCAGCCAGAACCCTTTAAGTAAAGGAAGTTATAGTTGGGGCGGAATGGCATCAACTTATTTCTGGGTAGATCCGAAAGAAGACTTATTAGGAATTTTTATGACTCAGTTCATACCTAGTGATGCTTTTCCTCTGAGACCTCAGATGCAAAACATGGTCTATGGAGCTTTTATAGACTAATCAAATTCATCTTCAAATAAAGATTCGTCTAACTTTCCATCTGAAATCACATATTCTCTTCTCTGCAAATAAGCATCTCTATAGAAGCTATATTGATCATTTCCGCTCAAATCGCTAACGCTCAATAAGCTTGATCTGATGTTGACAACATTAAGAGATGCCGCAGCCAATCGTGCTGAATAATCATCTGGAATACTTGGAGTAATATATATTTCAGGAACAATAGAGCTAAAATCTCTTACAGTTGTTGGACCGTAAAAAGGAACAACCATATAAGGGCCTGAGCCTACTCCCCAGTATCCTAAAGTTTGCCCCATATCTTCACTTTTAGCGTTTATTCCCAAGCTACTAGCAACGTCGAATACTCCGTAAATTCCGATCGTGCTATTAATCACTACTCTAGATAGCTCCGAAGAAAAGCCTAATAACTTTCCTTGTAAAAGATTATTAACAGCTGAGCCTATAGAGCCGATATTACTGAAAACATTGGATATGCCAGTTTGTAGGAAGTTTGGAGTAACAAAATTATAAGCCTTAGCAGTCGGCTTCAAGAACCATCGGTCTAAAGTGTCATTGAATTCATGGACTGATCTATTCGAACTTTCCCAAGGATCAGCAGGATCTAGATTTTGTATTTCTGTAGTTGCGCAACTGAAAAAAAAACTGCATAAAAATATATAAAATAAATAAAAACGAATTCTGCTAAATAAACTTTTTCCCATTACAATAACCTTTTTAATTATGTCTAGACAATTACTAATAACATCTGCTCTTCCCTATGCAAATGGACCTTTGCATTTTGGCCATTTATTGGAACATGTGCAAACAGATATTTGGGTAAGAGTGAATAAACTTTTAGAAAATGAATGTATTTATGTCTGTGCTAGTGATGCTCATGGCACTCCTGTGATGCTAAAAGCTGAAGATGAAGGCGTCGAACCCGAAGATTTAATAAAGAATATAACTAAAATGCACAAAAAATCTTTAGAAGGTTTTTATATCAATCATGACAATTATCACACTACTCATAGCAAAGAAAATAAAAAATATAGTGAACTTATTTTTTCTAGAGCAAATAAAAAAGGGTTGATTCTAAAAAAAACTATTGAGCAACTTTTTGATGAATCTAAAGGTTTGTTTTTATCTGATAGATATGTACAGGGCACTTGTCCTTCTTGTAATAGCGAAAATCAGTACGGTGATAATTGTGAAAACTGTGGAGCTAAATATGAAGC
>CASICS010000017.1 GCA_949373255.1 uncultured SAR86 cluster bacterium | reverse complement strand
TATTTGTGCCACCTCTTCAGGCTTTATCTATTTTAGTAATTCCATTATTGTTCATGGATATTATTACCATCCATAGATTTAAAGGCTTATGGAGATTAGATATTGTTAAATTTATAGTGCCTTTTGCACTTTTAGGGGTAGTAGTAGGATCTATTGCATTTCAATACTTAACTGACAATTCAATTAGAGTAATTTTAGGATTAATTGCGCTCGGATTCGGCGTTAACTATTTTTATACATCTCAAAATAAAGAATCAAGAATCGCTTCAAAAAAATTAGGTATTTTTTGGTGCACTCTTTCTGGGTTTACTAGTTTTACAATACACTCAGGAGGACTTCCTATAAGCTTTTACCTTCTACCAATGCGTCTTGATAGGAAAGTTTTCGTTGCAACTTCTGCTATTTGCTTCCTTTCTTTAAATTTATTTAAATTGATTCCTTATACATATCTAGGTCAAATAAATTTAGAAAATTTATACACATCTTTAATCTTGTTACCTTTAGCTCCACTAGGTGTATATTTTGGAGCGTTTCTCACTAACAAAGTAACTCAAGACTTTTTCTATAATCTCAGTCATTTATGTTTGATTCTGGCTGGTATAAAATTAATTTATGATGGAACAGGAGTATCATTATTAGCATGACTAATTTAAGTGTGAATGTTAATAAAATTGCATTAATAAGAAATTCAAGAAAGGGCAATACTCCATGCATTGAAAATTTTTCTAGAACTTGTATTGCTGGAGGAGCAAAGGGAATTACAGTCCACCCCAGACCAGATTTAAGGCATATAAGGCCAGATGATCTCGAGATTTTATCAAATCTTACTAAAGAGGAGTCTGTTGAATTTAATATTGAAGGAAATCCATTCGAGGACCAGAGTGAAGACTATCCAGGCTTTATGAGACTTATAGAAGACTTTAAACCAACACAATGTACTTTAGTTCCAGATTCATCCACTCAGTTAACATCTGATCATGGCTGGAATATTCTCTCTGAGATGTCTAGGCTTGAGCCGATAATTAATCAGCTTAAGGATTGGAAAATAAGAGTTTGTTTGTTCTTAGATCATGATATTGCTCAAATAGAAGTAGCAAAAAATTTAAATATTGATAGAGTCGAAATTTATACAGGGCCTTATGCAGAAGCATTTAAAAATAATGATTTAAAGACTATAGAAAATTATAAAGAGGCCCTCATTTTTTCAAATGAAATTGGTATGGATTTAAATGCTGGACATGACCTGAGCCTCTTAAACATAGAAAAATTTATAAATTTAGGTAGAATCGAAGAAGTTTCAATCGGTCATGCTCTAGTTTCAGAGTCTTTAATTTTCGGTGCAGAAGAAACTATGAATAAATATATTAAAATTTTAGGTAATTAATATGAGCGCAGAAGAAAGCATAAAAAAACAAATAGAAGAAAATTCAATTTTATTATTTATGAAGGGCTCTCCTGATGCTCCTCAATGTGGATTTTCGCAAAGAGCTACTCAGATTTTAATGGCTTGTGGTAAAGAATTTTCTTTTGTAGATGTTTTAACCAATCCAGAGATAAGAGAAAAACTCCCTGGTATTTCTAATTGGCCAACCTTTCCACAATTATTTATCGATGGGGAATTAGTAGGGGGTAGCGACATTATGATGGATATGTATCAAAACGGAGAAATGCAAACCATGATTGATAAACTGGAAAAAAAAAGATACTGAAGAATAATTTTCTATATTTTCTCTCTAATCAATTCAATCTTTTTATTATTTATTGTCAAGTACCATAAATCCTTATCCCAGTCTCCCAAAACAATTCTTCTTCCATATATCTCATCGTGTTCTTGAGGTCTATGGGTGTGACCGTGAATCAATAAAGTTGCATTATTTTTTTGAAAAACGTCATTAACAGCAAGTTGATTGACATCCATTATTTCCGAAGATTTGTCTTTGTTTTCAATCTTACTTACATCTCTTAAACTTTTTGCTACTTCAATTCTTTCATTAATATCTTTTTTTAAAAAATCTTCTTTCCATTTTTTATCCCTTACGACTGATCTAAATGTCTGGTAGTCGACATCATCTATACACAGAGTATCTCCATGCATTAATAGAACTTCTTTATTACAGATATTTAATTTTGTCGGATCCTCTATGAGGTTTGCACCGACTTCTTTACAAAAAGATTCTCCCAAAAGAAAGTCTCTATTGCCATGCATTAAATATAAATTGATACCAGATAAGGTTAAGTCTTTTAGAATTTTTTTTACACGAATAGTAAATTCGTTATTAAAATCATCACCTATCCAAGCTTCGAATAAATCCCCCAAAATATAAAGAGATTCATAAGAGGAGGCTTTATTTTTTATAAACTTTTCAAATGCCAAAGTTAAGTCTGGCCTCTCTATTTGCAAATGCAAATCAGAAATAAGGCAAGCCGACATATATTATTTCTTTTCTACGCTAATAATATAGACATCTTCAACCGGGACATCTTGATGGGGACCAGTATTAGTTGTTTCAACTTTCGCTATTTCATCTATAACTTCTTGACCTTTTATTACCTTTCCAAAAACAGCATAACCGCCCATAGATGGGTAATCTAATGATTTGTTATCCGAAAGATTTATAAAAAATTGAGAGGTCGCAGAATTAGGATCATTAGTCCTAGCCATGGAAAGAGTATATTTATCATTTTTTAACCCATTATCAGCTTCATTTATTATTGGATCTTTCGTAGGCTTTTGATTCATTCCAATCTCGAAACCTCCGCCTTGGATAACGAATCCAGGAATTATTCTATGAAAAAGCACGTTTTCAAAAAAACCTTCTTCTGCATACTCTAAAAAATTAGCTGAAGTTATCGGTGCTTCATTAGGGTAAAGTTCTATTTCAAAGCTTCCCATGGAAGTTGTGAGGGCTAAAATAATAATTTCGTTCATAATGAAGAAGTATAATACGCTTTAATAGATATATATAAATGAAAATTTATAATTCACAAACAGGAAATAAAGAAGATTTCAAGCCTTTAAAAAAAGGAGAGATCAGTATGTATGTTTGTGGGATGACAGTATATGACTCGTGTCATATAGGCCACGCAAGAACAGTTTTGAGTTTCGACTTGATGGTTCGTTTTTTTAGATTTGTTGGATATAAAGTTAACTATGTAAGAAATATTACTGATGTAGATGACAAAATAATTAATAAAGCTGAAAAAGAAAAGGTCCCTTTTAATAAAATCTCTGAAAAATATGCCCAAGCTATGCATGACGATTTTATTTCTTTGAATATGCTGCCTCCTACTGTGGAGCCAAAAGTAACTGATCATATGAATGAAATAATTCAGATGATTGAGACTTTAGAAGACAATGGTTATGCCTATTCAAATAATAAATCTGATGTCTATTTTGATATTAAAAAATATCCTGAATATGGAAATTTATCTAAAAGAGTTCAAGAAGATCTTGATTCTGGATCAAGGATCAAAATAGATTTAAAAAAAAATAACCCAAATGATTTTGTTTTGTGGAAGGTATCTGATGATGAACCATCTTGGGATTCTAGATGGGGAAAAGGTCGACCGGGTTGGCATATTGAATGCTCTGCAATGAGTAAAAAATATTTAGGCGATAATTTTGATATTCATGGAGGAGGTTTAGATCTTAAATTTCCCCATCATGAAAATGAAATTGCCCAATCAAAATGCGCAACTGATTCTGGTTTTGCTCAATATTGGGTTCATGTTGCGCCTCTAAATATAGATGGTAAAAAAATGTCTAAATCCCTTGATAATTTTCATTCTATTAAAGACGTTTTAAATAAATACCATCCTGAAGTGATAAGAATTTTCTTTTTACTTTCCCATTATAGAAATCCAATAAATTATTCCTTTGATCTTATAGATGAGTCAAAAAATATTTTAGATAAACTGTACGAATCTATTTTAAATATAGATATAGATTTAGATTATAAAGAGATTGATAATCAAATTAAAACTTCTTTTATAGAGGTTATGAAAGATGATTTTAATACATCTCAAGCTGTTAAAATTCTTCAAAAAATAGCTCAAAATTTAAATTCTTCAAGATTAAATAATATGGAGAAAGATATGAGAATCCAAGCCAGTACAATAGTTGTATTAGGTGAGGTGATGGGAATTCTTCAATCAAATCCTGAAGAATATTTTCAGTTTGACGTAAATGGAGATATTTCTAACTCAGATATTAATAAGCTCATTGAAGAAAGGAATATTGCAAGATCAAACAAGGACTTTTCAAAAGCAGATGATATAAGGGAAAAGCTTTTGTTAAAAGATATTATTTTAGAAGACAAAGAAGGAAAAACCTCCTGGAAAAAATTAAGCTAAATAAAGACTCGTTTGATAAAAAATTGTCCATGCTACAAAGATTATTCCAAGCATTGGATAAAGTATTTTCTTTACAAGGCCTTTAGAATCTCCTAATGATATGAATACAACAAATATTGAAGTGTAAATACAGACCATAAGAAAATCTCTTTTAAATATAGACTCGTCTAATATAAAAGACGTAGAGAATCCTATTAATGGAAATATTAGAACAACATTTAAAATATTTGAGCCAATTATATTACCAATGACCATGTTCCCTTTTTTTTGACGTAAAGCGGATATTGAGGCTGCTAATTCTGGCAGACTTGTTCCTATAGCTATCATTGTTAATCCAATTATTTCATTAGAAACATTTAGAATGGATGCTAAGTTAGTTCCTCCAAATACAGTTAGTTCAGAGCCTGAAACGAGAATAACCATGCTAAAAATTATGAGTGATATTATTTTGGAAAGACTTTCTTGGCTTCCATCTTCAGTTGGCTCGTGTTTTTGTCTGAGTAGATGCAAAACAAATAATATAAAGAAAGCTAATAAAATAAATGACTCTGAATTTGATATTTTGTAGTCGAAAAGTATATAGCCAGTTAAAAGCACACTTAAAATAAGCAAAAAAACGTCTCTCAAATTTATATCTAAAGATGACTGAGACAGGAAAAAACAACTGACTCCAAAGATTAATCCAATATTTGCGATATTTGAGCCTATAGAGTTACCTATTGCGATTTCTGGAGTATTGTTAATAATTGAAGAGATTGAAACAAAAACCTCAGGTACAGAGGTTCCTAGAGCGATAACAGTAATTCCGAGAAACATGTCGCTTAAACCAAGTTTAGAACCAAGTTTTGAAGTATTGGCAACAAACAGTTCCGCTCCTATCACAAGAAATATTAGTCCGCCTAAAAGAGTTAGAGAATTTATTAACATTTATTTATAAGTTAGCTTTTTTAATGTACCTGCAGTACTCACAATTTGAGTCTGATTCAGGAATTTCCTCTGAGTTTAATACTTCAAACATCATCTTAACAGTTTGATCTATCCAAGAATCATTTCCCTTGTAGGGAATTACTTTAATTTTAAATTTAAGTTCATTATTAAATAATAAACCTTCCTGAATACCGTTACAGTAAACAAAATAACTTAAATCCTGAACATCAAACCCATTTTTTCTAAAAAGCCATTGATAAATTTCTATTTGTCTTTTGTATGCGATTTGCCATGGGGCATCTAAAGACACCTCTCCTTTTTTAGAGGTTGCTTTGTAATCCACTAAAATTAATTGATCAGTAACTGTATTTATCCAAACATCATCTACTAAGCCATAAAAAAACAAGTTTGTTTCTTCATCTAAAAAACCAATTCCTTTGTTTCTGGTGCGCCAGTCTTCTATATCTGGGTGACTAAAAGGTTTGGCATCAAGGCCGGCATTTACAATATAAGGGTGATTTTTTTCTGTTCCTCGAAAAGAATCAAATTCTTCTTTAAGAAGCTCGTCTACTGCGTTGTTAAGATTAAAAGGAAAAGATGAGGGTCTTGCTACACCTAATTTTTCTTCCAGATAAAAACATTTCTTACATTTACAGAAATTTTCTATTCTAGTTCTGCTGAGTTTGTATGGCTCTGTGCTATCTTTATTGTATATTGGCATTATTAAAACTGGCTCCGCGAGCAGGGCTCGAACCTGCGACCCAATGATTAACAGTCATTTGCTCTACCAACTGAGCTATCGCGGAAAACGAGTTGTATTATAATCAAAAAAAAATAAAAAATGAGTAAAACCTTTGAAATAAAATCAGATTTTAAACCTGCAGGTGATCAACCAAAAGCTATTTCTAAATTAGTAAAGGGGTTGAATGATGGTTTGCTCAATCAAACTCTTCAAGGCGTCACTGGTTCTGGAAAAACTTTTGCTATGGCGAATGTAATAAATGAGTTGCAGAGGCCGGCTATAGTTATGGCTCATAATAAAACTCTTGCTGCTCAACTTTATGGTGAATTTAAAGAATTTTTTCCAAATAATGCTGTTGAATATTTTGTTTCTTACTACGATTACTATCAGCCAGAAGCATATGTTCCTACATCTGACACTTTTATAGAGAAAGATGCTTCTATTAATGAACACATAGAGCAAATGCGACTTTCAGCTACAAAAGCAATCATGGAAAGAAGAGATGTAATTGTCGTTGCGTCAGTATCTGCAATTTATGGTTTGGGTGATCCTAAATCTTACTTAAAAATGGTTTTGCATATAGATAGAGGCGATGAAATTGATCAAAAAGTTTTATTACTGAGATTGGCCGAGTTGCAATACAAAAGAAATGATATGGAATTTAAGAGGGCTACTTACAGAGTCAAAGGCGATGTCATAGATGTCTTTCCAGCAGAATCTGAGTCTGAAGCACTAAGAATTGAACTCTTTGATAATGAAATTGAGTCTCTTAAATTTTTTGATCCTTTAACGGGGGAAATTTTTAGAGAGGTACCTAGGGTTACAATTTTTCCAAAAACTCATTACGTGACTTCTCGTGACATTATGTTGAATGCGATAAAAAAAATAAGATCTGAAATGAAAGAAAGAGTGAGATATTTTAAAAAGAATGAAAAATTTATCGAAGCACAAAGAATAGAAGAAAGAACTAAATATGATATTGAGATGATCAAAGAGTTAGGTTTTTGTTCCGGCATAGAAAATTATTCTAGATATTTGTCTGGTCGTGATGAAGGAGAATCACCTCCCACGTTATACGAATACTTGCCAGATGATGCAATAGTCTTTGTAGATGAATCTCATGTGTCTCTTCCTCAGATAAAAGGAATGTATAGGGGCGACAGATCTAGAAAAGAAACTTTGACTGATTATGGATTTAGACTTCCAAGTGCACTAGACAACAGGCCTTTAAGATTTGATGAATGGGAATCAATTTCAGGTCAAAAAGTTTTTGTCTCAGCTACACCTGGCGATTATGAACAAGAACATATGGAGCAAAGAGTTGATTTGATTGTTCGTCCAACAGGATTAATTGATCCCACCATCGAAATAAGACCTGCAACCAATCAAGTAGATGACTTGATGTCCGAAATAACAGAAAAAGTAAAAAATAAAGAAAGAGTTTTGGTTACAGTTTTAACAAAAAGAATGGCTGAAGATTTAAGTCAGTATTTATTTGAAAGAGATATCAATGTTAGATATCTTCATTCGGATATTGATACTGTGGAGAGAATAGAGATATTGAGAGATCTCAGAATGGGTCGCTTTGATGTCTTAGTCGGCATTAACCTATTGAGAGAAGGACTAGATCTTCCAGAGGTTTCTTTGGTAGCAATTTTAGATGCAGATAAAGAAGGATTTTTAAGATCAGAAACTTCAATAATTCAAACTATAGGAAGAGCTGCAAGACATGTAAATGGTCATGCTATTTTATACGCAGACAAAGAAACGGGATCAATACAAAGAGCTATTAAAGTTACAGAATCAAGAAGAAAGCTGCAGATAGCTCATAATAAAAAGAACAATATAACTCCGCAGGGAATAATTAAGCCTATTGCCGACATAATGGAGGGATCAAAGAATTTTACAAAAAAACAATTCATTGCTGAAATGGATAAGCAGCTAGAAGAAGAATATTTAACGCCTAAAGAATTAGCACATCAAATTGATTCTTTAGAAGAATTAATGTTGGAATATGCAAAAAAACTTGAGTTTGAAGAAGCGGCAAATATACGAAATAAAATCACGGAATTAAAAAATAAATTATTTGCAGCATAATTTATTAATGAAAGATTGATGAGTTATAATTTCTTTTTCATTAAAAATGCCAAAAAATCATATTATTAGCTCAAATTTGGTCGGTCTATTAGGACGAGAGTCTCTTAGCGCATTTAAATTTCAAGAACTTTCAGAAAATATAAAAAAAACTTCAAAATTTACATTAGAAAGTATCAATGATTTTTATATTATCGAATTATCAGAATCAGAGAACAATCTTTCTAAAGAAAAAGAAGAACAAATATATAAATTACTTGATCTTGAAAGCTTCAATAATGATATTTCTTTAGATGATGTTTTTTTTGTTAGTCCGCGTCAAGGGGTGCAGTCTCCATGGGCATCAAAAGCTTTAAATATATTTGAAAGTTGCGGATTAAGAGAAGTATTAAAGATAGAAAAATTAAAAGTTATAAAATTCTTAAATAAAGATGAAAATATAAAACAATTAGAAAATTTGCTATATGACCCCTTAGTTGAATCAATTTTTTATGGAAGAAAAAATCTTAAAGAAACTTTTAATATTTCAGAAAAAAAAGAAACTTTATATTTTGATCTAAAAAATAATCCCGATTCATTAAACGATTTAAATTTTTCCATGGGTTTAGCTTTAAATGATTATGAAAAAAATTATTTAATAGAGGGTTATAAAAATCTCTCAAAAAAAACTTCAGACGTTGAATTAATGATGTTTTCTCAAATTAATTCTGAGCATTGCAGGCATAAAATATTTAATTCTACTTGGCTGTTAGAAAATAAAGATCAAGAAAATAGTCTCTTCAGCTTTATAAAAAATACTTTTAAAAATTTTTCAGATGGAGTTTTGTCTGCTTATAGCGATAACGCTGCTGTGATAAGTGGATTAGGTAAAACAAGGTTTTATCCAGATCCAGTATCCAAAGAATATATATCAATACAAGAAAATAATAATTTTTGTATAAAAGTTGAGACTCATAATCACCCAACTGCTATCGCTCCTTTTCCCGGAGCTGCTACCGGAGCAGGTGGTGAAATTAGAGATGAGGGAGCAACAGGAAGAGGAGCAAAACCGAAGGCAGGTTTAACTGGATTCTCAGTATCTCATTTAAGAATTCCAGACCATATTGAATCTTGGGAAGGTAAAGAAGATAAACCTGAAAGAATTGCTTCGCCTCTAAGAATTATGCTCGATGCGCCTATTGGCGCTGCTTCTTTTAATAATGAATTTGGAAGGCCAAATATTTTGGGCTATTTTAGATCTTTTGAAAGTAAAGATTCTTCGGGTAAGCATTACGGTTTTCATAAACCCATCATGTTGGCAGGAGGATTGGGAAACATAAGACCCATGCATACCGATAAATTAAAAGTCTCCAGTTCAGCAAAAATTATAGTTTTAGGCGGTCCAGGATATTTAATTGGTTTAGGAGGAGGTTCAGCTTCGTCTGTTGAGTCAGGAAAATCTAAGGAAGGCTTAGATTTTGCTTCAGTTCAGAGATCTAATCCAGAAATGCAAAGAAGATGCCAAGAAGTCATTGATCAATCTTGGCAATTAGGTGATAAAAATCCAATTGCTTTCATACATGACGTTGGAGCCGGAGGTCTTTCTAATGCTCTTCCTGAATTAGCTAAAGACTGTAATTTAGGAGCAATTATAGATATCAATAAAATACCTGTTGTAGATAAATCTATGAGTTCATTAGAAATCTGGTGTAACGAATCACAAGAAAGATACGTCATGGCTATTGAAGAAGAAAAATTAGAAGAATTTAAGACTATTTGTGAACGAGAAAAATGCCCATATTCTGTAGTTGGAGAATTCACTAAAGAAAAAAAATTCATCCTTTTGGATAAAGAATTAAAAGAAAATTCTATAAATTTAGAAATGGATTTTATATTTGGCGCGAAAGAACAATTAAAGAGAAATCTTATTTTGTCTTCTAAAGAGCCCTTAGACAAAGTGAGTATTAATGGAGATATAAGAAAAATGCTTCTTGATGTTCTTAGGCACCCAACCGTTGGAAGTAAAAATTTTCTCATAACCATCGGAGATAGAAATGTTGGTGGTCTTACTTATAGAGACCAATTAGTGGGGCCTTTACAGATTCCAGTAGCTGATAATGGAATAACGTTATCAAGTTATGAATCGAATCAAGGAGAGGCAATGGCAATAGGCGAAAGATCACCGATTGCTGTTTATGACGCCGCTGCATCTGGAAGGCTTTCAATTACTGAAGCTTTGACAAATATTCTTTCTTCCGGAATTAAAGATATTTCAAAGATAAAATTATCTGCGAACTGGATGGCCTCACCTAATAACGATTCCAATAACTTCGATCTCTATGAAACTGTAAAAACCATAAGTGAGGATTTATGTCAGTTATGGAATATAACTATCCCTGTTGGAAAGGATTCTTTATCAATGGAAACTACTTGGGATAATAAAAAAACAACCTCTCCTCAATCTTTAATTGTTTCTGCTTTTGCTCCTATTGAAGATGTAACCAAAAGCATCACTCCTGATTTTATTAATGATGAAAATCTAATTGTTGCAAAAATAGATTTTGGATTAAATAAAAATAGATTGGGTGGATCAATACTTTCCGAAGTGTTGAATAAAGAACTAGGAGACGTTCCTGATATAGATTGCATTGAAGAATTTCCAAAGATTTTTAATTTTATTTGTAAATTAATTCAAGAGAAGAAAATTTTCGCCTATCACGACATATCTGATGGAGGTCTTGCTGCAACGTTAGTGGAGATGATGCTTTCTGGAAATTGTGGCTTCTCATTAAAAATTAATTCTAACCAAGAGATTCTTGTTAAGAAATTATTCTCAGAAGAATCAGGAATAGTTATTCAAATATCAAACGATACTTTATTAGAATTGAATGATTTTTTTGCTAGCATCGATCAAAAAAATATGATTTCAAGCATAGGAATAACTAATGATCTTGATTGCTTCAAAATTATTTCAAATGATTTTGAAGAAATATTTGATTTTGAAACATTAATGAAGAACTGGACTTCGGTTACAACAAAACTGAAGGCTCTGAGAGATAATCCAATATCAGCAAAATCTGAGGCAGATGCATTTTTAAATAAAGAAAAAAATAAACTTACCCAAAAGGTTGCTTTTAAAGTTTCTAATAATAAATTCTCATCCAAACCTAAAATGGGAGTAATCAGAGATCAGGGAGTAAATGGACAAGTAGAAATGGCCGCTGCATTTAGTCGAGCAGGATTTAGTGCTGTCGATATTCACATGTCCGATATTAAAAATAATTTAATAAATTTAGATCATTTTGAGGGATTAGCTTTCCCAGGTGGGTTTTCATATGGAGATGTCTTAGGCGCAGGAAGAGGCTGGTCAAATTCAATTTTAATGAATACTTATTTATTAGATAAATTTAGTAAATTTTTTGAAAGGCCAAACACATTTACTTTAGGGGTCTGTAATGGATGTCAGGTTTTATCAGAAATGAAAGAAATCATCCCGGGTACAGAACATTGGCCCGCTCTTAGAAAAAATATTTCTAATCAATTTGAAGCTAGATTGACTCAATTAAAAATAAACCCTTCAAAATCAATTTTTTTTAAGGGAATGGAAGATTCTCAGCTAATAGTGCCAGTTGCTCATGGAGAAGGAAGAATGGTTTTTGATAAAGAATCTGATATTGAAAGTTTAATTTCAAATCAACAGATACCTTTACAGTATGTTGATAGTAGTGGATTTGTAACGGAAGATTATCCTTTAAACCCTAATGGATCTGTCGATGGAATAACATCTGTTTGCTCTTTAGATGGAAGAGTCACTATTTTGATGCCTCATCCAGAAAGGGCATTTTTAAATAATCAACTTTCTTGGACTGATCAAAAAGATTCAAGTTTAAGCCCATGGATGGAAATGTTTATAAACGCGAGAAAAGAAATTAATTAGACTTTTTTCTGACTATATCTTCGATATGAAGAGGAACTTCATTCTTATCCATATTATCAAAATAATGGTTTATAGCTTTTGGCACAAAAGGAAAGGCAAGTTCATCCCAAGGAATCTCATCTTTTGAAAATAATTTCACATCTAGACTTTCAGATGTTGGTCCGTATGAGTTTTCTAGAATTTCTGCTTTGTAGATAACATAGATTTGACTAATTTGAGGAATATTAAAAATAGCCAATAACTCTTTCATTTTAACATCTGCTTGAGTTTCTTCCTTCGTTTCACGCCAAGCACCCTCTAAAAGTGACTCTTTATTTTCTAAAAAACCTGCAGGTAAAGTCCATGACCCAACTCTAGGTTCAATCGCTCTCTTACATAAAATAATTTTATTTTCAAAGACTGGAAGAGTGCCAACTACTACATTAGGATTACTGTAATGAATTGTCTCGCAGTCTGCGCAAACATATCTTTCTCGATTATCACCCTCAGGAATCTTAAAAGACACTTGGGATCCGCAGTTAGAACAAAATTTCAAAATATTTCTCAAATATTATTTATGGAAGGGCAGTATAATTGATCTATTACTTCAATTATATGCTGTCGACTATAAGATCAAAGATAAAAGATAAAAAAGCATCTGGGCCAATTAAAAATAGCCCTCAAGCAGCTGTATTAATTCCCTGTTTTGAAAAAGACAATGAACTTTATATTGTTATGACAGAAAGATCTCTTGATCTCCCAAGTCATGCAGGAGAAGTGGCATTTCCGGGTGGTAAGAAAGAAGATAGTGACTCCTCTCTATCGGATACAGCAATTAGAGAGTCACTAGAAGAAATTAATCTCAATCCAAGTGATGTAAAAATTATAGGCGAATTAAATTCTATAGAATCAAGATTTGGTTTAAGTGTCACTCCCTTTGTTGCAGAAATTAAAGCAGATTCAGTTCTCAAAGCGGACCCCAATGAAGTGAATGCTATTTTCTATATTCCCATTTCTTTTTTTAGAGATAGTCCAGATATTTCAAATAAAGTAACTAACTACAAAGGAGAAAGTTTTACTACACCTGTGTTTAACTTTGAATCATATAAAATATGGGGTTTAACATTGGCTTTTACTTTAAGCTTTCTAGAATTATTAGATATACAATTTGATTATGATTTATAAATTAGGAGACCATAAAGTTAAAACTGACGGAGATAATTTTTACATTGCTCCCTCCGCATCAGTTGTAGGAAGAGTTTCTCTAGGTAAAAACGTCAGCGTATGGTTTGGAGCTGTTTTAAGAGCTGACGTTGAGGATATTTTTATTGGAGAAAATTCAAATATCCAAGACTTATCTGTACTTCATGTTGATCCAGGGTTCCCCATAAAAATAGGTAAGAACGTTACAGTTGGTCACAAGGTAATGCTTCATGGATGTGAAGTAGGTGATAATTCACTGATAGGAATAAATAGTGTTGTCTTGAATGGAGCCAAAATTGGAAAAAACTGTTTAATAGGTGCAAATTCGTTAGTAACAGAAGGCATGGAAATTCCAGATAATTCTTTGGTTATGGGGTCGCCTGCAAAAATAAAAAAAGAGCTAGATCCGGAAATGGAAAAGATCTTAATAGCTAGCGCAACTCATTACGTAGAGAATTCAGCTTTATATAAAAAAACATTAGCGGAAGATAAATAATGAAAACAGACTTAATAAAATACGAGTTAAATAATAAAATTTTTACAGGTTATTTGGCAATACCCGGAGAGGGTAAATATCCGTGTGTATTAATTGCTCACACCTGGGCTGGAAGAGATTCTTTTGTAGAGGAAAAAGCAAGAATATTAGCTGAATCAGGATATGCTGCGTTTGCGATTGACATGTATGGAGAAGGCAGAATAGGCACTTCAAATGAAGAAAACGCATCAATGATGCAACCTCTTCTAGATGACAGAGATGAATTAGCAAGAAGAGTGTCATCCGCAATGGATTCTCTCAAACACCACGATAATATTGATATGAATAAAGTCTCAATAATGGGCTACTGCTTCGGTGGCTTAGTTGCGTTAGACTTAGCTAGAACAGCTTCAGAGTTAAGAGGAGCAGTCAGTTTTCACGGTTTTCTTGCTGGCCCAGAAAATAGCAACAATGACTCAATTAATGCAAGAATTTTAGCTTTTCACGGCGAGTTAGATCCTATGGTAGACCAAAATCAAATTGATTCTTTTACCAAAGAAATGAATCAAAAAAAAGCTGATTGGCAGTTACATACGTTTGGAGATGCAATGCATGCTTTCACAAATCCAGATGCAAATGATCCAGATTTTGGAACAGTTTATTCTCAAACAGCAGATAGACGTTCTTGGAAAATTTATATGGATTTTTTAGAAGAAATCTATAAATAAAGTCAATGAATTCAAAAAAGGTAAGACAAACTTTTATCGATTTTTTTATAAAAAAAGGTCATAAAGAAGTAGCCAGTTCAAGCTTAGTCCCCATAAACGATTCCACATTATTATTTACAAATGCTGGAATGATTCAATTTAAAGATATCTTCTTAGGTTCTGAAAAAACAAATTTATCTCGTGCTACCTCATCGCAAAAATGTATTCGGGCCGGAGGAAAACATAATGATCTTGAAAATGTTGGATATACATTAAGGCATCATACTTTTTTTGAAATGTTGGGTAATTTTAGTTTTGGAGATTACTTTAAAGAAGAAGCCATAGAGTTTGCATGGGAATTACTCACTAAAGAATACAAAATACCTGAAGAAAAGCTTTGGGTAACAGTTCATATAAACGACAAAGAATCAGAAAGAATCTGGTTAGAAAAGATTGGAATTTCCAAGGATAGAATCTCAAGACTAGATGAAGATAATTTCTGGTCTATGGGTGATACAGGTCCATGCGGCCCATGTAGTGAAATTTTCTACGATCATGGTTCAGATTTTGAGGGAGTTCCTCCTGAAGAAGGACAAGAATCTGGAGACAGGTATATAGAAATTTATAACTTGGTTTTTATGCAGTTTGAAAGAAATCAAGATGGAAAAATGAAAGATTTACCAAAACCTTCAGTGGACACAGGAATGGGTTTGGAGAGAATTACAGCTTTATTACAAGGAACAAATGATAATTATAAAACTGATCTATTTGCTCCATTGATAAAGAACATAGCTAAAAAAATAGGAACAAATGACCTGACTGATCCGTCATTAAGAGTAATTGCAGATCACTTAAGATCTAGTTGTTTTTTACTTGCTGATGGAGTTTCAATTGGCAATGAAGGCAGAAGTTATGTTTTAAGAAGAATAATAAGGCGCGCGCTTAGGCACGCATATAAAATAAATCCAGAAGCAGATTCAATCTTATCTCAGCTAGCAAATGGTTTAATAGCAGACCTCAAAGATACTTTTCCAGAATTGTCAAAACAATCAGAAATAATTAAATCTTCTCTCGAAGAAGAAGAGAGACAATTTATCATTACCTTGAGACAAGGAATGAAAATCCTAGAAGATGAGTTATTAAATCTTTCGGGTGATGAAATTTCTGGAGATTTAGCATTCATGCTTTACGACACTTATGGATTTCCATTGGATATGACTCTTGATTTAGCTAGAGAAAAATCATTAAGCGTTGATCTGAAGCAATACGAGACTTTAATGGAAGATCAGCGCTTTAGAGCTAAAAAATATAGCGGTTTTGATTCATTAATTCCTTCATCAATCAATATTCAAAAATCATCAAATTTTATTGGATATGAAGAGGTTTCATCTGAGTCTTCAATTCTAGGAATTTTTCAAAACGGAGAAGAAGTTGAAAACGCACAAGAAGGAAATTTTGTTTTTATTTTTGATAAAACTCCATTTTATGCAGAATCAGGAGGGCAAGTAGGAGATATCGGATCTCTAAGATCCGCTCAAGGATCAGGAGATATTCTAGATACCAAAAAAATAGGCGATCACTTTTTGCATGTCATTGAAGTGACAAAAGGATTTTTTTCTAACCAAGATAAAGTTTTTCTAGAAATTGATACCGAGCAGAAGAAAGAAAATTATTTCTAATCATTCCGCGACACACTTAATGCATGCTTCTCTTAGAGAAAAACTTGGAGCTCATGTTGAGCAGAAGGGATCTTTAGTTGATGACGAAAAATTAAGGTTTGATTTTTCACATAAAAACGCTCTTTCTTTTGAAGAAATTCATCAGATTGAGTCGCAAGTAAATCTTTTAATTAAGGATGATCTTGATACTGAAATTCTTGAAAAATCTTATGATGATGCAATAGGTTTGGGAGCTTTAGCTTTTTTTGGTGATAAATATGGAGAGCGAGTTAGAGTCATAAAAATTGCTGGAGACTTTTCAGTTGAACTTTGCGGAGGAACTCATGTCAAAAAAACAGGCGATATAAGTAAATTTAAAATTATTTCAGAATCAAGTATTTCATCAGGAGTTAGAAGGATTGAGGCCATCACAGGTAAGAAAGCTTTAGATTACCTGAAAGAACAAGAAGACTCTTTGAGAGAAATTTCAATAATGTTGAATGTGCCTATAAATCAAATCGCCAAAGAAACAAAATCTTTAGATGCAAAATTAAAAAGCCTTCACAAGAAATTAAAAAGTTTTGAACAAAAAAATAATGAAAGATTGATCCTTGGTCTTGCTGATAAATTTGAACTTATTAATGATACTAATCTATTAATACAAAGAGTTGATAATATTAATTTATCCTCGTTAAGAGGTTCTCTTGATTCTCTTAAAGAAGAAAAAGGTAAATCAGTTGTGGTAATCGCAGGTAATTTTGAAGGAAAAGCTATGCTCATAATTTCTGTTTCTAAAGATTTAATTGACTCAGTTGATGCTAGAAATTTGTTAGAATCTTGTGCAGATATTATCGGCGCTAAGGGCGGTGGTAGATCGGATTATGCTCAAGCAGGTGGAGATAGAATAGATAAAATTGATGACGCTCTTGAGGCTTCAAAAAATTTTTTTAATAAATAATAAAATATGATTTCTAATTTAGTTGTTTTAAAGTTTGGCGGAACCTCCTTAGCTGATACTAAAAGAATTCAAGCTGCTGCTGAAATTATCGAAAAAACAATTAATAAAGATTTTCATGTTGTTGCGGTTGTTTCCGCCATGGCAGGAGAAACTCAAAGATTAATAGATCTTGCAAAAGAAATTCAAGAAACTCCTGACCCTAGAGAATACGATGCTCTCATTTCTTCAGGTGAACAAGTCTCAGTTGCTCTGTTAGCTATGGCTCTAAAAGGAAAAAGTTGCTTATCAAAGTCCTATACTGCATTTCAATTAGGCTTAAAAACTGATCAAATTCATGGAAAAGCAAGAATCAACTCAATTGATACTAGTTATTTAAAAAAAGATTTAGAAAAGGGAATTATTCCAGTAATAACTGGTTTTCAAGGCATTAATGATTCTGGTGATATAACTACTCTAGGTAGAGGCGGCTCGGATACCTCAGCTGTTGCTTTGGCAGTCGCTTTAGATGCTGTTGAATGTCAAATCTACACTGATGTAGACGGTGTTTATACAACTGATCCCAGGGTTTACGACAAAGCAAAAAAAATAGACAATTTATGTTTCGAAGAGATGTTAGAACTCTCTAGTTTAGGTGCTAAAGTCTTACAAATTAGATCTGTTGAATTTGCAAGTAAATACAATATGCCAATAAGAGTTTTATCAAGCTTTGGTTCAAATGGAGGTACTTTGATAGATAAAGAGCAAGAAAGTTTAGAAAATGCAGTTATTGCAGGAATAACTCATACTAACAATGATTCAAAAATCACTATAAGAAAAGTTCCGGATGTTCCAGGGATAGCAGCTAAAATTCTTTCTCCTATTAGTAATGCTGGAATTGAAATTGACGTTATTGTTCAAAACGTAGCTGCAGACAAAACTACAGATTTTACTTTTACAGTTAAATCAGAAAATTCAGAAAATGCTGAGAAGATTTTAAAAGATATCTCAACTGAAATGGGTGGCGGAGAAATTGAGTCTGCTAGAGAAATAAGTAAAGTCTCGGTAGTTGGAGTTGGAATGAAGTCTCATGCAGGGGTTGCTGCAAAGATGTTTCAAGCTTTAGCTGATAGAGATATAAATATCGATATGATCTCAACTTCTGAAATTAAGATATCTGTAGTGGTTTCTAGGGATTCTGCGGAAGATGCAGTTAGCGTGCCACGCAA
>CASICS010000016.1 GCA_949373255.1 uncultured SAR86 cluster bacterium | reverse complement strand
TATGAAATTGGGTTTGGATTTGAGAGGTGGGGTTCATTTCTTGCTGGAAGCTGATACTGAACTTTTAGTTGAGACAAAGCTTGAATCCTCTTTATTGAATATCAAGAGAATATTTAAAGAAATCTCATTAAGACCAAAATCAATTAATATTTCTGAAAAATCTATCTTTGTTTCCCTAAAAAGTAGCGCTGACGAGTCGCTGTTTAACGACGCTTTACTTAGATTGAATAATTTTGATTCTCAAAAGCTAGATGCTAGTAATTTTAAATTGAGTTTATCCGAACAACAATTAGATGAAATGATTGATTATGCAGTCTTGCAAAATTTAAATACATTAAGAAATAGAGTCAACGAATTAGGCATATCTGAGCCTGTGGTTCAAAGACAGGGTAAAAAAAAGAATATCAATTCAATTACCCGGTGTTCAAGACACTGCTGAAGCAAAAAAAAATAATAGGTAAAACCGCAAATTTAGAATTCAGGCTTGAGTCAAGAGGAAGCTCTCTAGCTTCAAGAATAGAAAAATTTAATTTTAATGGCAGGATAGTTAAATTGGAAAAGAAATTAATAATTTCTGGAGACCAGGTTTCTGATGCGAGTGTTGGCTATGATGAAAGTGGATTTCCCCAAGTTAATATAAATTTAGACTCTGATGGCGGTGCAAAAATGCACCGTTCTACAAGAAACAATGTTGGCGAGCGAATGGCTGTAATTTTTGTAGAAAGAAAATCAGAAACAAAACTAATTAATAATGTTCCTGAGGTTCGAAATTATTTTGACAAAAGAATAATTAGTCTTGCAACCATCCAATCGGCTCTTGCAAGTCAATTTAGAATCACGGGTTTAGATTCTCCTGCAGAAGCATCTGAATTAGCTTTATTGCTGAGAGCCGGAGCATTAGCTGCGCCCATGGATTTTGTGGAAGAAGGAACAATTGGACCTTCATTAGGCGCAGACAATATATCTCTTGGACTAAAATCTTTGCTTCTAGGATTGGCTTTAGTACTTATCTTTATGATTTTTTACTATAAAGTTTTTGGGCTAATTGCTAACCTAGCAGTGGCTCTAAATATTGTATTAATTGCTGCTGTAATGTCAGTTTTATCTGCAACATTAACCCTTCCGGGTATAGCAGGAATAGTCTTAACTATAGGAATGGCCGTAGATGCTAATGTGTTGATTTTTTCTAGAATCAGAGAAGAGCTTAAAAATAAATTAAAGCCTTCGGATGCAATTTCTGCCGGATATGACCGAGCTTTTATAACGATTGTTGATGCGAATCTTACAACATTGATTGTTGCCGTAATTTTATATGCAGTCGGCACCGGTCCAATTCAAGGCTTTGCCATTACTTTATCAGTGGGCATATTGACTTCAATGTTTACAGCAATTTTATTTACCAGAATGCTTGTATTTTTTATTTACGGAAGAAAAAATAACATAGAAAAATTATGGATCTGATGAATATAAATTTTATGCAAATTAGAAAGCAGACAACTATTTTGTCAGCTCTTCTTATTATTATTTCAATCGGATCCTTATTTACAAACAAATTAAATCTGGGTTTGGATTTTACTGGTGGAACTCTAATAGAAATAAGACTGGAAGAAGAAATTTCTTCATTGGAAGAAATAAGAGTTCTTCTTAGGCAGTCAGAGTTGACAGATTTCCAAGTTAATTATTTTGGTTCAAATAGAGACATTAGTATAAAGATTCCTGGAGGAGTAAATAAAGTTAATGGAAACGACGTAATCGCATCTTTGGATTCGAGCATATCTTTTGAAGTAAGAAGACAAGAATTTTTGGGACCCCAAGTCGGAACCGAGCTTAGAGATCAAGGAGGCCTTGGCTTGCTTGCAGCATTAGCCGTGATGATGGTTTATATAATGTTTAGATTTCAATATAAGTTTGCAATTGGTGCGCTTTTAGCTTTAGTCCACGATGTAATTATAGTCTTAGGTTGTTTTTCAATTTTTTCTTTGGATTTTGATTTGACAGTTTTAGCAGCAATATTAGCGGTAATTGGGTATTCCTTAAATGACACTATCGTAGTTTCAGATAGGGTCAGAGAAAATTTTAGAAAAAAAAGACGGGCAGAACCTGAATCCGTAATAAACAGATCTTTGAATCAAATGATTGGCAGAACCTTAGTAACCTCTCTTACAACTTTGTTAGTATTATTTGCATTATTAATATTTGGCGGTGAAACTATAAAAAACTTCTCGCTGGCTTTGATCATAGGAGTAATTTCTGGAACGTATTCTTCAATTTATATAGTTTGTAATTCGTTATTGAGTTTAGAAATTAAATCTGATGATTTGATAATTCAGAAGGTAGAAGCTTTAGATGATGGAATGCCTTAAACGATAGAATCTCTTACGATGTCCTTTAAGATAATATCTACACATTTTTTATTTCCTGCGATTAAATGATGACTTTCTTTAACGTTATCATTTCCCATAAAATCTGAAACATAACCACCTGCCTCCGAAATTAAAATACAGCCAGCAGCAAAATCCCAGTGCTTCATTCCGTAACCTAAAAATGCGTCTAATCTACCCGCCGCCACATAAGCTAAATCTATGGCACTAGACCCGGTTCTTCGCATAGTTAAGCCTTGAGAATATAATTTTTTTATAATTCCAAGTTGATCAATTTCGATATCAGATTCTTCTGAGTTATGAAAGGAATTAGAAATTAAAGAATTTTTTAAACCAGGCTGCTCACTTACTCTTAATCTTGTTTGATTAAGATAAGCTCCTTTCCCTCTTGAAGCATAATATTCATCATCTCTCGTTAGATCAAAGACGATTCCATGCTCTAAAACTCCTTCTTGATAACAAGCTATTGAGATCGAATAGTAAGGAAAACCATGAATAAAGTTAGTGGTCCCATCCAGCGGGTCAATGACCCATAAAAGGTCTGAAGATTCTTTTCCAGACTTTCCCGACTCCTCTCCCTCAAAAGCACTTTCTGGAAAAGCTGTTTGAATAGTTTCGATGATTATTTTTTCAGCTATTGTGTCTACTTGCGTTACAAAATCAGTTGGTCCTTTTTCAGAAATTTTTAATTTATCTTTGCGTCTGGCAAAACGAAGTATTTCTTTACCGGCTAATCTTGCTGCTTTGAGAGCTATATTTACTTTTGGTTCCATAATATTTGAAAAACAATTGTAAACTATTGCCATGGCTCATTCTGAATTAATATTAAAAGAAGATTACGATATTGAATTTATTCTTATTGAAACCTCTCATCCTGGAAATATTGGTGCTTGTGCTCGAGCCATAAAAAATATGGGGTTTGCAAAATTAGGCTTGGTCAATCCAAAAAATTTTCCATGCGATGAAGCCTACCATCGTTCTAAGGGTGCTAAAGATATTTTAGATGATGCAAATATTTATAAATCTTTAGATGAGGCATTATCAGAAGCTACTTTAGTTTTAGGAACTAGTGCCAGAGAACGATCAATCCCCTGGCCTTCAAGTTATACCCATCTGATAGATGAGGATATGTCTAATGACATAAAAGATAAAAATAATAAGATATGCATTTTGTTTGGAAGGGAAGATAGTGGTCTATCTAATGATGAATTACAGAAGTGTCACATGCATCTAAGGATTCCTTGTAGTGATGAATATTCATCTCTAAATATCTCCCACGCTGTTCAAATAATTTCATACGAATTTAGGAATCTATTAATGCGGGAAGAGTCGATAGAAGTTAAAAGCGATGTGCCTCTTAGTACGGATGCAGATAATGAATTTTTACTAGAGCATCTTGACAAAGTTTTATTAGACTTAAATTTTTATGATCAAAATAGCTCAAGACAGGTTCAAGCAAGATTAAAGAGATTAATAAAAAAAGCCAGACCTGATAAGTTGGAAGTAGGTATTCTCAGAGGATTTTTAACAAAGATCCAAGAGATACTTAACAAATAAAATCTATCTGATACAATCCTCGATCTGTTCGTAGTCCCCTTCGTCTAGCGGTTAGGACACCGGGTTTTCATCTCGGCAACAGGGGTTCGATCCCCCTAGGGGACGCCACTTTTTTAAAAAGTGCGTTTATAGAGCATTCAAAATATCCATTTGATAAATTCTGCCCTTAATTGATGCAATAAACTCCTTTTCTAAACTTTTATCTCAATTTTTAGGATTAATTTCATGTAGTAATCTTATTCAAAAGTTTTATAGGAGGATTTATGAAGCTAGTAAACATAGTTGTTAGACCATCTAAAGTGGAAGCGGTTAAAAGCGCCTTATCCGCTTTAAATATTGGTGGAGCAACTCTTTTTGACGTAAAAGGTTTTGGTATTCAAAAAGGTCATACCAGTTCTTATAGAGGAACACCGTATGTTACTGATACCAATCCTAAGAGCATGCTTCAAGTGGCATGCAAAGACGATGATGTTTCAAACATAGTCGAGGCTGTTCGTGATGTTGCTAATACCGGTTCTATCGGCGATGGCAAAATATTCATTACCGAACTTACAGATGTAATTCGTATTAGAACCGGTGAAACCGGAGAAGATGCGCTAATGGAGAATAATGATGACTGAATTTGAATTTGCTCTAAATACTTTGTATTTAGTTCTATCAGGAGCATTTGTGATGTGGATGGCGGCTGGATTTACAATGTTAGAAGCAGGATTAGTTAGATCTAAAAATGTTTCTGAAATTGTTACTAAGAACTTAGGCCTTTTTTCAATCGCATGTGTAATGTATTTAGCTTGCGGTTTTTATTTGATGTATCCAGGAGATGATGTAATAAATGCATATATTCCGGGAATGGGTACAACATGGGGTATTAGTTTAGGTGGACTAACTGCCAACTATGACTTGGGTTACTCAGATGCAGCAGACTTCTTTTTTCAAGTAGTCTTCGTAGCTACAGCAATGTCTATTGTTTCAGGAGCTGTAGCTGAAAGAATGAGACTAATACCATTCTTTTTGTTCGCGATTGTTATGACCGGATTTATTTACCCAGTTCAAGGATATTGGAAATGGGGCGGTGGATGGTTAGATGCCATTGGTTACACTGATTTTGCCGGCTCTGGTGTGGTGCATTTATGTGGAGCGTCCGCAGCACTTGCAGCAGTATTAATTTTAGGTCCTAGAACAGGAAAATATGGACCAGATGGTTCTGTTACCGTTATGAAAGGTTCTAACATTCCAATCGCTGCTCTAGGTGCATTTATCCTTTGGTTAGGCTGGTTTGGTTTTAACGGTGGTTCTCAGTTAGCAATTCATAACGTAGAAAATGCAAATGCAGTTGCGCAAGTATTTCTAAACACTAATGCCGCCGCAGCTGGCGGTGTTCTTGGTGCGTTACTAATTTCTAAATTATTCACTGGAAAAATGGATGTCACTATGGCAATTAATGGAGCAATAGCTGGTTTAGTAGCAATTACTGCTGCACCAGATAGTCCTTCAGGTGGTTTGGCCACAATTATTGGAGCTATCGGTGGAATAATAGTCTATTTTTCAGTCATCTTTTTTGATAGAACTCTTAAAGTAGATGATCCAGTAGGTGCTATATCCGCTCACGGTACAGTAGGCATCTGGGGAATTATGGCCACACCATTATCAGGCGCCGGTGCGTTTGGCACTCAAGCAATTGGAGCAATATCTATATTTCTTTGGACATTTATTACGGCTGGGATCACTTTATTGATAATTAAATCAATTACAGATCTTCGTCCTTCTATAGAAGAAGAAATGGAAGGTATGGATGCTTCTGAAGTTGGAGTTGCAGCTTATCCTGAATTTCATGATTAGTTCTCCCCCAATTTTAAGTTAAATATTTAACTTAATAATATTAAAGACAGATTTCATCCCCCTTGAAATCTGTCTTTTCTATTCTAGCTAGCCTAAAGCAGTAAACTGTTTATAATCTTCGCCCATGAAGACTCTAAAAGGACTTAGTCTGTTCCTAATATTTTTTATCAGCTCTATTATTTTTTCAAATGAAGAGGAAATTGTTGTTCTCGGTTCTTACTTAAAAGACCGAACGATAGAAGCATCTCCGGTAGACATATTTTCGGCTCAAAAAATATCCGACCTTAATCTTTCATCCATTTCAGAAATAGGGAAGTATATCCACACCGCATCTGGTTCTCATTTTCAAAGTGATTCGCTTGAGGGAACAGATCAAGGGATGGCAAATATCAATCTTCGTGGTTTAAATTTATCGGCAACTTTAGTGATGATTAACTCTGTTAGAAATACGGTTGCTGGGGTGCCTGCTGAAAGTGGCGATAGTTATGTCGATATAAATATCATTCCTCAAATTGCTATTGAGCAATTAGAAATTTTGAAAGAAGGAGCTACGTCCTTATATGGATCTGATGCCGTAGCGGGTGTTGTAAATTTTAAAACTTATAAGAAATATGACGGTACAAAAATAAAATTTATGAATCAAAAAACTCAACATTTTGGGCAAACTGATCGCAGGTTAAGTCTTTTGCATGGCTCTAATTTAAATAAGCTCGATATTGTTTTCGGGTTGGAGCTTTTAAATAGATCTAGCCTTCTGTCATCAGAGATTAAAGGGATTTCAGAATTAGGAATAAGTATTTTTGGAAATACTTTTATTGCTAAGGAAAACGGAACATTTGCTTCTTCAGGGGATTATTCAGGCGCAACTTATGATGAAGACGATAAAATTACCGATCCTAATTGTGCGGCTAATGGCGGAGCTCTATATGTTGGCTATTGCGGATTCGTTTATGGCGATAGGTTTAATGTTTTTAATGACGAAGATCATAAAAAGCTTTATCTAAATTTAGAGAAATCTTTTGAATCTTATGATTTATCAACGGTTTTTTTAATGTCTCAAGTTGATGTCAATGACAACCCTCAATCTCCATCTTACCCAGCTTTATCTTTTCCAGAAATTGGAGTGGGCAAAGCTGGAAGTCCATTTAATAAGCCTGTAACTTGGAAAGGTCGGCCCCTAGGTGCTTCATCAGCATCGCCAGAATCAAAAAAAAATATAGATCAGTATCACCTTTCTGCTAAGTTAAATTTTTATTTAAGTGAAGATAATAACTTTCAAATATCTTTGACTCAAAGTCAGCACAAAAACTTTATGAGCAGGCCGGATATAGTTAATTCGCGATTTATAGCTGCTCTAAATAATACCGGAGGACCTGATAGCAATCTTACTTGGAATTTATTTGACTATTCTCAAAATAGCGATGTTTTGAAAGAGTATATTTCCGGCAGCGAAGATTCAAAATACAAATCAAGCCTGACTATTCTGGATGGAATTTATAGTCAAGAAAGGAATAATTTAGGTTATATTTTAGGATTTCAATTAGGGTCGGAATCTTTGAATGTTAACTGGAATGAAACATCAAGGGTCGATATTAATTCTGGTGGCCAAATGATTAAAGCCGCCGACCTCTTATTTTTAGGTGGCGGATCAAATGTAGATTCTCAGAGGAATAAGTATTCGTTATTTGCAGAAATAAATCCGACGCTTGATTACGATTTGAATATGAAGCTTTCTGCGCGATTCGAAAAAGTAGGAAATGAGTCCTCTTTTGATCCAAAAATATCTTTAAAAAAATATTTAACGAATGAAATCATTATTAGAGGGTCTCTTGGTACTTCCTTTTCTATGCCTTCGCTAGGGCAACTCTATTCTTCGAGAACATCTCTTAATAATATAGACGGTTCATTTATAAGAGTTTCAAAGCTTGGGAACAAAAATCTCAGTTCGCAATCATCAACTAACTCAAACTTTGGTTTAATTTATATGAATAATAATTATAAATTTTCCATAGATTACTGGCAGATAAATTACAAAAATCGTTTAACAGTTGAAAGTGCAGAAGCTCTTTATAATGCTAATCCAAGTAATCCTATTTTTACTTACAACGGCTCTACTCTTTATGCTGCAAATATTAAATATATAAACGAAGAAAAAACAGACTTAAGCGGTCTAGATTTATCTTTTAATATCAATGAAGACTTAAGCAATGTTGGAACATTCAATCTTGGAATTGATGTCGCATATTTAGATAAATATGAAACTACCCAGGCAGGACAAGCTACCGAAAGAGCTGGAAGATTTAATTATGATATTGAAGGCTATTCTCTTCCAAAATTGAAAATTAATGCATTTTCTAAACTTAAAATGGGCAATCAAGAATTAAATTTAAACTCTAGATATATAAGTGGTTATGATAATTTTAAGCAGTTATCTTCTAGAGCCCGATCCATAGGTGGTTATTCTAATAAAGTCTCTTCCCATTTAATGTTTGATTTTATTTACAAGCAAAATTTAAAGTGGAATAAATCTAATCTAGATTTGAGTTTTTCAGTTTTGAACTTAAATGATGAAAAGCCTCCTAGAATTAATAGTCAGCCCGAGTTTAGTTTTGATCCAAGACAGGCTGATCCAAGAGGAAGAATGTTTAGCTTTGGCCTGCAATATAATCTTTAGTATTTTTACTAAAGTAAAAGGATATCTATATGAGCTCTAAAATAGGTTTAGACACGGATGTGGTTTCGGAAGAAGCCATAGAGAAAGTATCTAGTCCAGAAACACTATCCATTTGGGGATTAGCTTGGCCTTCAATAATGGCAAACATACTTTTTGCTGCTGTCGGTGTAGTTGCTCTTAAAGCAGTTGGAGCTCTTGGTACTGAAGCTGTTGCAGCCGTTGGAACAGGGCAAAGAATATTCTTTGTGATTCAGTCCTTGATAATGGCAGTTTCTACTGGAACCACAGCATTAATTGCTAGAGCTTATGGATCAGGTAATAAGCAAGAAGGAGCTCAAGTATTATTTGATTCCTTATGGATTGGATCTTCTCTAGGAATAATTTCTACTGCCTTGGTTTGGGGAGCAGGCGATGACATTATTAGTTTATTTGGACTTAATGAAGAGTCAAAAGAACTTGCTGTCGATTATCTGAAATATTCTATGCTATTTTCAGCAATGTTTGCTGCATCATTTATTTTTGGAGCTGCATTGCGAGCAGCAGGAGATGCTAAAACTCCTTTAGCCGTAATGATTTTTCAAAATATCCTGAATATCTTTTTGTTAATAGGATTGGTAAATGGTTCGTTCGGACTACCTGAGCTCGGTGTTGTAGGAGCTGCCTTTGCATGGGGTATATCTTTTACAGTTGGCACTTTTATTTTTCTTATTTTATGGCTCAAAAAATTATTGATTATTCCTTTACCTGAAATTGAAAATATAAATAAAAATAGAATTAGGCTTATATTTAAAATTGCAACACCAGCGACTATAGAACAAGGAGTCTTTCAATTAGGGTTGTTAACTTATTTTTGGATAATTTCTTTATATGGCACAGCACCAATCGCCGCTTACAACATTGGCATAAATATTTTGATGCTTTCTTTTATGATCGGGCAGGGCTTTTCAGTAGCCGGTGCTACACTCACCGGTCAATTCTTAGGGGCAGATAATCCGCGTGAAGCCAAAAGAAGCGGGTGGCGTTCTACTGGACTTTCTATAGTGTCGATGAGTTTTATAGGTCTTTTGATTGCAATCTTTTCTGAAGAAATAGCAGGGTTTTTAATTGACGATCCAGAAGTTATTAGGCTCACCGTAGTATTTGTTTGGTTCCTTGGATCTATGCAGCCATTAATGGCAATTGAATTTGCTTTAGGCGGCGCATTAAGAGGAGCAGGCGACACTAAGTCTCCTCTCATAATTACGCTAATAGGTTTAGTATTTTTTAGATTATCAGTGGCTTCATTGTTTGTTTATTATAATTTCTCCATCGAATATATCTTTGCTAGTTTAATGATTGACTATCTAGTGAAAGCAATTTTATTTACTGCTAGATTTGAATCTGGAAAATGGATTAAATCAATTTCGTAGATTTAAAAAATATATGACATATTGTCACTATAAATTTTTTTAAAAATCATATATATTAATCATAAGACTTAGGTCTTTAAGTTTTTAAATTGAGATAAATCGGGGAGGATTTATGGAATATATACTAGCCACCAACGATTATGTTGGTATTTCTTTTTGGTTAGCTACAGCAATAATGCTTGCATCTACAGTTTTTTTCTTTGTAGAAAGAGCAGATGTTGATGCTAAATGGAAAACGTCTTTAACTATTGCTGGTTTAGTTACCGGTGTAGCTTTTTGGCACTACTTGTACATGAGAGAAGTATGGATAATAGCAGGCGACACGCCAACAGTTTATAGATACATAGATTGGTTTATTACAGTACCACTCCAAATTATTGAATTTTATTTAATAATTGCAGCAGTAGCAGTAGTCAGTGTTACAGTATTTTGGAAATTATTAATCGCATCAATCGTAATGCTTGTATTTGGTTACTTTGGCGAGACAGGAATTATGTCACCAATGAACGGTTACATAATTGGAATGCTTGCTTGGTTGTATATTATCTACGAAATTTTCTTCGGAGAAACGGCTGCAGCAAATGCATCTAGTGGAAATGCAGCTAGTCAACAAGCTTTTAATACAATCAAATGGATTGTGACTATAGGTTGGGCTATCTACCCAATCGGTTACGCAATTGGATACTTTGGAGGCGGCGCAGTAGATGCTAATTCTTTAAATATCATCTATAACCTCGCAGATTTAGTTAATAAAACTGCATTTGGTTTAGCAATTTGGGCAGCAGCTAAAGCTGATACTCAGAACGCGTAATATTTCTTAGGAAATAAAAAAACCCCGGAAATTCCGGGGTTTTTTTTGGACGAGAATATTTTAAAGAGCTTCTTGCGTTTCTCCCCCAAGACACAAGAAGCAACCTTTAACTTATAAGAAGAACACTCTTTCGTCAAAGCATATTTTCTAATTAATAGTTAAAAAGATTGCTTCAAATATTTAATATAGGTAAATTAGCTCTTCTTTAAGCGATTGTAGCTCAGCTGGTAGAGCGCGACCTTGCCAAGGTCGAGGCCACGGGTTCGAACCCCGTCAATCGCTCCATTATGTCTAACTTATTTCGTCAGCAAAAGCGTGATTTCTATCTCTGTGTCCGGCTTCATCATTTCTAATAACGATTACGACGTCTCTTAAAGTAGCTTCATTGGGAAGGTTCCAATATCGTATGGCAATCTCTGGTGCGGGAGTATTAGGAATTTTTCCTGAATCAATTTCGTACAAGTATTCTGAATATGAAAATACCGCTTCTTCTTCGAAGTAACCCACCATTCTATGAGCAGTTTTTCTAAAGAGAATATAAAGAACAGTATAAAAGGCTCCAAATATAAATTGACCCATCAATATAATGAAGCGTTCAAATTTAGACGGTTTAGCAATAGCAATGAAAGTCATTAAGTGCATTCTTTCATTGTCTGCTTCTTCCAAGAGCTCTTTAATGAAATCACCATCGTCTATCATTTTTCTTAAAGATCTAAAATGAGCAAGCATGCCACCAACCATTCCAGGAACAGCTGCTACTGTTTCTAAGACAACGGCCCTGTGGCCATATTTTTT
This sequence comes from uncultured SAR86 cluster bacterium, assembly GCA_949373255.1. Lineage (GTDB taxonomy): Bacteria > Pseudomonadota > Gammaproteobacteria > Magnimaribacterales > AG-339-G14 > CASICS01. The sequence goes on along the minus strand of CASICS010000016.1, from coordinate 18,529 downwards.
CTTAAAAAGAAGGTCTGCAAAAAATCTTAGAGATTTGGTAATAAAATAAGCAACCATATCTGAAAATGTTTCAGGTTTGATGTGTACATCGGTATTTTTAATTAAATCTTCTTCAAGAGGAAAATTTATTGGTAATTCACTATTTATCATTACGCGATTATATAACTAAAAAGCTGCATTACACTGCAACTATCAATTAATTAGTTATATATATCTTTAAGTAATATAAGACTAATTTTTATTTTTTAATTTATAGTAAATTCTTTTCACAAAATCTTGATAAGATATATTTTAAATTTAATTCTAATTTGAGAGATGAGATTATGGAACCAGAAGTAAAAACTGAAGTAAATGCTAATGGAGTTTTAATAGTTACTCTGAATAGAACCGAAAGTTTAAACAGTTTGAACTATGGCTTGGTGATGGGCGTTATCTCAGCTTTTGATAAAGCTCGAGATGATGACAATATTAGGTCAGTTATTTTGACAGGAGCAGGGAGAGGATTCTGTTCGGGTGCAGACTTAACAGGGGGCGGTTGGCCCAATGAGGATGGATGGTCAGCTGGCCAGTCAGCAGCCCACAGCATGGAAATTGGAATGAATCCAATGATCAAAAAAATAGTAAATTGCCCAAAACCTGTAGTTAATGCTATCAATGGAGTTGCAGCAGGAGGCGGAGCTGGTTTAGCTCTCAGTGGCGATATCCTTATCGCAGCCAAGTCAGCTAAATTTAAGTTAGTTTTTGGAAATCAACTTGGAATAATTTCTGATGTAGGAGCGTCTTGGTTTGTCCCGAATCTACTTTCTAGAGCAAGGGCAAATGCTCTGGCTATGTTAGGAGATGACTTGTCTGCAGAACAAGCAGAAGAATGGGGCTTGATATGGAAAACTTTTCCAGACAACGAGCTCATGGAAGAAGCTATGAAAATAGCTAATAAATTAGCTGACGGAGCTATTGAAGGATTGAAGGCAATTGTACATTCTCATGATCATGCTCTGGTTTCTACATTAGAAGATCAATTAGAGTACGAGAAAAAAACACAAAGAGAGTTGTGCGATGCACCTCCTTTTAAAGAAGGAATAATAGCTTTTTTAGAAAAAAGAAAACCCAATTTTAGAAATCTTAAGTAGCTAGTCTTTTTATAAGATCGATATAAATATCTCTTAAAGTTCTTAAATCAGTCAAAGACACATTTTCATCTATTTTGTGAATGGAATCATTCAAAGGTCCTAATTCAACTATTTCCGAATCCATAGCGACCATAAATCTGCCATCGGAAGTACCGCCGCCATTATTTATGACTGGTTCATGACCTGTGATTTCATTAATTGAAGCTATTATCTGATTTATAAAGAAATCTTTAGTAGTTAAAAAAGGATTGCCACTCAAAGACCATGAAACTTCGTACTTTAAATTAAGTTCATTTAAGACCGCTTCGAATTGATCAATTAATTGATTGCTCGTGGATTCAGAACAGAATCTAAAATTAAAGTCCATAGATAGCTCACCTGGCACGACATTTCCTGCGCCAGTGCCTGAGTGCATGTTTGAAATTTGAAACGATGTGGGTTGAAAGTGCTCATTACCAGAGTCCCACTCTTTATTCTTCAAAGTATTAATTAGATCAGAAACTAAAAATATGGGATTGATGATTTTTTCTGGATATGCAATATGACCTTGCTTGCCAATGATTTTCAAAGACCCGCTAAGCGATCCTCTTCTACCTATTCTAATAGTATCAGCGACTCTTTCTGAAGAAGAGGGCTCGCCAACAAGACAATATTCAATTTTTTCTCCTTGGTCCTTGAGCTTTTCTAAAAGCTCATCTATGAAGCCATCTTTAGGCTCTCCTTCTTCATTACTAGTTAGTAAAATAGCAATTCTAAAATTATTAAGACTATGATCTTTTAGAAAAATTTCTACTGCTTCAATAAAAGCACATACGTTTCCCTTCATATCTGCCGCTCCTCTGCCATAGATATGATCGTCCTGAATTTCTCCACTAAATGGATGATGGGTCCAAAGTTCCTCCGGTCCTGTAGGAACAACATCAGTGTGTCCAAGAAAGCACAGTGTAGGTCCATCCGAACCAATTACAGCAAAAAGATTTTCTACACTTTTGTAAGAAATTCTTTGCGATTCAAAACCCATAGTTTTTAAAATAGGCTCAATTACATCAAAGCAACCCGCATCATTAGGAGATATGGATTCAATTTTTATAAGTTCTTTAGCTAGAGTTTCTAAATTCATTTGTAGTAATTATAAGCCGAAAACATTTTTTTTAATTAATTGCATAATTTTTTTTTGATCACTGGTAAAATCATATCTTCTTAAATTAACAATAAACAATATGACTGATTACGTAAAACATGGATCTCTTCAAGTATCTAAAAAATTAGACGACTTAATTAATGAAAAAGTTTGCAACGGAATAAACATTGAGCCAAATTCTTTTTGGAATAACTTCGAAAAAATAATCAATGACTTCACTCCAAAAAATAAAGAGCTCTTACAAAAAAGAGAAGATTTGCAGTCCAAAATTGATCAATGGCATATTGATAATAAAAATTCTGATTTTGACAAGGCTGCTTACAAATCTTTTTTAGAAGAAATTGGTTATCTTGTTAAAGAATCTGGTGATTTTTCTATTGAGACAGAAAATGTAGACCCAGAGATTGCTTCAATTGCAGGTCCTCAATTAGTTGTGCCGGTAATGAATGCAAGATTTGCACTTAACGCTGCTAATGCTAGATGGGGAAGTTTGTATGATGCCCTATATGGAACAGACGTTATTTCCGAAGAAGGTGGAGCGGAAAGAGGTGGTGCTTACAACCCAACTAGAGGAGACAAAGTAATAGATTTTTCTAAAACCTTTTTAGATGAAAATTTACCTCTTTCTAATGGCTCATATAAAGACATTACTGCTTTTCAGATAAAAGACGGCAGTTTACAGATTACTTTAGGGGATCAAACTCAAGCTACCTTGCAAGACGAAAGTAAGTTTATCGGTTTTGTAGGCTCGTCCGAAAATCCAACTGGCATTCTTTTAAAAAATAATCTCTTGCATTTAGAAATTCAGATCGACAGAAATCATCCAATTGGATCAACCGATGCTGCCGGGATAAAAGATGTTTTGGTTGAAAGTGCAATTACAACAATTCAAGATTGTGAAGATTCTGTAGCTGCAGTTGATGGAGAGGATAAAGCGGAAATCTATGAGAATTGGTTCGGCTTAATGAAAGGTGATTTATCAGAAACCTTTCAAAAAAATGGAGAGAACTTAACCAGAACTTTAAATAAAGATAGAGATTATTCAGATCTTTCCGGCGGTTCTTTCAGCTTGCCTGGGAGAAGTACCATGCTAATTAGAAATGTAGGACACCTAATGACTAATCCCGGAATACTTGATGGGAATGGCAATGAAGTCTTTGAAGGCATCATGGATGCAATGTTTACGATTGCTATAGCCAAGCATGATATTTTATCAACGGGAGATCTTTCTAATAGCAGATCTAAAAGTATCTATATTGTTAAGCCCAAAATGCATGGTCCCGAAGAAGTAGAGTTTACTTGTGATTTATTTGCAGCAGTTGAAAAAGCTGTTGGCCTTGATCCGCTGACTGTAAAAGTTGGAATAATGGATGAAGAAAGAAGAACGACTGTAAACCTCAAGGAATGCATTAAAGCAGCCAAAGATAGAGTCATTTTTATCAACACAGGATTCTTGGACAGAACGGGGGATGAAATACATACGAGTATGGAAGCTGGTCCGATTATAAAAAAATCTGAGATGAAGCAGCAACTCTGGATCAATGCTTATGAAGACTGGAATGTTGATAAGGGTTTAGAGACAGGTTTTAAAGGTAAGGCTCAAATAGGAAAAGGAATGTGGGCTATGCCAGATGAAATGTTAGGAATGTATAACACCAAAACTATGCACCCTGAAGCCGGAGCTAATTGCGCATGGGTACCTTCACCTACTGCAGCGACTTTACACGCACTGCATTATCATCAAATCAGTGTCTCAGATGTTCAGGATAATTTAATGAATCGAACCAAAGCTAACTTAGATGATATTTTAGAAATTCCATTACTAAAAAATCCAGAAAGCATCACCGCTGAAGAAATTCAAGCTGAGTTAGATAATAATGCTCAGGGAATTTTAGGATATGTAGTGAGATGGGTAGATCAAGGAGTAGGATGTTCAAAAGTTCCAGATATTAATGATGTTGGCTTAATGGAAGATAGAGCGACATGTCGAATATCTAGTCAGCATGTGGCTAACTGGCTTCATCATGGTCTTACTAATGAGGAGCAAGTAATAGAAACCATGAGAAAAATGGCAGTAGTCGTTGATGGTCAAAATGCTGATGATTCAGCTTATACAAATATGGCACCTGATTTTACGGGCTATGCCTTTAAAGCAGCATGTGCCTTGGTGTTGGAAGGAAGAAATCAACCAAGCGGATACACAGAGCCTATTCTTCACTCTAAGAGATTAGAATTTAAGTCTTAATATGAGCGTTCTAGAGGATCGTCTAATTTGGTTAAAACAAGTTAGGGAAGATGTTCTAGAGCCCGAAAGACCTATAGTCGATCCACATCATCATTTGTGGCCTGGTGAATTTAAATATCTTTTAGCAGATCTTTGGCAAGATACCGACGATGGTCATAATATTTTAAAAACTGTTTTTATTGAATGCTCTCAAGAGTATTTAACTGCAGGCGCAGAAAGTCTGATGCCAGTTGGAGAAACTCAGTTTGTTCGTGATATTGCTTTAAAGGCAAATAAGCAACCTGGCAAAGCCCAAATTTGTGGAATAGTTGGACACGCTAATTTACTCTTGGGTGATGCAGTAGAGCTAGTTTTAGAAAGTCATATCTCAGAAGGAAAGGGTCTTTTCAAAGGAGTAAGACACGCCGGAGGCTGGGATCATCATGATGAAATAGGCAATTCTCATCATAGCCCACCTCATGAACTCTATTTATCAGAAAGCTTTTCAAAAGGTCTTGAGTCACTGGAAAAATCAAATCTATCATTTGAAGCTTGGCAATATCATCATCAAATTAATGAGGTGAGTGCAATTGCAAAATCACACCCAAATCTAAAAATAAATCTAAATCACTTTAGTGGGCCAATAGGAATTGGTCCATATCAAGACAAAAGCGATGAAATATTTGATATTTGGAAAAAAGACGTCAAAGAACTTGCTTCTTTCAAGAATGTTTATGCCAAGTTAGGCGGTCTGGCTATGCCTATCAATGGATTTGATTTTCACAAACAAGCCAAGCCACCAACTTCTGATGAAATTGTGGAAAGACATAGACATTTTTATGATTATTCGATTGAGGTATTTGGCCCGGAACGGTGTATGTTTGAAAGTAATTTTCCAGTCGATAAACAATCAGTCTCTTATCATGTGATTTGGAATGCTTTCAAAAAAATAGCAGCTAGTTTCTCCGAAGAGGATAAAGATTATCTCTTTAGAAAAACTGCTGAAAACTTTTATTCTTTATAGTTTATTGATTGAAGCCTTGAATCTCTGCAGCTTCTTCTCTCACAAGCTCAGGTGCTCCCAACAACTGCCTGTTTAAACCAATTCTTTTAAACCAATAGTGCAGTCCTAATAAATCGGTAAAACCCATTCCGCCGTGAACTTCTGTTGATTTTTTTGAAATTTCTTTGCCTACTTCCGATAAGTGAGATTTAGCCATGCATGCTAGTAGTCTAGATTCTTCTACTGAGTCATTATCAAATGAATGAGCCGCTTGCCAAACTAGCGCGTAGCATGGCTCTAATTCTGAAGCCATTTCGGCACACATATGCTTAACCGCTTGAAATGAACCAATAGTTCTATTGAATTGTTTTCTTTCTTTTGAATAAGCTACGGCTTTTTCAATCATAGATTCAGAAGCGCCCAAAGTATCTGCAGCCAGAATAATTCTACCGGCATCAACTACTTTTTTTGCTAATTCAATATCTTTTTCAGACTTTTCTAAAATATCGCAATCCACGTTTTTTAATATGACTTCATGAAAAGCTCTGGTCTTATCGACTGTCGTCAGTTTATTAAGCTCGACTCCTGAAGTTGATGAATCTATTACAAACATCACACCTGCTTTGTTCGAAAGAATGATGTGATCAGCATTTTCAGCATCAGCGACGAATAATGCTCTGCCCGAAGCTTTGCCATTACTAATTTCTATTCCCGCATCTTCTCTGGCACCTACAAATTCGCTTAATCCGATACCAAATCTAACTTCGTTAGTGGCTATTTTGGAAAGATACTTTGATTTTTGATCATCGCTTCCAGCGAGATTTAAAGCGATGGGAGCCATAACGTATGAGCCTGAAAAAGGAATTGGACCAACTCCATTTCCCAGTGCTTGAGAAATTGCAACAGCATGAAGCAGACCAACTCCAAGACCGCCATATTCTTCAGGAACGAGTAGGGTGTTGATACCTAAATTGACTATGCCTTGAAAAATTTCTTTTTGAAGCTCGTCTCCTTCGCCATTTGCTATTTTTCTTATTTCTTCGATCGAAGCATTATCGGTGAGGAATTTTTTTACGTTGTCTTGAAAAAATACCTGTTCTTCTGATAAACCAAAATACATGGTTAAACCTCAACGGTTACTTTTGGTTCTCTTGGCATACCGAGACCTCTTTCAGAAATAATATTCTTTTGAATTTGGTTGGTTCCGCCTCCAATGATTAGGCCGAGAAAATACATATAAGTAAATTGCCATGAGCCGCCATCTCTTACATTAGGATCATCTTCATAAAGTGTTCCTAACTCACCCATGATATCGATGGCTAAACCTTCTAATTCATGACGTAATTCGGTGCCTACAAGTTTTTGAATCATGCTGCCTAGTTTGACGTTCTGCTCAGGATTAATTTTTGATGAAAGCAGTCTCAACGAATGGGCTTGAACAGCCATGACTCTTCCTTGTACTTTTAAAAGTCGATCTCTATAGGATGGAATATCAATCAATCTTCGCCCATCTATGGTTTCTTCTTTCATCAGTCCTATGAGGGTGTTCAATCTATTCATGGTTGCATTAGGATTAGCTAAAGAGCCTCTTTCATGGCCCAATACAGAATTAGCTACCGACCAACCTTCGCCTCTTTTAGCTACTAAACAGTCTTCTGGGACAGTGACATCATCAAAGAACACTTCATTAAAACCAGCTTTAAGAGTCATATCGACTAAAGGTCTTATTTCTATTCCAGGGGTATCCATTGGAATTAATATAAAGCTGATCCCCGCATGCTTAGATGCCTCAGGCTCAGTTCTGATTAAACAAAACATCATCTGAGAAAATTGTGCAGTACTCGTCCAAATTTTTTGACCATTAATGACCCAATTACCATCAATCAACTCGCCTTTGGTTTGCAGATTGGCCAAGTCACTTCCTGCATTAGGTTCAGAGTAACCCTGACACCAAATTGTTTCTCCATGCAGGGTCGATTTAACATGTTTTTGCTTCTGTTCCTCTGTGCCCCATTCAAGCAAAGTTGGAACAAGCATATCGATGCCTTGACCGCCCATAGCACTTGGAACTTTATACTTCGAAAACTCAGTAGCAATAATTCTGCTTTTGATGATGTCCGGTTCGCCGCCATAACCGCCATATTCTTTTGGAACAGATCTAGCAAAGTAGCCTTTCTCAATTAAAATTCTTTGCCAATCAGATCGATTGACCGTTTTGCCAGTTTTCTCGTTTGAATTAACCGGAAGGGCATCAAGGATTTCAAACTTTTTATCATTATTTGTTGTGATCGTTGCGTTACTATATTCCTTACAAAAATCTTGCACCTCGGAAATAAAGTCATTGTATTCTGTACCAAATTCTAAATTCATAAATCTCACCTAAAGAAAATTTCTTTAAAAAGTTACCTTATCAAAAATTGAATCAAAATTAAGAAATAAAAATTATCTTTTGCAGAGAAACTATGAGACAGTTTGTCTGTTAGTTAAGGGGGGAATTTGGATACATTTATTAAATTTACGATGGTTGCTTTAGGAATCTTCATGGTTGTCATGGCAATAGGCTCTATATTTTCTATAGAATTTATAACCAATGCACCTTTGGTCGATTTAAGTCGAGAGCAATTGAATGAATTTAGAACCAGAACTGTCAGACCGGCTTTATTTTTGACCTGTGCTTATTTTATTTTCAGATATTTTCGAGGCAAAAATCCAACCACAACTATTTGGCCCGTATACGTCGTTTTTGCTAGTTATTCTTTCGTTCAAATCATTGCCATGTTTACGATGCCTGTGATTTCATTTTTAATGATTAGCGGCTTAAGCCTATCTCTGTTTATTACCGCAATGCTTAGAATTGCTCACAATAAAAGACAAAAACAAGTAAACACCTTTTAAAACTTCTTTTTAAATAGCCTGTTATTCAATAGAATCTATTCTATGAAAAATAAAGAAACAGTTTTGGTCACCGGTGGTTCAGGATTTATAGCTACGCATTGCATCATGCAATTGGTGATTGCGGGGTACAACATCAAAGCCACCGTGAGAGATTTATCAAGAACCATTATGCTTAACGACATTATTGCTAATGGTTTGAAAAAGCAAAACATAAGCGCTGAACTTGCAATCGATTGGCAGGAAGCCTCCTTAACTGAAGACGCGGGCTGGGACGCAGCAGTTGCAGGATGTGATTATGTTTTACACGTTGCCTCACCAGTTGCTATGGAAATGCCAAAAGATGAAAACGAAATGATCACCCCCGCAGTTGAAGGCACAAAAAGAGTTTTACAAGCTGCCTCCAAGGCTGGAGTCAAAAGAGTCGTCGTTACTTCTTCAGTGGCAGCAATTCTTTATGGCGCCGAAAAAAAAGAGCCTTTTACCGAAGATGATTGGACTGATGTAAATAGTAAATCTGCCAATGCATATGCTAGATCTAAGACTTTTGCAGAAAAAGCCGCTTGGGAATTTATTGACAACGATGACTCTGGAATGGAGCTTGCTTGCGTAAATCCTTCTTTGGTATTAGGGCCTATTTTAGAAAAAGATTTTGGTACCAGTGTTGGGGTGGTTGTCGAGTTTTTGAGTGGGAAGTATCCATTTGTGCCAAATATGCATTTTGGTGTGGTCGATGTTAGAGATGTAGCAGCTTTAGAGATACTAGCAATGACTCGTCCGGAAGCGGCTGGCAAAAGATTCATTTGTTCAGAAAGTACGATGAAACTAAAAGATCAGTCAGATCTTTTGATAGAGCTATTGCCTGAATTTAAAAAGAAACTGCCTAAAGGCATTGCGCCTAATTGGCTGATAAAGATCATGGCATTATTCATGCCGGCACTAAAGGCAGTGACATCAGAAATAGGTAAAAATCGAGAGCTTGATTCATCGAGAGCAAGAAATTTACTAGGCTGGCAGCCAAGACCAGCAGCAGAAGCACTGAAAGCTGCAGCTGAAAGTGTCGTTGAGTTTGGAGTAGTAAAGCCCTAACAAATTGATCTATAAATCTGTTGAACTCAACCCTAAATTTTACAAAGCTGAAGAATGAGAAGGTTCATCATATTAGCTTTACTATATCTATTTCGGAATGATACAACTTAAAGCTATCTATTTTATCTATGACGCCGACGGCGGTTTATGGAATGAAATCAAATATTGGATTAATAACAATCTTTTCAAAAAAAAGAGTGCATGCGAACTGTGCGACATCTCACATAGTAAATTCTTTGTAAGGTTTGAATGGTTAAAATTCATCAAAGAACTAAAAAAAGAATACCAAGTAAAAATATTGCACCGCAATGAAATCCCAAAAAACATTCGAGATAAAAATTATCAATTACCTTGTGTCATTGGTGAGACTGACAATGAGGTGATAGAAATCTTCAGCAAGGGTGCATTCATAGATTATGGAAACCCAACGAATGTTAAAGAATTAAAAGAACAGTTCTTTGAAAAGCTGGCAATCCTTGAACCCAATCCTGAATTTGATAAGGTGGAAGAATGAAAAAGTTTTGTATTTTAGTTTCCCTTTTATTTAGCGTTAATGCGGTAGCTGAAACTAATTTGAGTTGTAAGTTTACTCAATATTATGAATCTCATGGGTGCGCCTCAGAAGTTCCAGATGACTTCAAACCTTATTGCAGGCTTCTTACTGACTCATTGATATTAAAAATGGAAAGAAATTTCACAATGCCTCGAATATCTGCGATATCCCCAAACTATTTGGGAGGGGAAAATAAATTTAGATATTTAAACAATGAATGGCTTTGCAATAGGATAAAAACAAGACCAGATTCTAAGTGAAAACTTATCAACTCTCTTAATTTCATATTTTAAATAAAGGCCAAAGATGTATAATCAGCGCTCATTTTAAGAAAAGCGGGCATGGTATAATGGTTCATTACTTCAGCCTTCCAAGCTGACGATGCGGGTTCGATTCCCGCTGCCCGCTCCAGATGAATATGAGTATTTCAGAAACATTATTAAAAAAACTCCAAGACGCAAATATCCCATTTGCCTCGGTTGCCGTCACTAACAACCAAGAAACTATTTTTAGCGAGCATTTTGGTACGCAAATCGTTGGTGAAGAGAAAGCAGTAGATAGTTCTACGATTTATCGCATTGCGTCTATGACCAAACCCATTGTCTCGTTGGCCGCTTTATTGCTGGTGCAAAAGGGCAGTCTTAAATTGGATGACTATGCTGAGGATTACGTAACCGAATTAAAGGATCTAAAAGTAGCTAATTTGATCGATGGTGAAATCCATTACGAAGACGCCAAAGAAAAAATTACCATACATCACTTACTCGCTCACACTTCTGGCTTTGCTTATGATTTTCACGATCCAGCATTAACCAAGTTACTTGCGGATGAAAAAATTGCGCCACTCACTGATAAAGCAGGTGCTTTTATGAAGGTGCCTTTGTCCTATCAACCTGGAACCAAATGGGAATATGGAGTTGGCTTGGATTGGATGGGAGTTATTATTGAGAAAGTCAGTGGTCAAAGTTTGAATGCATTTATCAAAGAATCGATTTTTCAGCCATTGGGTATGAATAATTCATCATTTGATCCGGATGATTTGGGTAAAGAAAAATTAGCAGAGATGCATCTCATGCAAGAAGCTGAATTTATTAGGTCGACAGAGTTATTCGATGACTCGGTGCAAGATTTTTACAGTGGTGGCGGGGGTATTTTGTCTACGGTTGAAGATTATTGTAAATTCATGAGAATTTTTCTAAACGATGGCCAGGTCGATGGCCAAGAATTTTTAGCCAAAGAATTGCTTGAAAAAATGATGACCAATCAAGCCGGCGATTTGAATTACGATTTCCAACCCACTTTCAATCCAATTCTCGTTAAAGAAAATGAGTGGTTTCCAGAAATCAAAAAGAAATGGAGCTATGGTTTTTTAGTGAATTTAGAAGATATTCCAGAACGACGAAAAGCGGGGTCACTGGCTTGGTCGGGAATCTTCAATACTTATTTTTGGATAGATCCAGAATCAAAAATTGCTGGAACTGTAATGATGCAACTGTCTCCGCATTACGATGAGAAATGCAAAGGCATTTTAGAAGCTTTAGAAAAAGCGGTTTACTTGGAATTGGATTCGTTAAAGAGCTGATCAGCCACGAAAGGATTCGTTAATCGTTCCTGACCAATCGTTGAAATGGGACCGTGTCCCGGAATAAAAGTAATATCATCACCCAACGGCAAAACTTTCTCTCTAATGGCTTTGATCAAGGCGTCCATGCTACCACCCGGTAAATCAGTTCTTCCCACCGATCCTTGAAACAAGACATCACCCATAATGGCTAGTTTGGATTCCTTGTGATGAAAGATGACATGACCTGGAGTATGCCCTGGGCAATGATAGACATCTAAAATTTCGCCATCCAATTCAATGGTGTCGCCATCGTCTAGCCATCTATCCGGTATGAAATTTTGCGCATCGGGAATACCGTAAGATTGACCTTGAGTGGCTAAGGTAGAAGTTAAAAACTCATCTTCAATTTGTGGACCTTCTATTTCTACATTGAGTTTTGCAGCTAGTTCTTTTGCCCCAGCAGCATGATCCAAATGACCGTGAGTAATGAATATCTTAGCTACGGTTAGTTCATGCTCTTTGATGAATTTTTCAATCAATTCCAAATCTCCACCGGGATCATTCACGGCAGCAATTTTGGTGTCTTCCTTCCAAATTACCGAGCAGTTTTGTTGAAACGGTGTCACCGTTATTATTGCAGCTTTTAGTATTGCCATTGGTACCTCATTCTGTTTTATTATAGCTCATGGAATTTCAAATTTTAGAAAGTAACGGTATAAAAATTAGAGCTGCAGTTGAAGGCGATGGTCCATTAATCGTGATGGTGCACGGTTGTCCGGAAAGCTGGTATAGCTGGCGTCACCAAATATCAGTGATCGCTAATGCTGGCTACAAAGTCGCAGCCATAGATGTCAGAGGTTACGGTGGTTCGGATAAACCGCACCCAATCGAAGCTTATACCTTAAAAAATATCAGTGCGGACATCATGGGTGTGATTGAGGCATTAGGCTATGACGATGCCATTCTTTTTGGGCACGATTGGGGCGGACCGATTGTGCATAACACGGCGCTACTGAATGAAACAAAAATTACAGCGGTAGCAGGACTATCGGTACCTTATTTTCCTCGTGGCGAAGTTTCCACCATAGAATTATTCAAACTCATTTACGAAGGTAAGTTTTTCTATCAATTGTATTTTCAAGAAGAGGGCGTGGCTGAACAGGAATTTGAAGCGAACATAAGAAAGTACCTTGAATCCACATATTTTTCTATCGATGGTCGAGGTATGAAAGAACAATTTGAAAATCCTTTGAATGCGATGGAAAAAAGTACAGATTCTAAGTATCTAGATGGCGTTGTCGAATTTGATAACTATCCAGATTGGATCACTACGGAAGAAATGGATTATTACATTGGCGAATTTGAGGGCAGCGGCATGAGAGGTCCATTGAATAGATACCGTGCGCAAGAAATAGATTTTGAAGACTTAGCAGAATTTAAAGATCAGAAATTAAAACAACCAGCTGCGTTCATCACCGGTTCACTAGATCCAGTTAACTTTTTTGTCGGCTCTGGCTATAAAGATTCAATGGATTTAAAAAATCAAATCCAAGATCGCTACGAAAATTTATTGGCAGTCGAGCTAGTCGATGGAGTGGGTCACTGGGTACAAGAAGAAAAACCCAAAGAAGTTAACGAGTTTCTGTTAAATTTTTTAAAAGCTATTAAGCGCTAACTCTTTCGGGAGCGTATCGATCTAGGTTTTCTTCGAATTCACTAAGTCTTTTCCAAATACTTCGTAACTCTGTTATCGTCGTCCAGTTGAATAAAAATAGGGCAAAGCCACTATGGACTCGATCGAAAGCATTTGAAATTTGAATCACGACTCCCAGCATAGCTGCACCTGTGAATAGGCTTGGTCCTATTATTAAGAAAGGTACGATCACCATAAATTGACCGTAACTTTCTATCCAAATATCAAAGTAACCATAATGCATATAGAGTCTTTGGTAGTTAAACCTTATGCCAGTGAAAAGGTTCCACAACGTTTCGGGTTGAGCATAATTTTCTTTGTCGTCCTCACCCAAAACCAAATCTTTTCTAAAAGCAGCTTCTACTTTCTGATTGTTGTATTCCAGTCCAGGTAGTCTCCAACCGACAAACCAAGATATAAAAAGACCGCCAATCGATACGGATAAAGCTGTCCAGACTAAAGAACCGGGGATGTCACTGAAGAAAGGAATTGTGACTGATTCACTAAGCGTCCAAAGAACAGGAACAAACGCCACCAAAGTCATAATTGCTCGCACAATTTGCAAGCCAAGCGTTTCTACTATTCTTGCAAACCTATTACAGTCTTCTTGAATACGCTGACTGGCTCCCTCTATCTCTTCTTCAACGTTTCGCCATCGAGGAATATAATTGAAAGTAATAGCCTGACGCCAGCGCAATCCATAAATTCTTGTAAACCAACCAGTAAATGTAGCTAAGATCACATAAGGCATGGCAATGACTAAGAAACTGGGTGAACCCTCAAAACCATTGGTGACGTAAGAGGTAGAAATTAAATAATCATAAAAAATCTTAATGCCTTCTTCGGGATTGTCTGTAAATTCTCCAGCTTTTTGTAGATGATCGTAAAAGCCACCGTACCAATTATTTATTTCTACAGTCAGTCTGACTTGAATCCATAACGAAGAAATCAATAGAGTCAGTCCGCCATAAGCCCAAATCGCCCAATCTCTGCTTTTATAAAACGCCCTAATCATTTAGTTTTAATTTAGAATTCCTTTAAAAATATTATTATATCTTTATGAGCCGTTCTAAAAGTAAATTAAATAAAAAATCCAAACAACCTTTTAATGTCAATCGTAAAAGTTTATTAGGAATTTTAAGCATGGCTTATCAAGAAATATTGGATACTCTTTTGAGTAAATCAAAATTAAAAAAACCGAAAGAACAGGAAGTCCTTGAGTTAGTAAAAAGAAAAGCGAAAAGAGGGAATGCTGATTCTATTCTGAAAATTATTGATGATTACGCTTATAAGAAGACCTTCCTGATGAATATTGGCGATAAAAAGGGAATACTTTTAGAAGAAGCCATTAAAGATTCAAACGCTTTGAACGTTTTAGAACTAGGCGTTTACTTGGGTTACTCATCCATTAGAATCTTGAGAACTCTTCCTCCAGAAGGAAGGCTAACTTCCATTGAGGCTAATACAGATTTTGCAGAAATTGCTCAGCAACATATTGAAATCGCTAACCTTTCAAATCAGCATGAAATAAAAATAGGGCGCTCAAACGAATTGATACCGCAATTAGATAATACCTATGATTTTGTTTTTATCGATCACTGGAAAGATTTATATCTTAGCGATTTAAAATTATTGGAAGCATCGGGATTGCTTAAAAAAGGAGCTTGGATATTTGCCGATAATGTAGTTTTATTTAATTTAGAAGATTATCTTGATTACGTCAGGACCTCAGATCAATTTGACAGTAAATTTATTCCCGCACTAAGAGAATACTCATCATCTCATCCGGATGGAGTTGAGATTTCTATTTATAACTCATGAAATTTAATACATTAGATTTGCATGGTAAGCGCCATCACGAAGTGGACTTAGTGGTAGAGAACTTTGTGTATTTAAATCAGGAGGATTGTCCATTACTAATTATCTGTGGTAATAGTCAGAAAATGATTTCATTAGTGGTGAATGTTTTAGATAGAATTGATTGCGTTTATGAAGTTGGAAAAGGGCATAATTACGGTACAGTAATAGTCCGAAAAGTATAAAAATGATCATCCAAGAAGCAATTGCAATGAATTCAAAGGGAAATATTATTTCCGAAATAGAAGTTGCTGATGACAATAAAAATTATGTAATCATCGATATGTATTGCTTGAAAAAAATACTTTCAAATTTTTTTTCTATCAAGTCGAACTCTATTAAGTTACTTTTTAAAATCCTTTTTAAATCAAAATTTATTAGAAATGCCGCATCACTTTCATCAACTCTGGATTTATCAGTCTTTGATATATATAGTTCTTTCGAGTCACTGAATCAAAGGAATGATTTTGATCTTGATAATAAAGAAATTAAGATAATTCTTTTATTAACCTATTTAAAAACATATGAGTAAATTAGACCTTATTTTAAAAAACTGCCTTTTAGTAAATGAAGACGAACAAAAAGAAGTCGACATTGGAATCAAAGGAGATCGTATTGAAATTATTGCTAAAGATATTGCTGCTGAAGCAGAGCAATACATCGATGTACAAGGCAAGTATGTTGCTCCAGGAATCATCGATGACCAAGTACATTTCAGAGATCCAGGGCTAATTGCTAAAGGAGATATATCTTCAGAATCGAAAGCGGCAGTTATCGGAGGAGTGACATCTACTTTTGATATGCCTAATGTTGATCCAGCAACGACTACATCTGATTTATTGGTTGCTAGAAACAAATTAGGAGCTGAAAAATCATGGACGAATTACTCTTATTACTTAGGCGCTACAGATTCAAACATTGAAGATATTAAAAGGCTTGATCCTGCACAAACCTGTGGAATAAAAATTTTTATGGGATCCTCAACTGGATCGTTATTAGTTGAAGACGACGAATCTTTAGAAAAAATATTTGCTTCTTGCCCAGTGACCATCGTTACTCATTGTGAAGATAATGAAGTCATTAAAAATAACTTAGAAAAAGTTGTATCTTCCGGTGTAGAAATTACTCCGGCATATCATCCGATAATAAGAGACGATGAGGCTTGTTATAAATCTTCAGAGAAAGCGGTTTCATTGGCAAAGAAATACAATTCCGATTTGCACATACTGCACTTAACGTCTGAGAAAGAACTTTCTCTATTTGAAAAAGGCGACATCAATAATAAAAGGATCACTTGCGAAGTTTGTGTTCATCATCTTTGGTTCGATGAGAGCGATTATGCAGAGTATGGAAACTACATTAAATGTAATCCATCAGTAAAAAAGAACTCGGATCGAGAAGCTCTAAGGGCTGCTTTAAAAGATACTTTGGTTGATCTTGTTGCAACCGATCATGCTCCGCATGTATTTGAAGAGAAAAAACTACCCTTTATGGAAGCACCGGCCGGCTTGCCTTTAATCGAGCACTCCCTGCAAATGATGATTGAATTGCATAAGCAAGGAATTTATACACTTGAAGAAGTTATAAAGTATATGACGCATAAAGTTGCTGATCGTTTTGATATCAAAGACAGAGGTTATGTAAGAGAAGGCTATAAAGCAGATTTTGTAATTTTTGATACGTCCACTGAAGATCATATTAAAAACGAAACAGAACATACTAAATGCGGCTGGTCTCCATTCCATGGGCAAAGTTTTAGCTCCTCTGTGTACGCAACAATTGTGAATGGACAGGTAGCTGTATTAGATGGAAAACTAGTTGGCGATCACTCTTTTGCAGAAAGATTGCAATTCGATAGATAAAATTATTCTTCTTTGATTAGAGGTTCACTGACAAGTGAGTCTCTGGTTTCTTGTTCGATCTGAGCTCGATAGTCAGAACCCTGGATAAAGTAACCAAGTACAGCTAAAACAACTGTTAAGATCATTATGACAACAAAAAAGATTGTTATGTTTTTAGCTATTTGAGAATCGCTGATATCTTGAGACATGCACATATAATACTTAAGTAATTTTAAAAAAAAAGTGGAATCTAAAAAAAATATAACTAAAAAACAAATTTACTCATGGGCCTTCTATGATTGGGCTAATTCTGCATTTGCAACAACAGTGATTGCCGGATTTTTTCCAATTTTTTTTAAAAGCTTTTGGGCAGGTGACTTAAGTCCTTCGGAAAGTTCAGCATGGCTTGGCACGGCAAATTCGCTTTCGGGCTTTGCTATTGTGATAGTTGCGCCTTTTTTAGGGGCACTTGCAGATATTTCAAATAAAAAGAAATTTTTCTTAGGTTTATTTGCTTTCATGGGAATAGTTACTACTGGTTCGTTATTTTTTATTGCGCAAGGGGATTGGGTAATAGCCATGCTAGTTTATGCCATTGCTTGTTTAGGGTTTTCTGGTGGAAATGTTTTTTACGATGCGCTGTTGGTTAATGTGTCTTCAAATGAATCTCGAAATAAAGTTTCTGCTCTGGGTTATTCAATGGGGTATTTAGGCGGAGGATTATTATTTATCTTAAATGTTTGCATGTATCTTTATCCAGAGTCTTTTGGACTAAAGTCTATTACTGATGCAATTCTATTTTCTTTTTTAAGCGTGTCGATTTGGTGGGGATTATTCACCATTCCAATCTTAAAATTCGTACCCGAAAACAAAAATGAAAATGACATTTCTTTTTCTTCAGAATTGATTGTGCAATCTTTTAGAAGAGTAATTTCTACCTTCAAAGATATTAGACAATACAAAAGAATTTCATTCTTTCTGTTGGCTTACTGGTTGTACATGGATGGTATAGATACGATTATCAGAATGGCTTTGGCCTATGGGTCTGATATCGGATTGGAATCCTCTGATATGATTTTAGCTTTAATCATCACCCAATTTGTTGGCTTTCCAGCAACCATAGCTTACGGCCGCTTAGGCGATAAGTTTGGCTTAAGATTAATGCTTTCAATTGGAATCATAGGTTATATTTTTGTAACAATATTCAGTACTTTTATCACAACGATAAATGGTTTTTACTTTTTAGCAGTGACAATCGGTTTGTTTCAAGGTGGAGTTCAATCCATCAGCAGAGCTATTTATTCTCAATTAATTCCAGAAAATAAGCATGCTGAATTTTTTGGATTTTATAATTTAGTAGGAAAATCATCAGTCATTATTGGACCAATTTTAGTGGGCTGGGTTGCTTATGCTTTTAACGATCCAGATTACGGTATCTTGAGTTTATTGCTTTTATTTATTCCAGGGCTGATAGTGCTTTGGATGATGCCAAAAGACTAGATCAAATCTTTTTCTTTCATTACATCCATTAATAATTGTGCA
>CASICS010000015.1 GCA_949373255.1 uncultured SAR86 cluster bacterium | reverse complement strand
ATAAATTCAATAACCCTTTATCTACTGCTATCATCAAAGCCACTCCAGTGATTGGCTTCGTCATAGAGTAAATTCTAAACAGAGAATCTTTCTGAAGTTTGATATTTTCTTCTAAATTACTAAAACCCACGATATCAGAATAAATTAAATCTCCATCTTTTTGAATGAGTGTAAAAAAACCTGGGTAATTTCCTTTTCTTACCTCTTTATGGAGCATTTTAGTAAGACGAGAAAAATCTTTCTGGCCAATTGATATATCGTTGGCATAAAAAGATGTAGCAAAGAGAATAAGTATTAAAAATTTTACGAGATGCATAATCTTCCTGGTTAGTAATTTTATTTTTAATTAAGATAAATTGTTTTAACTTATCTTAATCACTATTTTTCAGACTATAACTATCAAAGAAAAGTCCATCATTATCTTCATCAAGCAATTCTGAATTGCAATCTGCTATAAAGCTTATCTGAGATGTAAGAGATATATGATCTACTTTTCCGATTGTACTTTCTTCTAATATGAAATCAAAATCTTCATTAATAATTTCTGGTATCAAAACCCCTATATTTAAATCAACATCAGTAATATTTTCATCAAAGAAATTAATTAATTTTTTAGAATTAGAGGTTGGTAAAAAACTACAAAAGCTATATTTTTTTAAAATCTTTCCGTCATTAAATAAATTTAAGTTATTTTGATAAAGGTTATGAAATTTTTGATTTTCTTGGCTGGTGCAATTCGATATTGCCCTAAAATCTTCATCCCATTCTTTATATTTTTTATTGTTATTTTTTAAAAAATTAAATTCAGCATATTTTTTTTTTGAAGAAAAAATATTCAACCATATAAAATCATAATCTTCAGTTTCAAATCTTGGATCTAGATAATAACTAGATATGTCGTTGGAATTAAATTTCTTTGTTTTTAATTTGTTTATATTAGTTATAGATTCCGTAAGGTCAGTTACTGAGTAATTCTTTTCATATTCGCAGAAATTAATTTCTAAAAATGGATTATCAGGATATTGATCCGTAAAATCATAGTCTTGAGTGCAGCTAAGTAAAAAAAAATAATAGAAGAAAAGTTAAAAGAACGTTTTTCATAAATTATTTAATATTTAATGAAAAATCGATAGATGAGATGTTCTTAGTGAGATCTCCCATGGATATATAGTCTATGTCTAAAAGCGATAATTCTTTTAATTCTTCCTTTGATTTGAGTCCCGATACTTCTATTTTGCATCTATTATTCACTATTGATGCTCCTTTTTTTATTTCGTCAATAGAGAAATTATCAAACATTATAATGTCAGGATTTAGAGTTTAGTGCTGATTCAATTTCAGATATTTCTTTTACTTCTATTTCATAAAATAATTCGTTACTTTTTATGTGGTCATAAGAAACATTTTCAATTCCTCCAAGAATTTTTAAATGATTGTCTTTCAGCATCAGGCCGTCTGCCAAATTAAACCTATGATTCTTTGCTCCCCCAATTCTTGTAGAATATTTTTGCTCATACCTTAAACCCGGGAGAGTCTTACGCGTGTCTAATAATTGAATTTTTGAAGCTGAAACTAAGGTTAAATATAATTTTGTTTTTGTCGAAATACCTGACATGAACTGAAGAAAATTAAGAGCTGTTCTTTCTGCAGATAGAATGCTTTGTGCTTTTCCTGTTATAAAACATATGTCTGCTCCTTTCTTTATAGAATCACCATCATTGCAATTCCAGTTAAACTCCACATCAGAATCTAATAGAATAAATGATTCGTTAAACCAATCTATTCCAGAAATAATGCAGTCTTCTTTTGCAGTCAGTACAGCATTAATAGTTTTTGTTCCTGTCTTAGCTAAAGCTAATTTTGAGAGGTCATTTGAAGCTTCATCTTCAAGTAATGAATTTTTAACATTTTTTGTAATTAAGGATTTATCCAGCATTTAAAATTAATTATTTTTTAAAGTTAGTCATCCTGAATAACGATCTTTGGGCAAGTTTAGCAACCTCTTTATCAACAATAATTTCATTATTCATGTTTATCAAAACCATCTCTAAATTTTTAAGAGAGTTCATTCCCATCCAAGGGCACTGAGAACAACTTTTGCAAGTTGCGCCTTCTCCCGCTGTAGGAGCTTCATAAAATTCTTTATTAGGATATTTTTTTGCGAGTTGATAAAAAATTCCTTTATCAGTTGCGACTATAAATTTATTAATTCCTTCCTCGGCAGCTGCATTAATAATTTGAGATGTAGAACCTACCATATCAGCAAGACTTACTACATTCTCAGGTGATTCTGGATGAACTAAAATTTTTGCATCCGGATGTAGGCTTTTCATTTTCAGCATCCCTTCATATTTAAATTCATCATGAACTATACAAGCAGCATCCCATAAAATCATATCTGCACCAGTTTCTTTTTTTATATAAGCTCCAAGATGCTTATCTGGCCCCCAAACAATCTTTTTACCCTCTTGATCTAAGTGTTCTACTACCTCTAAAGCAATGCTCGAGGTAACAACCCAATCTGCCATCGCTTTAACTTCTGCAGAAGTATTTGCATAGACTACTATCTCTCTATCTGGATATTGATCACAAAAAGCTTTGAATTCTTTTGCAGGACAGCCCAGATCTAAAGAACAGGTAGCTTCTAACGTTGGCATTATTACTTTTTTTTCCGGATTTAGTATTTTTGCAGTTTCGCCCATAAATTTTACGCCAGCTATAACTAAAACCTCTGCGTCAGTCGTTTGACCAAATTTAGCCATCTCTAGAGAATCAGAAACGCATCCATTGAGTTCTTCTGCTAAAGACTGAATGTTTGGATCAACATAATAATGCGCGATCAAAGTAGCATTATTTTTAATCAAGAGTTTCTTTATAGAGCTTTTTAAAATCTTCACTTGATCGGCAGGTACTGATCTATCATTAATCAAACGTAACTTGTGCTTTCTGAATAAATCAGAAGAAACTAAATTTGTTGCTGTATCATTCATATTTATTACCAGATTCTACAAGAAATCTAAATTATTAATATCATTATGATTCATGCCAGATAGTTTAAAAAACAGATTTATTTATTTTTGTTCGCCAGATAGTGAAGAAGATTACTTTGCAAGAACACTCATATACATCTGTGAAAATAATGATGAAGGCTCGTTTGGTATTATTTTAAATAGGTCGGTAGAAATTAGACTAAAAGATTTTTTTTCTTCTGCAAATGAAGAGATAGAGGCTAAATTAAATAAAGAAAAAATTGTTATTGGAGGGCCTGTAGAACCTATGACAGTCTACATTTTGCACAATAAAGATAGCAGATTTGATGAGTTAATATCTATCAATGATCACATTTCTTTATCCACCGATTTAAATCTTGTTAAATGTATTTTGGAAGACGATGGGCCTGAAAATTTTTTAGTTTCTTTTGGTTATACTGGATGGGCTTCAGGCCAATTAGAAAGAGAAATTTTAAGTGGTTCTTGGCTAATAACTCCATCTGATAAAGATATTATATTTAATACTCCTGCTGTAGAAAAAATAAATAAAACGTCAAAATTGGCAGGTTTCGACTTAACTACAGTTAGCTCTAATTATGGGAACTCTTAAAAAACTATCGGTATTTCTTTTTTTATCTCTATTTTCTAGTTTCTCTCAAAGCTCAGATATAGGATATGCATCGAATTCATCTGCAGAAATAATATCTGAGTTTAGTTCTCTAGAAAAAAATACGGAAATTTTAATCGGTATTAAATTTAAATTAGATCCAGGTTGGCATACTTATTGGTTAAACCCCGGCGATTCAGGAGATAAAGCATCCTTTGATTGGACTCTTCCAAATGGATTTAAAATTTCTGGTCCATTGTGGCCTCAGCCTGAATTAATTCCCTACCCTCCGTTAATGACTTATGGGTATAACAATGAAGCAGTTGTAATCTTTAAATTAGTGTCTCCAGATCAATTAGATGAGATGTCAGAGATATCGCTTAAAACTAAATGGTTAGCGTGTTCAGATGTTTGTCTTCCTCAAGAAGCTAATATCAAACTAAGTTTATCGACGTCTTCTTTTGACAACTTAACCGCTGATTCAAAAGAGTTAAGAAACCTATTGCAAAAAGAAATACCTAAAGAATATTCTGAAAGAGTGTCATCAATTCAAACTGATGAGTCTTTAATCTTATCTTTCCCAATAAAAAAGAAAGATAAAAGTAGCAAGATACTTTTTTATCCTTTTGAGGACGGTTTAATTAATTATTCCAATATTCAAAAGATAGAGATGAATAATGAAAGCGTTTCGTTAATTGTAAAAAAATCCAAACCAGAAACTAATTTTTTGGAGGTTTCAGGATTGATACAATTTTCATCTAGAGATGTAAAAACTTCTTATTTTTTTAGTTCACCTCTTCAAGGCAAAAAAAATAATGAGATTTCTGTTTTAACGGCTTTACTATTTGCTTTTATTGGAGGCCTTATCCTTAATTTAATGCCCTGTGTATTTCCTGTTATATCTTTAAAAATCCTAAACTTCATAGAAATATCTAACAATAAGAAAGAGGTAAAAATTCATGGCTTAATGTTCTCTCTAGGAACAATTGTAACTTTTCTATTGATAGGCCTTTCAATTTTAGGGCTTAGAAGCACCGGAGAGCAAATCGGATGGGGTTTTCAGCTGCAATCTCCTGTTTTTGTTTCCATATTAATTTATTTATTTGTTTTTATGAGCGGTCTATTCTTGTTTTCAATGTCATTTGGATCTTTCTTCACAAGAGCTGGAAATTTATTCTCGGCTTCAAGTGGCTATAAAGGATCTTTTGGAACAGGTTTTCTAGCTGTTTTAGTGGCGACCCCTTGTACCGCTCCCTTTATGGGTTCGGCTCTTGGATTAGCATTGCTTCAACCAAGTTTTTATTCGATTTTAATTTTTCTTTCACTCGGTTTGGGCTTTTGCTCTCCGTATTTGATTTTAAGTTACAACCCATCTCTCTTAAGTAGATTTCCAGCGCCAGGTATTTGGATGGAAAATTTTAAAAAAACGATGTCTATACCCATGTTTTTAACAGCAATTTGGCTTTTATGGGTTTTGAGCAATCAAATTCCTTTAAATGAAATATACCAGGTGATTCTTTCGAGTATTTTGATTATTTTATTGGTTTTAGTAAATTCATCCGATAACTTTATTAAAAAAAATAATATTCTAAATAGCTCGATAATAATAATTTCTTTATTATTTTGTTTTTATTTTTTGCCTGATAACAAATCAAGGTTGAATGAAAATAATTTTTCTACTTTAATGCTCGAAAGAGAAATAAATAATGGCCCTGTCTTTTTAAATTTTACTGCAGATTGGTGTATTACTTGTAAAGTTAATGAACAGGTTGCTTTAAAAGATGATAGTTTTTTTGAATTGCTAAAAACAAAAAATATTAAATATATTAAAGCTGATTGGACTAATAGAAATAGCGAAATTACAAAATTATTAGAATCATTTGGAAGAAGCGGTATACCTTTGTATATTTATTTTCCATCTAAGGATGCAACTCCTATTATTCTTCCTGAAATTCTCAATGACAGAATAATTGATACTTATTTAAACAAAGAATAATAAAAAAAAATTAAAACTCTAGTTTTATTGAGGATTTTAAATCTCTATCTCTGATTTAAAGATGGTGTTAGAATTCTTCGCAATGGAGTTTCTAGGCAGTAATATCCTCTCCATAGATCAATTCGATCGGAAGGATATAGATTTAGTTTTTAAGACTGCTGATTCCCTTTTTCCTTTTGCTTCAAGACAAAAAATTACAAGAGTTCTTCAGGGCGCCATTCTAAGTAATATGTTTTTCGAACCCAGCACCAGAACGCGAATCAGTTTTGGTAGTGCATTTAACATGTTGGGTGGGGAGGTTAGAGAGACAACTGAGGTTGAAGCCACTTCTTTATCCAAAGGAGAGTCCTTATATGACACTTCTCGTGTTTTAAGTGGATACAGTGATGTAATTGTAATGCGCCATCCAGATGTTGGTTCCGTAGCAGAGTTTGCAGAAGCTTCAAGAGTGCCGGTTATTAATGGAGGCGATGGAGATAACGAACATCCTAGTCAGGCTCTTTTAGATCTTTTTACTATCCAGAAGGAATTAGAATCTCATAAAAAAGATATTAGTTCAGCTCGTATCGCTCTAATCGGAGACCTTAAATATGGTCGCGCAGTCCATTCTCTTTGCAAAATCTTAATGCTTTATGAAAATGTTTCTATTAAGCTCGTTTCACCTTCTAAATTAAAACTTCCTGAATTTTTAGTATCTGAACTTCAAAAAAAATCTATTTCTTTTATCGAAACTTCAGACATTAAAGAAGGCATTTCAGATGTAGATATTCTATATATGACTCGGATACAGGAAGAGCGCTTTGATAGTTCTTCGGAAGCAAATAAATACAAAGGTCTTATGTCCCTCAATCAAGACATCTATACGAAAAACTGTGAGCCCAATACCGTAATAATGCATCCTTTACCAAGAGACTCCAGAGCAGACGCTAACGAATTAGATGATGATTTAAATCAAAATCCAAATTTAGCTATCTATCGTCAAACTGATAATGGTTTATTAATTAGAATGGCTTTGTTTGCATTAATATTAGGTGTTTCAGATAAAATCCATGAAACCTCTTCATCTGTTAATTGGTTTTCAAATAAATCTTAATTTACCTTTAATAAATCGTTCCAATTCGTCGTATATCGGGGTGATTGCATTTCTCTTTTCATTGACCATTCTTTTTTTATACCCTGGGCTAGAAAAGTTATTGGCCCTAAATTAGTTGTGTTAACTTTATCAATTAATCCCATTAAATTTTTGTCTAGCTCTTTGCGCTCCTGTGGATTAAATAAATCTAATTGATAGACACCCTCGTCATAAAAATCGCTAAGCATTATTCCTGCTTTATTATATTGAAGATCTTTTCGAAAAATTTGACTCATCCCTTCTCTAGCAGCCTTAATTAAATCTCTTGAATCATTCGTTGGCAAAATGAATGGTACTGAAAATATTTCTCTATGTTGGGTGTCTTGTTTTCTAAATGGATTTGTTCTAATAAAAACTGATAATAATTTACAGGTTTGCTTTTCCCTTCTTAATTTTACCGCCGCTCTTGCAGCATAATCACTAACAGCTTCATTTAATAAATTTAAGTCTGTGACACGTCTACTAAAAGTTCTGCTCACAACAATTTGTTTTTTAGTTGAGGGTTGCTCTTCCAAGTCGATACAAACCTCTCCTCTCAGTTCTCTCGCTGTCTTAGCGAGGACAACATTAAATCTTTTTCTAATATAATTAAGATCTAATTGTGCGAGTTGATAAGCATTAGTAACTCCAATTTTATTTAAATGCTGATGTAATTTTCGACCTACCCCCCAGACTTCTTCTACTGGCATTAGTTTTAATAATTTTTTTTGTCGTTCTTTTGAAGACAGGTCGACAACTCCTTTTGTTTGTGGGTATTTTTTTGCACCATAACTTGCTACCTTGGCTAGAGTCTTTGTTGGCCCTATTCCAACGCTTACAGGCATGCCTGTCCATTTTTTTATAGTCATTAAGCATTGATGCCCAAAAGCGTCTAAATTGACACAGCTATCTATGCCAGATAAATCTAAAAAAGCTTCATCAATACTATAAATTTCAATACGTGGTGCCAATTGCTCGAGTATATCCATGATCCTAGATGAAATATCCGCATACAGTTCATAATTAGAAGAAAAGGCGATTCCTCCTTGCTGTTTGTAGTCTTTTTTAATTTTAAACCAAGGGTCGCACATTTTAATACCAAGACTTTTAGCTTCTTTAGAAAGAGCAACAACGCATCCGTCATTATTAGAAAGAACAACAACTGGTCTTTTTTCTAAATCGGGTCTAAAAACGCGCTCGCAGGAGGCATAAAAACTATTACAGTCAACCAAAGCAAACATAAATAAATTTAAAATTGATTAATTGCCGCTAGAACCACTCCCATGATTTCTAGATCTTCTTCTTCCTTTATTTCTATAGGCGGGTATTTAATATTCTCAGAAAGCAGAAGAGGCTTTGGATATAGTTGCAATCTTTTGCAAGCATAGGCACCACTTACTGAAGCAATAACTATTTTTCCATGTTGAGCCTCCAAGCTGCGGTCTACTACTAAGATAGCTCCATCATTAATGCCAGCATTAACCATTGAGTCACCGCTTGCTCTAACTAGATAGGTAGCTGCTGTGTTATTTACTAGATATTCATTTAAATCAATTGGGCGTTCAATATAATCATCTGCAGGACTCGGCCAACCAACCTTAACTTTCTCTGTAAAAATGGGGATTTTAATTGTGCTTTTATTTACGTCGGCAAGGTGTCCTAAATTTTTAACATTCATCTAATTTCTGTATTTACTGTATATTTATACAGTATATTTAGATTGATAAAAATTGCAACCAAAGAGGCTTAAAAGCCCTCGTCTTCCTGAGTAGCAGAGACTATTAAGTCTTCACCAAAAATTTCTGTTCGAATGAGTATTGGATGACAGCAGACTGAACAATCTTCAGTATAAGTTTGAGCTTCAAATGGCTCGACCAAAATAAGAATTAATTCCCAGCAAAAAGGACAAGTAATATCTTTTTCTAGAAGCCCAGACTCACTCATAAAAACTAAATAACTTTAGCAACTTTGACAGCAAATGCAGAACCCCCGCCGACTATCTTGATCCAAATATTCAAAAAGAAGCCAGGCGTTAGTTGTTTCTTGTGACCAGATTCAATTTTATGTTCAATTTCATCATCCTGACAAGATTGAAGTAAGTCAATTAGAGTTGTGTTTGGATTTGGCTGAGCTCTTAAGTACTGTAATTGATCTTCATAATGCTCTTCCACAAAAGCTTCGACAGCTTCTATTGTGGCAAAGACAATTTTTGAATTAATTAAAGTTGGAAAAAAGCCCAATAAATAACCTGCGATCTTCCAAAGCCCTACTAGCTTGCTGCGTTTATTAATTGGCAAAATTTCTTCTATTTTTCGCAAGTGTTCTTTTTCTGTAGCTAGGTGCCGAGTTGAAAACTCAATCAATTCTGGATCTTTTGCAATAGTTAGGATGCCTTTGTATATGTAGACAGCGCCTACTTCGCCAGCGTGATCAGACCTTAGGAAAGCTTCTAGTAACTTATTCATAGCTTAATAATAGAACGAAATCGATTTATAAGGTAATTCCAAAATTTCTGGTAGACGTGAGTGGATTCGAACCACCGACCCTCTCGATGTCACCGAGATACTCTAACCAACTGAGCTACACGTCTAAATTGGATATCCATTCTAATACAAGAAAATAAATCAGAAGATAAAATTTAATTAAATATTTTGAAGCGCCAAAATAAAATAAAGGCAATAGGACGATAAATTGCTTTAGCAACAGGCAAAACAATTGGAAGACTAGTAAGTTTTGCCAACCATTCGTATCCTTTAGTATTGTTCCATACATACACGAAAGCATCTACGCCACTTAATTCTGATCCATCTACGAATCTTACATATAGAGCTTTTAAATATTTATCTTCCATTTCACTGCAATCTTGAAAATTAAGTTCTGAACGTTTTTTATAGTGCTTAATTTCAAAATTACAAATACTACATTTTTCATTAAATAGAACTTTTCCTTCTTTAGTTGATGATTCTGTATCCATTAAATAGCCTCTATAAATTCAATTATTCTTTTTGCTTCAGTTTCTATTGAGTAATTATCTAAAATATTTTTAGTAGCATTAATGCCCATTTCTGCTGTTTTATCATGATTACTAATCAACTCTTCAAGCTTAATTTTAGTTGCTTCAATATTGTCTGTTGGTACGCAGAAACCATCTAAATCATTACGAACAATTTCTTTCCACGCTCCCTCTTCGCTAGTCAAAACGGCAGCGCCTGACGCCATTCCTTCTAGTGGAGTTAAGCCATATCCTTCGTTACGACTTAATGCGGCAACGACCTTCATTCCTTGAAATATTTTTGGTAGATCTTTGAAAGATTGCTTACCAATAAAAATAATTCTATCTTCTAAGTTTGCTAACTTAATTTTATCTAACATTTTTTGCTTGTATAAAATATCTGTAGGAATGCACTCTCCACAAATTATAATCGAAACATGAGGGTGGTTGGGTAAAATACTAATACCCGCATCAACTAAAATATCTATCCCTTTTGAGTGCCTCACTCGACCGAAGATGCCAACTCCAAAGCTACCGGGGTAACCTAAGGATTGCCATGCAGAATCCTTATTAGCAGGAGGCTGAAATCTTTTAGTGTCTATCCCGTGCGGAATTATTCTATCGACTGTACGAGAAGATAAGTATGAGGCTGCCATTTTTGAAGTGGAAACCAAAGCATCCATTCTATTCATAAGCCACTTAGTAAAATTCGTGTGACTTCGTTGCGCAGAAGAGGAAAAAACAATTTTAATTTTTGCTCCAAAAAGCCATTTAGCAATTAACGCCTGAATCATTTCATCATTTCTACGAGCATAAAAAATTCTATCTTTTCCATTAACTGGAGGCGTTCTGGCTATTTTTAGATAGCTTATAAAGCTAATGCTTTTAATGTGGCTTGGAACAAAATAATTTCCAATGACAATTATAGGTTTAATTTCGTTTTGATAATCCAGAAGCTGCAGCATTATTGAGGTTCCTCCAGAAAATTTTCTACTGGAATTACCTATTAATAGTTCTATTTTAGAAAATTCGTTTTTTGTCATAGTTCTGCATTATAATCTTTGGATGCAAGATCGTGAAAAATTTACGCAAAAAGCCATTCTTGTTCAAATTGAATTATTCTCCCTAAAGACAAAAAACTCATCTACTAACTCGGCTCATGAGTTCAGAGAATTGGCATTATCTTCTGGTGCAACTATTTTTGGTGAGATTATTGGTAAGCAAGATCGCCCTACTGCAAAGCTTTATTTGAAGAAAGGCAAAGCAGAAGAAATTAAGCAGGAATTAATTGATACGTGCGCTGAATTAGTTATTTTCAATCATGATCTTTCACCATCTCAAGAAAGAAACTTAGAAAAATTTCTTGGTGTTAGAGTTTTGGATAGAACTGGACTAATACTTGATATTTTTGCTTCCAGAGCTTCTAGTCATATTGGAAAGCTACAGGTTGAACTTGCTCAGCTTCAACATTTATCAACTAGATTGGTAAGAGGCTGGAGTCATTTAGAAAGACAGAAAGGTGGAATAGGTCTAAGAGGCCCAGGAGAAACTCAACTTGAAACTGATAGGAGATTAATCGGACAACGAATTAAATCAATTAAAAAGCGTTTGGATAAAAGTCACAATCAAAGATTAGTTAATAGATATTCCAGAAAGAAAAGTAAGAATAATTTAGTAGCCTTAATTGGCTATACAAATGCTGGTAAGACCACTCTTTTTAATCAGCTAACTGGAGATACTCAATATGCAGCGGATAAACCCTTTGCAACGTTAGATGCCACCACTAGAAAAAATACTACGCCTGGTATTGATTCAATTTTATTTTCTGACACTGTTGGTTTTATTTCAGATTTACCGACTCAGTTGATTGAATCTTTTAAAGCAACTTTAGATGAATTAAGATCAGCAGACCTGTTATTACATATTGTCGATATTTCTGATCCCGATTTAAAATTTAAAATTGCTCAAGTTGATAAACTTCTCAAGGATTTGAAAGCTGATTCCATTCCACAAATAAGAGTTAACAACAAAAGTGACCTAGTTAATGTAAGCGAAGCAAAAATACTTACAGATAATTCTGAAATATGGGTCTCAGCTGATAAAAGTACGGGCATTCAAGATTTAAAAGAAGCTATTAATAATCACTTAAGTGAAGGCATTTATAAAGGCTGGGTTTCTATAGATTCTTCTTTGGGTAAGCTTAGAGCTCGTCTTTTTGCGTTAGGATGTGTTAGCGAAGAAAGGGTTATGGGGGATCGAATACATTTATCTGTCAATCTAGGATTAAAAGAAATGAATGATTTTATAAAGGTTAAGGGCTTTGAGTTATTAACTGAAGATCTTGTTTCAGAAGCTGGATAAAACTATATAGCCTGAACCTCAATTTTTGCTCTATTTAATCTTTCTTTTCTTTTGGTTTTATCATTTACTTGTCCAACTAATTGTCCACATGCGGCCATAATGTCATCTCCCCTAGTAGATCTGACAGTCGTTATATAACCCCTTTCAATTAAATAATCTTTAAAGCGTCTCACTCGATTTCCTGAAGGTTTTACATAATCAGATTCGTCGAAAGAATTAAAAGGTATTAAGTTTATTTTGCATGGGAGTTGCATGAGCAAATCAGCTAGTTCTCTGGCTATCTCAAGCGAGTCATTTACCTGATCTATTAGAATATATTCAATTGTGGTTATTCTTTTGTCGTCACAACTTTCAACATACCTCTTTACCGCATCTAGTAATTCTTGAATTGGATATTTTTTATTAATAGGAACTAAAGTATTTCGTAATTCATCATTGGGGGCGTGTAATGAAATGGTCAGAGAAACATCAGATACTTTAGATAATTTATCAATTTCGGGTACTAATCCAGACGTGCTTAATGTAACTTTTCTTTTAGAAAGACAATATGCATTTGTATCCAACATAAGATCCATGGATTTAACAACCGGATCGAAGTTATGTAATGGCTCTCCCATTCCCATCATAACTACATTTGTTATATTTCTGTCTGTTGCGGTTCGAGGAAGACCAAAAGAATTTGCAGCTATCCAAACTTGCCCTATGATTTCATCCGAAGTTAAATTTCGAGAAAACCCTTGCTTACCGGTTGCACAGAAACTGCAATTTATAGCACAACCTACTTGAGAAGAAACGCACAGAGTTGATCTGTCACCCTCTGGAATTAAGACCATTTCAACTGAATCGTTTTCTCCTACATCTATTATCCACTTCTTAGTTCCATCTATAGAAATTTTTTCATAAGAAACTTTTGGAGATCTTATTTCACATCTATCGGTTAGCAATACTCTCAATTCTTTTGAAAAATCAGTCATTAAATTAAAATCGGACACTCCTCTTTGATGTATCCACTTTATTAATTGTTTTGCTCTAAATGGTTTCTGATAAATTGAAGCAAAAAAGTCTTCTATCTCTTTCAAGGTCATGCCCAAAAGATTGATTTTTTTTGATGGATTTAAAACTGCAGTGTTCATTTTAGAAAGAAGTTAAATTCTGTTGTCGGCAAGATTACACTGATATTTTCTTTCTGCTAAGATTTTTTTAATATTAGTTTCATTGCTTGAATATCTATAAGTCATCAATAAATTTGCCCTATCAATACTTATTGTTCTAAGAATTTTTTCTTGTTTACCATCAGTCCAATCTATAGAAAGTATATTTTCAGCTGAATATACATTATTTAAGGATTTAAAGTTTTCTAAAAAAATTATTTCAGACGGCTCTATATTCGATATCCATGAGAGTAACTTATCGCTTGCATTTATAGTTAAATTTCCAGCCTGTCCTTCAAAAACAAGCAACTTGCTTTGATCTTTAGTTGAATCAATCAAGTTACAGTCAAGTTTTTTTGATTTGTTAGACAAGTAATCGCAACTCATCAATGAAATAGTAACTAGTAAAACTAGTGCGACTCTTGAATTAAGAGACATTTTTATTTTTGATTTTTAGAAAAATGAAGACTTCCATCATTCAATTTTTTAAATTTAATATCAAACCAATCTTTTACATAATCTTGTAAATTAACCCAAGGTTTCTCTTTACCCTGTCTAGGCTGTATTTCAGCAGCTCTTTGAAGATAGCCTGAAGAAAAGTCAGTCAAAAAATCTCTAGATTCCTCTAAATTAAGAGGCTCAATAGGACAAACTACTTCGTAATCATTCTTGTCCATATATTTCAAAAGCCTACACACATATTCGCTGGTTAAATCAGCTTTCAAAGTCCAAGAAGCGTTAATATAACCGAAACAATTGACCAAATTTGGAATATTACTAAACATTAAGCTTTTATAAGTAAGAGTCTCAGATGCCTCAATGGGCTTATTATCAATACTCATTTTTACTCCACCAAACGACTCTAAAATAAGTCCGGTTGCTGAAATAATGATATCTGCAGGCAAAAAATCTCCGGACTTTAATTTTATTCCATTGGGCTCCATGCATTCTATGTGATCAGTTACCACAGAAGCCGACTTGTCTTTAATAGCTTCGAAAAAATTACTATTAGGAATTAAACAAAGTCTCTGCTCCCAAGGATTATAAGAAGGAGTAAAATGCTTATCTACTATTTCATCAGGTAATTCTTGTTTCACCATATCTAATAAGACTTTTTTTGCCCTTTCAGGAAATGCTCTCGCTCTTTTAAAAATCATTTGTTGCAATAAAACATTTCTAAGTCTGATAATTAAATATGCAACTTTTGAAGGTATTATCTTTCTTAACCTGTTAGCAAGAAGGTCTTCATCAGGCCTAGAAACAAAGTAAGTTGGGGATCTTTGAAGCATAGTTGTGTGCTTTGTTTTTTTTGCTAACTCTGGAACTATTGTGGCCGCAGTCGCCCCACTTCCAATTACGACCACCTCTTTATCTTCATAATCTAGATCTTCGGGCCATTTTTGTGGATGAATGATTGGGCCCATGAAATTTTCACTGCCGGTAAATTCTGGCTCGTAGCCATGAGCATACTTATAATACCCAGAACACATATATAAAAACTTAGCACTAAATTTTTTCTCTTCGCCTGTTTTCGTATTTTTAACAGATAAATGCCACTTAGAATCTGTGGAAGACCAATTTGCTGTATTAACGTGATGGTTGTATCTAATGTGCTGATGCAATTCATATTCATCAATTGTTTCTTCTAAATAATCCATAATTGCTGGCCCTGCAGCAATTGACTTTTCATTGGTCCATGGTTTAAAAGAATATCCTAAAGTATGCATGTCTGAGTCAGATCTTATGCCTGGATACTTAAATAAATCCCATGTTCCTCCAAATTTTTCGCGACCTTCTAAGATTACATATTTTTGATCAGGACATTTAAGATTAAAGTGAGCGCCTGCACCAATTCCAGAAATTCCAGCTCCGACTACGATTACATCAAAATTATTTTCCATTATGTTATTTTAATACAAGAATTAGATTAAAGAGTATTATTTTACAGCGTCCTAAATTTACTCTTCGATATCAAAGCCGGTAGTTTGCCATTCTCCAATGCCGCCTTTTAAAGAAAAAACTTTTTTATAACCCATATCTTGGAGGCTTTTAGCAGCTAAAATTGATCTAACGCCGCCAGCGCAATATAAAATTATCTCATCATCTCTATTAGAAAAATTACCCTCAATATCTCTTTCTATTATGCCTCTGCCCAAGTGAACAGCAGTTTTAATTTTTCCATTTACCCATTCTCTATCTTCTCTAATGTCTACCAAGTGAAAATTATGGCCATTTTCAAGTAATTCTTTTAGTTGAAAAACATCAACTTCTTGAACATGCTTAGCTGCATTTTGCAGTATCTCGGAAAATGTTTTCATATTTTGGGTAAGTATTTTTTCTTTGCCAATCTAACTAAAAAATACATTGGAGATATTATCAAAACGCAAATTAGGAGTTCTGGCCAAAATGAAAGTTCAATTTTATCTCTTATAAGCGAGCCTAAATAAACGCTTCCAAAACCCATAAATCCATAGATTACAAACAAAGTGATATCTATTTTTTTTATTAATTTTAAGATCGTTTTTCGCATTTAATTTATCAAGGAGTTGTTGTTTATGGAAAGTTCTATTATTGTCTTATTCTATTTGATTTAAATGGGATTAACTAATAATGAATAACTTCAAAGACATAATTTTTTCAAAAGAAGGTCACACAGCTTTTATAAAAATAAATCGCGCTCCTAATAATTTTTTTGACTCTGAGATGATTTCTCAGATTGCAGATATTCTAGAAGAGATGGATAAAGATATAAGCTGTAGGTCGATAATTCTTCATTCGGAAGGGAAACATTTCTGTGCAGGTGCAGACTTTACAAAGAGTAGTTTTAAAAATGAATCTGACGCTTATGCGGATTTATACGACCAAGCTGTAAGATTATTTAGAACAAAAAAACCCATCATCGCTGCTGTGCAAGGAGCGGCAGTTGGAGGGGGTCTTGGTTTAGCTTTAGCAGCTGATTTTAGGATTGCCTGTGCAGAATCAAGATTCAGTGCCAATTTTTCTAAACTTGGCTTTCACCAAGGGTTTGGCTCATCTATAACCCTTCCAAGAGTCGTCGGCGATCAAAAGGCTAAATGGATGTTATTCACCAGCGCTAGATTGAGCGGAGAAGAAGCATTCGATATTGGTTTAGCAGATTATTTCGTACCAAAGAATGAGTTATTAATTAAGGCTCAAGAACTAGCCGATGAAATTAATTCCTGTGGGCCACTAGGTGTTCAGGCAATAAGATTTACTGCTAATGAAGGTCTAGCTGATGAAATAGCAAAAATTGTTAAATGGGAATTATCTGAACAAGATAGACTTAGAGAAACTGCTGATTTTAAAGAAGGAATCAAAGCTTCATTAGAAAGAAGAGAGCCAGATTTTAAAGGCTCTTGATTTTTAATCTTAGATCAAAATCTAATTCGCCTAGTTCATCGTGAGAATTCTTCAGAGATTTTATTCTTTGCAGCGACTCCTCTGTAAAAGGTGTGGATTTTCTTTTCTGCATATCAATATGAATCAGTAAAAACTCCTGAATAGCAGTAACTTCTTCTTTTTCATTTAACAAAACCGCTGCTTGATGTATTAATTTTTTATTGATGTTCACAATGCGGTAACAAGGAGTTAGTTTTTCGCCTAATAAATTCTCTTTAATGTATCTGATATTTTCCTCTAAAGTAAAAGTAGAAAACTCAGATCTAATAGTTTCGTTATCCCATGAAAATCCTAAATCTCGATAAAGTTCAAACGAGCCTTCATCAAAAACTCTTGAATAAAAAGATACATTCATATGTCCATTCATATCGCACATATCTTTAGTAACTGTTACTGTATCGCCCTTATAAGGAAATTTATTTTTCATAGTATATAAAATTTAAATTGTTAAAAATAATGTCAGATAATAGCCTACTAATAATTCTTGGCAACCAATTATTTCCCATTGAAGAGTTGGGAAAGATTGATTGTCAAAGAGTATTCATGAAAGAAGATTTGGGCCTTTGCACAGATCATCATCATCATAAATTAAAGATTTTGATGTTTTTAACCACCATGCGTGAATATAGAGATTACTTGGTTGAAAATGGATATGAAGTTATTTATCACTCGATAGAAGATTCTGTATTCTCAGAGTCTTATTTGGAAACTCTTTCTAAAGAATCAATAAAATATAATATTAAAAGTCTCAATTATTTTGAAATTGAAGACAATTCATTTGGTAACGAATTCGACAATTTTAAAAAAAATTCGTCTATAACTTTTATAGAAAATGAGTCTCCGATGTTTCTTTGTTCCAAGACAAAGTTTAAAAGTTTTGCAGAATCTAAATCTTTGAGAATGGCTTCTTTTTACCAATTAATGAGAAAAGATTTAAATATTTTAATGGATAATGGAAAACCATTAGGAGGACAATGGTCATTTGATGCTGAAAATCGAAAAAAATTACCCAAAGATATTTCCTTGCCAAGAAAGAAAGCTCTTAATGAATCCAAGTATAAAAATGAATTGATCAAAATAATCAATTTAAATTTTTCTGATCATCCTGGAAAATTAGAGAATTACTGGATTCCTTCTAATAGAGAAGATGCGTTAAATTGGTTAGATGATTTTCTTAAAATAAAATTAAATAATTTTGGAACATATGAAGACGCAATTCATTCTGATGATAATTTTATATTTCATAGCGCT
Source organism: uncultured SAR86 cluster bacterium (assembly GCA_949373255.1). Lineage (GTDB taxonomy): Bacteria > Pseudomonadota > Gammaproteobacteria > Magnimaribacterales > AG-339-G14 > CASICS01. The sequence continues at coordinate 15,246 of CASICS010000015.1, read as the reverse complement.
TTAAGTCCTATTCTAAATATGGGGTTAATTACTCCAAGCGAAGTAATTAAGAAAACTATAAATTATTCAAATAACAATAATATTCCTATAAATTCTTTAGAAGGCTTTATTAGACAAATAATTGGTTGGCGTGAATTTATAAGAGGCACTTATCATTTAAAAGGTGAAGAAGAAAAAAATTCAAATTTTTTCAATCATGAAAATCGTTTAAGTGATCACTGGTATGACGGAACTACTGGCATCGAACCTTTAGATGACGCCATAACAGACTGTCTTAATTATGGGTACACTCATCATATTCCACGTTTAATGATCATAAGTAATCTAATGACGCTTTGTAGAATTCATCCAGATGATGTGTATAAGTGGTTTATGGAGATGTTTGTTGATTCTTCTGAGTGGGTAATGGTTCCAAATGTCTATGGTATGGGAACTTTTGCAGACGGAGGAATTTTTGCCACTAAGCCATACTCATGTGGATCGAATTACATACTAAAGATGAGCAATTATAAAAGAGGTGACTGGTGTAATGTCGTTGATGGGTTGTATTGGATGTTCATGAACGATAATAGAGAATTCTTTCAGTCTAACCCTAGATTATCTATTCTTCCTAGATCTCTTGATAAAATGGACTCAGAAAGGAGGACCATGCTTTTTAAAGAGGCAAATATTTTTATCGCTGAAAAAACTATTAAATGAACCGCAAAGATGAAAAGATTTGTTTGATTTGTAAAAAGCCTTTTTCTTGGAGAAAAAAGTGGGAAAGAGACTGGAAGAATGTGATTTATTGCAGCGAAAGATGTAAGCGCAATAAAACTAAGAAATTAAAATAGCAACTTTACCTATTAGTTTTCTGTTTTGAAGATAAATTAGAGCCTCTTTTGATTCTTCGAATTCAAACTCCTTACATATATAGGGCTTTATTTTTCCTGCTTCAGCCAGTTCATTAATAATATGTATATTTTCTTTTCCTTTAATTGGATCTTTTCTCCCATACTCACCAGCTCTCACTCCAATAATAGAAAAACCTTTTATTAAAGGATAATTAACAGGCACACTTGATATTCTTCCTCCCGCAAATCCAATGATTAGCAATCTTCCTCCCCAATTGATACATCTTATTGACTCATCAAATACATCGCCGCCAACAGGATCATATATTACGTCAGCGCCCCTTCCTTCTGTTAGTTCCTTAACTGACTCTTTGAAACTGGTTTTACCTTGAGAAAGAGTATTGATGACATGATCGGCTCCCCAAGACTTTGTAACCGAAAGTTTTTGATCGGATGTTCCTGTAGCAATTACGTTTGCTCCATACAGCTTACCCAACTGAACGGCAGCCATTCCTACGCCGCCGGTAGCTCCATGAACAAGAAGATTTTCATTCATTAAAAGCTCTCCTCTTCTTATTAGGCCTACGTAGGCGGTTAAGTAGGCAGTTTTATAGCAAGCCGCTTCAGCAAAAGAGAAATTTTTAGGCTTTAATGAAACCATGCCTGCAGGCAAGACTATTGATTTAGCAATGGCACCATGGCCCCAGCCTCCAAAAACAACTTCATCTCCCTCTTTAAAACGAGAAACTTCATCACCTATTTCAGAAATAACTCCTGATCCTTCCATGCCTAGAGCAAAAGGTAAATTAGGTTTACTTTGATATTTTCCCTGAGTCATTAGTAGATCAGGAAAATTTAAGGCAGCAGCTTTAATGCTAATTTTAACTGAATTGCTATCTAATACTGCTACCGGAATAAGGCCAATATTTAAATCGCTTAAATCTTCCGAAATTTTTGAACAGACTAATGCTTCAGTTTCTTTTGACGACATTAGTCTATTCAGAAAATACTACTTTGCTGCCTCAGCTTGATGCTTACCAAGTTCTATTCTTGCGATAGTTCTGCGATGAACTTCATCTGGGCCATCAGCCAACCTTAAAGTTCTCATTCCTGAGTAGAGTCTTGCTAGCGGGAAATCTTGAGAAACTCCACCACCGCCGTGAATTTGAATAGCTTTATCTATAACTCTTAGAGCCATATTAGGAACCGCAACTTTAATTTGAGCTATATCTCCTCGGGCTATTTGATTGCCAACTTTATCCATTCTGTCAGCAGCTCTGTATGTTAATAAACGGCACATTTCTATTTCAATTCTGCAATCAGCAATAACATCGTAATTACCACCTAATTCAGCAATGGGCTTACCAAAAGCAACTCTATCTAACGATCTCTTGCAAAGAAGATCTAAAGCTCTTTCAGCTGCTCCTATAGTTCTCATACAATGATGAATTCTTCCAGGACCCAAACGACCTTGAGCAATTTCAAAACCTCTCCCTTCGCCTAGAATCATATTTGATTTTGGAACTCTTACATTTGTAAATTTCATATGCGCATGTCCATGAGGAGCATCATCATTTCCAAATACTTGCATCATTCTAAGAATTTCAACACCTGGTGTATCCATTGGGACTAAAACTTGAGATTGTCTTTGGTGTTTGGGATTATCAGGATTAGAAACACCCATAAATATTATGATCTTGCATCTTGGATCTCCAGCTCCGGAGGTCCACCATTTTTCACCATTAATAACATATTCATCACCATCTTCAACAATTGAGCTAGCAATATTAGAAGCATCAGAAGAAGCAACGTTTGGCTCAGTCATACCGAATGCAGATCTTATTTCTCCTGTAAGCAACGGCTCTAACCATTCTTTTTTTTGTTCATCAGTTCCATACTTATCTATTACTTCCATATTTCCAGTATCAGGAGCAGAGCAATTAAAAACCTCTGAAGCAATACCTACCGTTCCCATTAATTCTGAAAGAGGTGCATATTCAAGATTTGTCAGTCCATATCCGTATTCTGATTCTGGTAAAAATAAATTCCACAAACCAGCAGCTTTTGCTTTCTCTTTAAGCTCATCCAAAATAGGTGGCTGTTGCCAACGATTTCCATTAGCGCTCATTTCTTCGTGCTGCTCTTGATAAGTTTTCTCACCCTCATAAAGGTGGTCATTCATAAACTGTTGAATTTTATTTAAGATTTCTTTGGTTTTATCGGAATGTTCAAAATCCATTATATTCTCCTGACTATTGATATTTAATTAATATGAAAATTCTACATGTTTCAAGAGCTTTTAGTAAGATAAAATAAATGTCTTAAATTTATGGTTCAAAACAATGATTGATTCAATAGATAGAATTACTTACGTAACGGATTCATTAGAGAAATCTGAAAAAACTTTTACTAAATTTTTCAATAAAAGTCCTTTTGAAAAGATTTCTGAAGAAATTCAAGGTAATGATTCTCTAATATATAGATTTGAAAATATGAATTTTGAAATTTTAAAGAATTCTCAAGATTCAGATCTACGTCAAGGCTTGTTTGGCTTTTCGCTAAACTCAACAAATTTAAATAGCCTAAGCCTGTCTATTGATTACGAGGCTATAGAAAAAAATGAAAAGATGGAAAATTTGTCTCGATTGGTTAAATCATATGACCTGAAGCAGTCTTCTAATTTTAAATTATTTATTAATCAATACGAAAAACCACAATTAAGTTATTCAGACGAAAGTAATTTGTTTGCTTTAGATCATCTTGTAATCACAACAAATCAAAGTGATTCTATAGTCAATTTATATGAAAAAGAGCTTGGGATAAGACTTGCTCTAGATCAATTTGTAGAAAAATGGGGAGGTAGGATGCTTTTTTTTAGAACTGGCCAAGCTACTATTGAAGTTATAGATAATAAAGTTGAAGGAAATGATAAGTTTTGGGGGCTAGCTTGGAAAATTAAAGATCTTAAAAAGAAAAGAGAATATCTTTTGAATAATGGATTTAATGTTAGCGAAGTCAAGGAAGGAAGGAAGGAAGATACTTTAGTTGCAACTGTAAAATTTGATGAAATTAAAATTCCTACCCTTTTAGTTCAGCACCTATAAATCTTGGTGCGCATAGAGGGAGTCGAACCCCCACACCTTACGGCACTGGTACCTAAAACCAGCGTGTCTACCAATTCCACCATATGCGCATATGAAAGAGCGCTAAGTTTAAACTTTATTGATTCTCAATCAAGACTGGTTTTGAATTAAGTTCATCTCTAATTTCAATTAAGGATTGATTTACTTGAATTCGATAAGCATCAATAGATTTTATAGCTTCTTCTAACTCATCCAATCTGTTTTTATAAGTAGCAGAATTTAATTCAAAAGAGGAAAGCTTTGCCATTCTTTTTTTAATGCTTTTTAAAGACTCATTAAACTTTATTAAAGACTCATTTGCTTCTTTTGAAATAACCTTGAGGTCTTTGATATCTTTAGTCGATACATTGATCGTTTCAGTAAGAGATGAAATATTTTTTTTATTTTTTTTATTACTTAAATCCCAAAGTTTTCTTATTTCTCTATTAATCAGTTTTATATCTTGAAGAAGAGTTTCAATAGTTTCTTCAGACAAGTCTGCAGAAGATTGGATGTTTTCTTCAAGAGAAATTAAACGATTATTCATTTTAATGATGTTTTCTTGTTGAGAGGAAACGCCAGAATAAACCCAAAAGAATGTTCCTAAAAAGATGACTGCAAGTATGGAATAAAAAACAATTGTTCTTGGGGGAACCTGGCTAGAAGAAATAATTTTTCTCGTCGATAGACTTCTATCTGATTTTATATCTTTTAATTCATCTTGATTCATTGTAAATTTTAACTAATATTTTTAAAAACTAAGCTATTGTAAGATTTGTTGGCTAGCTTGTAATTATTTATATAGTTTAATTAAAACTAATTCTCTTGGGAGGAGATATGAATTTTGAATTTTCAGACGAACAATTAATTATGAAAGAAGAAGTAAGAAAGCTTCTTGATAAGGAAAATTCTGTAAAAAGAAATAGAAATATTTTAGAGGGAGAAGAATCATTTGATAAAGACCTTTGGGATTCTCTGGTTTCAATGGGTCTTACCGCTATTACAATACCTGAAGAATTCGGTGGTATTGGTATGGGTTATCTTGAGCTCTGCGTAGTGGCAGAAGAATTAGGAAGAGCAATAGCGCCTGTTCCTTTTTCATCGAGTGTTTACTTAGCAACAACTCTAATACTGGATCATGCAAATAAGGATCTTAAAGAATCTTACCTTCCCAGACTTGCTTCGGGTGAAATTATTGGAACACTGGCTCATACAGAGAAATCAACCCACCCCACTCCAGACTCAATCGAAACAACTTATGATGGTGGATCAATAACCGGAAATAAAGCTGTAGTTCCTGATGGAGATATAGCTGATTTTACGATTGTAAGTGCCAAACATGATTCGGGAATAGGTCTATATTTGGTTGATCTGAATTCATCTGGAGTTTCTAAAGAAACTCTTGAAACTTTCGATCCTTCAAGATCTCATTCGAACATATCATTTGATAAAGCTCCTGCCATTGAAATTACTAAGGATGGCTGGGGAGCCATAGAGAAACTAATGGATCAATCAGCAGTTCTATTTGCATTTGAACAAATTGGTGGAGCTGAAGCTGCAATGACTATGGCTAAAGATTATGCTCAGGGAAGATTTGCATTCGGAAGATCAATCGCACAATTTCAAGCAATAAAACACAAAATTGCAGATATGTATATTGCCCTTCAGTTAGCAAAATCTAATTGCTATTTCGGTGCTTGGGCTTTAAGCAATGATGCTGCCGAATTACCTACTGCAGCTGCTACTGCAAGAGTTAGTTCCACTAAAGCATTTTATGAATGTTCTAAAGAAAATATTCAGACTCATGGTGGAATGGGTGCAACATGGGAATTTGATTGTCATTTATTTTATCGAAGATCTAGGTTGTTGGCAGCCAATATAGGCAGTCAAGGAATATGGAAAGATAAATTAATAACATCACTAGAAAAAAGCAATTTACCTGCTTAGAATATACAAACAAACGAGGATAATTATGGATTTTAATGACACACCTGAAGAAGCGAATTTTAGAAAAGAAGTCTCAGATTGGCTTAAAGAAAATGTAAAAAAAATTCCTGAAGCTGAAGATACTTCAGAAAACTCATCTCTTGCAAGAGCTAGAGCTTGGATGCAGATTAAGCACGAGAGTGGCTGGGCGTGTTTGCATTGGCCAAAAGAATACGGTGGAAGAGACGCTACCGCTATGGAAAGAGTTATTTATAGTCAGGAAGAATCGAAATATCGTCTTCCGAATGGTTTTTATGAAATAGGACAAGGCATGGCTGGACCAGTCATGATGATGTATGCCACTGAAGAGCAAAAAGAAAAATTCCTTCCCCCTATGGCAAATGGAAAAGAAATTTGGTGTCAGCTTTTTAGCGAGCCTGGAGCAGGTTCAGATTTAGCTGGTATTAAAACAAAGTCAGAACTTGATGGCGATACTTGGACTGTAAACGGTCAAAAAGTATGGACTTCTGGAGCTCATTACAGCGATTACGGTATTCTTATTACAAGGAGTGATTTTTCAGCTCCAAAACACAAAGGACTCACCTACTTTTTCTTGGATATGAAATCACCTGGTATTGAAATTAGACCTATTAAACAAATAAATGGTGGAGCAAACTTCAATGAAGTTTACTTCAATGATGTAAAAATCCCTGACTCACAAAGACTTGGTGAAGTTGGAGAAGGATGGGGAGTTGCTCTTACAACGCTCATGAATGAAAGATTAGCTGTTGGAGATGCTGGTGGAGTAGACTTTAAAGAGATATTTGAATTCACTAAAACACAAGATTTTAATGGCGATGTAGCTGTTAAAAACGATGCAGTTAGAGAAAAATTAGCTGATTGGTATTGTGAGTACTCTGGACTCAAATATACTAAAATGAGAAGAGTCTCTGCTCTGTCAAAAGGTGAGACTCCTGGGCCTGAAGCATCAATCACAAAAATTGTAAGTGCTAATAAAATGCAAGATATTGCTAATTTTGGAATGGACTTAATTGATAGTTCTTCAATCGTTCCAGATCAAAGCTTTGGATCTGCTTTGCAAGCTGGTTTATTAGGCGCCCCACTTTTAAGAATTGCAGGCGGAACAGATGAAATTTTAAGAAATATTATCGCCGAGCAAGTTCTTGGAATGCCTCAAGATATCAGACCGGATAAAGGAGTTCCTTTCAATGAAATACCCTCCGGAGAGAAAAACTAATTAAATAAAAAATATAAGGGACTCTTTAGTCTTTTTTGACATTTATTAAACTGGTTGGCATATTTATTAGAAGTATTCTGGACATTAGTAGAAACCGATAGAAGCCATGGCTTAGAACGGTACGATCCTTTTTTATAACCATTAGGGCCTTCATGGTATGCAAGATACAACAATCTTGCATTGTTTTTTGGAATTCCTAGTTTTTTGTTACTTCTGTTGTTATACCATCCGATAAAATCAACTGCGTCTTTAAAACTTCTTCTAGATACAAATCTATATCCGGTAGATTTTTTATAGGCCTCCCAAGTACCATCAGTTACTTGAGCATATCCATAAGCTGTACTTTTTCTTTTACCAGGAAGTAACCCAAAAAATATTCTTGTTCTTTCTGGTTTTGCCCCTTGTTGATAACTAGACTCATGTTTGATAAATGCCATGGTTACTTCTGGCGCAATACCCCATTTCTTTTCAGATTTTAAAGCAGCTTTGTACCAACTTCTTTTTTCATCAAAAATATCACATATATTTGAAGTTTTAGTAGGAGGAGATGTAGTGCACCCAGAAATAAAAAGCCACACACTTAAAATAAAAATTCTATTCATTATTTTGATCTATTAAAAACTTATTTATATCAGAATCTTTAATTACTTCTATATTTAATTTAAGTGCTTTTTCAAGCTTAGACCCTGCGTCAGATCCGACGATTAAAAAGCTAGTTTTTTTTGAAATAGTATTTTGAACCTTAGCGCCATTTTTTTCTAAAATAATCTTCAAATCATCTCTTGAAAATTCATTTAATTTACCTGTGATAACAATTACTTTTCCAGATAAATAGCCTTCTGACTCCTGAGGGCTTTCTTTCTCAAAGGAAAATCCCAATTCAATAAATTGGTTTAATAAATTTATATATTTTTTACTAGAGAAAAAATTAAATAAATTATTAGATGCAACTTCGCCAACATCATCTACTAATAGAAAATCTTCTATGGATGCTGTATATAAATTTTTTAGATTTTTAAATTCTCTTGATAAGTTTTTTGATGTTTCTATACCAATTTCTTTTATACCCAGTGAATAAATAAAATTACTTAATTTAATATTCTTACTCTTTTTAATTGAATCAATAAGCTTATTAATTGATTTGTCTGCAAACCCTTCTAAGCCAACCATATCCGAAGGTGATAATTTATATAAATCTATAACTGAAGATACCTTGCCCTCGTTTACCAATAAATTTAAAGTTTTAACACCTAGCCCATCAATGTCCATAGCTTGTCTTGAAACGTAATGCTTTAATGATTCTTTAAACTGATCTAATCCGAAGCAGTTTTTATCATTTCTTTCTAAATGATCAATATTTAAACTTGGCGTTTGAGATTCAAAAAATGATATTTCATTTTGACAGCAAGGACATTTATCTGGCGAGGAAATAATTGAAGATTTATTAACTCTTTTTGCCTTCACTACTGAAATTATCTTAGGAATGACATCGCCAGCTCTTTTAATATTAACTGTATCTCCTATCCTAAGGTCTAATCTTTCTATTTCATCCATATTATGAAGCGTTGCATTAGATATCGTAACGCCGCCAAGTTTTACTGGTTTTAAATTGGCAACTGGGGTTAATGATCCTGTTCTTCCCATTTGAAAGGAAACAGATAAAACTTCTGTTGACCCTTCTTCTGCTTTAAATTTTTTAGCAATTGCCCATTTTGGTGACCTCGAAGAGAATCCAAGTTCATTTTGTAATGATTTTTGATCAATCTTAAGAACAACGCCATCAATCTCATATTCTAATTTATCTCTTGCGAATGTTATTTCATCGCAGTAATTAATAGCATCATTTAGATTTTCAATGCGCTTTGCTTCTTTGCTAGTTGGTAGACCCCACTCTGAAAAGATATTTATCATATCGCTGTGAGATGAAAAAAGATCTTTATCTGAAATAAAACCAACGCTATGAAGTTGTATCTTTAAAGGCCTAGCTGCAGCAACTTCTGGGTTTAATTGACGCATACTACCAGCAACAAAATTTCTAGGGTTAGCAAAAGCCTTAAATCCCGATTTGGAGTATTGTTGATTAAATAGAGCTAAAGTCCTTTAGATTTGAGAATATTTCTCCACGGATTTCTATTTTTGACGGATGTTTAATGCTTTTAATTGTTTTTAGAGTCAAAGGTATTTGTCTAATTGTTTTGGCATTATGTGTAATGTCCTCTCCTTTATCCCCATCTCCTCTTGTTCCAGCTTTAACAAAATTACCATTTTCATAAACCAAGCTAACAGCTATACCATCTATCTTGGGTTCGCAAAAAAATGAAAAATCTTTAGTTGCTAGGTTTGAAATACATCTTTTTTCAAAATCATATAGATCTTCGTTACTAAAAGCGTTATCCAAAGACAACATTGGGATTTCATGAATAAATTCTTCTAATTCTGATTCTGGTTTGTCGCCAACTCTACTGCTGGGTGAATTAGAGGAATCTAAAAAGATATTATTTCTTTCGAGCTCAATTAATTCTTTAAATAAAGAATCATATTTTTGATCGGATACTTCTGGATTGTCTTTATTGTGATAAAGATAATTATGATGATTTATTAATTCAATTAGGTCCTTATGACGCTTTTTGATATCACTTTGAGATACCATAATAAATTAAGTTAGATTAGATAAATCAAATTCTTCAGCAATTTGAGAATAATGCTCAACCATCTGTTGAGTCAAAATATTCCTTTCGGCATCTAAAATTTTACTATTAAAGTTTTCTGCTAAAAGCTGAGCAAAGTTTATTAATTGAGAGAATGCACTTACCGAATTTGAATTAGAATTTAATGTGTAAATTAATGTCATGACGGGTGAATCTATTATCTCCTCTTCAGGGATAAACTTACCTGGATTCAGTCCATTAACAAGTAAAAAAGAATCTTCAGAATCGATATAAATTTTGAACCAACCCCCATCATCTGAGAAATTAAAATTACTCGAATTTAAAAATTCAGTTAATGCCTTGTATGTAAATTTAGCATCTGAAGAATTTTCTAAGTGAATCGATATAATTTCATTTTTTGGCTCAGTGTGTAAATCATAATCATCGTCGGAACTATGATTAATATCATCAGATTTTTTTTCTTCTTCAATGAATGCTTTAGCCTCCATATCATCCAACGGGATATTTAATTCAGCAGTTCCGACTGGTTCAAATAGCTCTCTAGAATTGACTTTTTTATCAATTTTTATCTTGGCTGATGATCCAAAGAATAATTTACGCAGCATTAGTACGAAGGTAATCGCAATTACTAATCCTAAAAACAAAACTAAAATTTCATAAATAATCATTAAATCGCTGCGAGCTTTATAGCTTCATCTACATCTACTGTTACAAGTCTTGAAACACCTGGTTCTTGCATAGTAACGCCTAATAAATGCTTACTTTTTTCCATAGAAATTTTATTATGCGTCACAAATATAAACTGAACTTTAGTGGACATCTCCTCAACCATGTTTATAAATCTTGAAGTATTAAAGTCGTCTAAAGGAGCATCGATTTCATCTAAAATGCAAAAAGGAGCTGGATTCAAAGAAAAGAAAGAAAATACTAAAGATATAGCTGATAAAGCTTTTTCACCTCCTGATAATTGAGATACATTTACATTTTTCTTGCCGGGAGGCATCGCTCTAAAAACCACCCCCGCTTCAAGCAAGTCTTCACTCGTTAGTTCTAATTTAGCAAAGCCTCCGCCAAATAACTTAGGAAATAATTCGCTAACTTTGATATTCAATTGATCCAAAGTGTCTTTAAATTTAGTTTTTGATTCAAGATCTATTTTTTTAATTGCATTTTGAAGAGTCATTAATGCTCTTTCTAACTCTTCAAATTGAGAATTAATTTCTTCTTTACGCTCCTCCTCAATTTTAAACTCTTCAGCAGCGGCTAAATTAATTGGACCAATTCTTGAAATAGAGGCTTCAATTTTTGCTATTTCTTCTATTAAGTTATTTTCAGAAGTTTCAACATCTAATTCGTCTAATAATTCATCGATTTTATAGTTATCTTGCTCTAGTTGCTTTAGGTAAATTTCGGCTTCAGATATATATCCTTGTCTCTTTACCATTGAATCTTGAGAATTTGATCTTATGCTTTCTATAGAGAGATCCAATTCATGAGACTTTCTTTCGTTTAATCTTATTTCTTCTGACATTTGAGCATATTCTTGTCTTTTGAGAGTAAGCGTTTCTTCGACACTAGATCTTGAATCCAATAAAGGCTTCATTTCAATTTCCAAATTAGAAATTGGTTTTGTAAGAGATTCGAGTTGGTCTTCGCAAGCTTTCTTTGAGTTCAGCAAGTTCTTTTCTTGAAGATTATAAGAATTAAGATCGCTTGATATTTTTGCAATACCTACTTTTAAAGAGGTTATTTGACCACTTAAAGCTAATAAGTCATTTTTTTGAGCTAGAAACTTCTCTTCTTGTATATCTTCTTGTTTATCAAGACATGTTTGCATTTGATTTAGCTTTAGCTCGAGTTTTTCTAACGATTCAATTATTGGATTTAAATCAGAATTAGATTTAAGAGCAAAATTATTTTTGAAATCTATTAAATCTGTTTTTAAGTTTGCTTGCTCATTAAATATTTGCTTCAAAACAAAATCAGGTGACATGGCTCCATCAAGTTTAGATATAGATGCATCCATTTTTTCAAGTAAAGGTTCTTTTTCTAAGAGAGATGCATTTAGACTAATTAATTCTGCCTCTAAAGAAGATTTATTATTGGCAATATTTGATATGTTTTCTGAATAAGCCAGTATTTCAGAATTAAGTTCATTCTTTTTTTCTTTTAAATAAACTAATTCTTGTTCAGATTTTGAGAGATTTGCGCCACTAGAATAAAACTCTTCTTGAATTTTATCTATTTCAGATTGAGTGTCGCTCTGTTTAGTTCTTACCAAGTCAATTGAGCTAGTAGTAGACTGTTTTGCAGTTCTTAATTTTTCAATCTCTAATTCGATCTGTTTTACATCAAGATCTAATTTTGCAGCTGCTTCACTTCTAGATTGCCAACTGAATGCCTTCAAGAAAGCATTAAATTTCTTTTCTTCGCTTTTTAGAAGACTATATTTTTCAGCTGATTTTACTTGCTGTTTTAATTTTACTAAGAGCCTATCTATTTCATCTCTAATATCAGCAACTCTATTAAGGTTTTCTCTTGTTTTCTTTATTCTAGATTCAGTTTCTTTTTTTCTTTCTCTGTAAATTGAAATTCCGGCAACTTCTTCAATATAAGCCCTTAGTTCTTCTGGCTTTGAACTAATCAATTTGGTTGCCATTTCTTGTTCAATGACAGCATAACTTCTGGGTCCTAAACCTGTTCCTAGAAATATATCAGTAATATCTTTTCTCCTGCACTCTGTACCATTTAGTAAATAAGAAGACTTTCCATCTAAGTCCAATACTCTTTTTACTGAAATTTCTGAATAAGAAGAATATTCTCCGCCTATCCTGCCCTCACTATTATCAAAAAGCAGTTCTACTGATGCCCTGCTTGATGGCGCTCTAGAAGATGACCCATTAAAAATAACATCTGCCATAGAGTCACCTCTAAGATTTTTTGCAGAAATTTCTCCCATAACCCAACGTACTGCGTCGATAATATTTGACTTACCGCATCCATTTGGACCTACAACACCTGACATGGCACTAGGGAAGACTATCTTCGTGGGATCAACGAATGATTTAAAACCGGAAAGACTTATATTTTTTAATCGCATATGTAGCCTGAAAGGTATATTTTAATCGATTTATGGACTAGTTAGTGTTCTTATTTTTATTTATTTCTATTTCTTTTAAGGCTGAATTCATGACGATAATCAAAGATTTTTTTTGATCATCAGAATCTACATTTTCTAAAGCAATTGCCCAGTTTTTTAAAGCATCGTTAAATTTACCATTTTCAAAGTTAAAGAGACCTTTCATAGTGAGCGCCTTATGATTAGAAGGATCTAAAAATAAAGACTTATCCAATAGTGAAACTATATTGTTATTAAATTTCATCTTATTGTTTAAATAACTACTTTCAGCAAATGAAGAGTAAATGTCTGAATCTACAAAATCTGAATATGTGTCTATGTAAAAATTAAAAACCTTAGATGACTCGCTGTAACGACCATCTGCTAGTAACTGTGTGGCTAACAAATTTAACTGAGATGGAGTGTTTGATTTAATTTTAAGCAAATTATCTATTCTTTTGTTTAGATTATTCTGAAAATTTAAGTCTGGTTTTGATGAATAAAATGCTTCGAAAGATTTGCGCTCAATATTCTCTAATCCGCCAATGAATACATATATAAATCCAGAAAAAATAAACACACAGAAAAGGATCGTTTTATTTGTCATTTTTTTCTAATATTTATAATTAAATATCCAGCAATGAGCACAACTATAAATGGAAAGATAAATAGAAAAATAGAATTGTTATTTGTGGGGGGCATAAATAAAATTTCATTCCCAAACTTGCTAGTTAAAACATCTTTAATCTCGCTATTTTTTTTACCTTTCATCATTAGTTCATAAACTAAATCCTTCATATCTTGAGCTATTGGTGCTGACGAACCATCAATACTTGAACCAGAGCACATAGGACAGCCTATTTCTTTATTAAGAGAATAAAACCTATTCTTTGTTTCATCGCTATCAAACGAATAGAGTTCATTTGCTTCTTGAGCAGACAAAATACAAAAAAAGAATAAAAGAGTAATTACTTGAATTTTCATTGAATAAGATTTTTAAATTTTTTATTCCATATATTTGAGTCAATAATTCCTATGTGTTTTTGAATTATTTCATTTTCTTTGTTAAGGAGATAAGTCTCAGGAGCTCCCGAAACTCCTAATTCCATTCCTAGATTTCCATCTGGATCAAAAATAGATATCCAGTAAGGATTTCCATATTGATCAAGCCATTTTTTTGCTTTTAACTTATTATCTTTATAGTTAAGGCCGATAATCTTTATCTGACTTTCTTTGAGGCTCATTAAAAACCCATGCTCTAGCTTACAATTAACGCACCAGGTTGCCCAAACGTTCATAATCTTATATTCACCTGCAAATAAAAAATCATTATTAATTGTTTTACCGTTTAAATCGCTCATTTCAAAACTAGGGAAATATGATGGTTCTATATAATTTTGTTTTGAAGAGGTTAAAGAGATAAATAAAATACTAAAAAGAATTAAAAATAAGACGGAAGGTATTAAAAATAATTTAATATTTTTCATATCTTTAGCGACCTTCTAAAAAAAGATATGAGCCCGCCAAACATCATTAAAATTGCTCCAAGCCATATTAATCTGATGAAGGGTTTTAATTGAATCCTTGCAACCCAACTCCCAGATTCTAGTTTTTCGCTAAGAGAAATATAGACGTCTTCTTTTGGCATTACTTTTATAGCTGATTCAGTCATGATATTTTTTGAAGCTGGATAAAAGCTTTTTTCTGGTGAAAGTGAAAAAGTAGAGTTATTTTCTTTATCAGTCACTTCAAATTTAACAATCTCCGAATAGTGATTTGAATAGTTTTCAAAAGATTCTTCAATCAATTTTAAATCATAACTTTGAATGCTTGTTGATTCCCCCTTCGCTATGATGACCTCTTTACTAGATGAAAAAGAAGAGACCACGCCTATACCCAAAATCATAATTGCTATACCAGTATGAGCAAAAATCATCCCAAGCCCATTCAATAAAACGGCTTTGTTTTTAATATTTTGATGAATAAAAATAAAAAGCCCTGCTCCTAAAGCCGCAAACATTAAATAGCTAGCTAAAGCAAAAATATCTGGAAGATTGAATAGAAGGAACGCAAAGATAAACGTTAAAAGAAAAATAAAAGAAAAAGAGATAATATAAAACTTATTATTCAAAATGCTGTTATTCCAACTCATCAGCACACCATACCCTTGAAAAAAAGCTAAAAAGAAAGCAATTGGAACTGTCGCTGCATTAAAATAAGGAGCACCAACCGAAATACTCTTTCCACCTGAAAAAATATCATAAATAATCGGATAAATAGTTCCAAACAAAATAATAATAGCCAAAATTACAAGCAGTGC
>CASICS010000014.1 GCA_949373255.1 uncultured SAR86 cluster bacterium | reverse complement strand
GGAAAAGCTTTGATAAAGGGAATAAATTCCATGCAAAAGAGCGCTATGGATAGAATCCTAGGAAGCATAATAGGCTTTTTTAAAGGGTCTCTAATCATTATTACTGTGTTTTTATTAAGTGACGAATATATAATGGAAAAGTCTTGGTGGAAATCGAGTTATCTTTCTGATCAGATATATGATTCAGCAGAATTATTAGGCGGATTGGTGGGAAAAGTACCTTACCAAGAAATTAAAGATATTAATGTGAAAGAGCAACTTTAGGAGAGTATCAATAAAATGTGCGGTGTTGTAGGAATTGTCTCAAAAGAAGAAGTTGCCCCATCTATATATGAAGCTTTAACTGTGATTCAGCATAGAGGACAAGATGCAGCTGGTATTGCAACTTTAGAAAACGGAAGGCTGCATTCAAGGAAACAAATAGGTTTGGGTTAGAGATGTTTTTAGAGAGCAACATATTAAAGAGCTGAAGGGGACAAATTGGTATAGGCCATGTTAGATATCCAACTGCAGGTGGTGCTAGCAGAGAGTTCTCACAGCCTTTATATGTTAACTCTCCATATGGAATTAGTATTAGTCATAATGGAAATCTTGTTAATGCATCTGAACTAAAAAAAGAGTTATATCAAGATAATTTAAGACACCTGAATACCTCTTCGGATTCAGAAGTTATTTTAAATGTTTTTGCTCACGAGCTTCAACAAGCAAGCAGCTACGATCCTACTCCTGATCAAATATTTAAGGCAGTGGAAAAAACACACCTAAGACTGAAGGGAGCATATTCAGTACTTCTTATGATCAGCGGTGTGGGCCTGATAGCTATAAGAGACCCTAAAGGGATTAGACCATTAATTCTCGGAAAAAAAGACAATGATTTGATCGGCTCAGAATATATGTTTGCTTCAGAAAGTCCTGCATTAAATGCACTGGAATTCGATATCGTAGGTGATTTAGAACCGGGAGAGGCTGTCTTCATTACACTAGAAGGTAGTTTGCATCGAAAAGTGTGTCACAAATCTCCATCAAATAACCCTTGTATATTTGAATATGTTTATCTAGCAAGACCTGATGCAGTAATTGATGGAATTTCAGTAATGAGATCCAGGCTTAGAATGGGGCAAAAACTTGGAAAAAAAATACTAGATACTTATCCAGATCATGACATTGAAGCTGTTATTCCTATTCCAGAAAGTAGCACTTCGTCAGCGATTGAAGTCGCAAAATTTTTAGGGGTTAATTACAGAGAAGGTTTTTGTTAAAAATAGATATATCGGAAGAACATTTATCATGCCAAATCAAAAATTAAGAAAAAAATCTGTAAGACAAAAGCTAAATCCAATTCCTTTTGAGTTTAAAGGGAAAAATGTTCTTACTAATTGATGACTCAATTGTAAGAGGGACTACCTCTAGAGAAATAGTGGAGATGGCTAGAAAAGCAGGAGCTAATAAAGTTTATTTTGCATCAGCAGCTCCTCCAGTTAGATATCAGAACGTATATGGTATTGATATGGCTGCCACAGAAGAACTAATAGCTCACCAGAGATCAGAAGAGCAGATTGCAGATTTTATTGGAGCAGACTGGCTTATTTATCAAACCTTAATGATCTAATAGATTCAGCAAGAGAAGGGAATCCGGAAATAGATTCCTTTGAAACCTCAGTGTTCGATGGAAACTACATATGTGGATCTGTTACGAAAGAATATTTAACCAATTTAGAGTCTGATAGAAGAGATATTAATAAAAAAATTAATTAGTTTCTATAGTAACTGTTGGAAGTGTCGCTCCGTCTGCAGCATTTTTATAAGCAGCAATTTCATTAAAATTCATATATCTAAATATATCTTCAGACATTGTATTTATATTATTCATATAAGAATGATATTCCTCTAAAGAAGGAAGCTTTCCTAAAATAGAAGTTATAGCCGCTAATTCTGCAGACGACAAATATACATTTGCTCCATCTCCTAATCTGTTAGGAAAATTTCTAGTAGATGTGGAAACGACTGTTGAATTAGCCTCAACTCTAGCTTGGTTTCCCATACAAAGAGAGCAACCTGGAATTTCAGTTCTTACTCCTGCATTTTTATAAATTTCGTAATATCCTTCTTCTTCTAACTGAAACTGATCCATTCTAGTCGGCGGAGATATCCAAAGCTTGTCGGAAGGGAAGTAGCATTTTCTAATAATTTACCTGCTGCTCGAAAATGACCAATATTTGTCATACATGAGCCTATAAAAACCTCATCAATTTTAACCTCTCCAATTTCACTTAAAGTTTTGACATCATCTGGATCATTAGGACAAGCTAAAATAGGCTCTTTGATCTCATCTAAGTTTATTTCAATCGTGGCTGCATATTCAGCATTCGCATCAGGCTTTAAAAGAACTGGATTTTTAAGCCATTCTTCCATTTTTTGAGCTCTTCTTTCTAGAGTTCTGGAATCTCCATAGCCTTCAGAAATGAGCCACCTAAGAAGAACTATATTTGATTTCAAGTACTCTGTAATTGGCTCTTCTCCTAATAAAACTGTGCAACCAGAAGCTGATCTTTCTGCAGAGGCATCGGATAATTCAAAGGCTTGTTCAATCTTCAGATTAGGTAAGCCTTCAATTTCTAAACACCTACCGGAGAATATATTTTTTTTGCCTTCTTTTTCGACAGTTAGAAGACCTTTTTGAATTGCTGCATATGGTATTGCATTTACTAAATCTCTCAATGTAATTCCAGGCTGCATAGTACCTGAAAATCTAACTAAAACTGATTCAGGCATATCTAAGGGAATTACTCCTAAAGCAGCCCCAAAAGCTACCAGTCCTGACCCTGCAGGAAAACTAATTCCAATTGGAAAACGAGTATGAGAATCACCGCCAGTTCCAACAGTATCTGGTAATAACATTCTATTTAACCAAGAATGAATTATTCCATCACCGGGCTTAAGAGCGACGCCGCCTCTAGTTTTGATGAACTCAGGAAGAGTATGTTGAGTTTCAACATCAACTGGTTTTGGATAGGCAGCAGTATGACAAAAAGACTGCATAACTAAATCAGAAGTAAATCCTAAACAGGCCAATTCTTTCAATTCGTCTCTTGTCATTGGTCCGGTTGTATCTTGAGATCCGACAGTTGTCATTAAAGGCTCACAATAAATACCAGGCCTTATCCCTTCTACACCACATGCTTTTCCGACCATTTTCTGAGCTAAAGTAAAGCCTAAATCTGATTTGTCTGCCATTCCGGGTCTAACGAAAACCTCAGAAGGAGGAAGGCTTAAAAATTCTCTGGCTTTATCAGTAAGGCTTCTTCCAATAATTAAAGGAATTCTTCCTCCAGCTCTAACTTCATCTAAAAAAGTTTCCGATTTTAGTTTGAACGAGCAAATTTCCTCACCATCTCCATTTTCAATTTTTCCTTCATGAGGATAAATTATAATTACGTCACCCGTATTTAATTTTTCTACATCTGCTTCAAAAACTAAAGTACCCGCATCTTCCATGGTGTTAAAAAAAATCGGCGCAATCTTGCTTCCTATGCAAATCCCACCTGTTCTTTTATTTGGAATGAAAGGAATATCGTCACCCATATGCCAAAGAACTGAGTTAGTAGCTGATTTTCTTGAAGACCCAGTACCAATAACATCTCCTACTAGGGAAACAGGATGTCCTTTCTTTTTTAAATCTTCAATAACCTTTAGAGGATTTTCTGGTAATCCTTTTCTAGGCATTTTATACATAGCAAGAGCATGCAAAGGAATATCTGGTCTGGACCATGCATCGGGGGCAGGAGATAAGTCATCCGTGTTGGTTTCTCCTGGAACTTTGAAGATTGTTGTTGTTATTGATTTAGGAATTTCAGGTTTCGATATAAACCAATCTGCATTAGCCCATGAATTTAATATTTTTTTTGCATTTTTTGAAGATTTTGATTTTTCTGAAATATCATTGAAAGCATCAAAAATGAGCAGTGTTTTTGAGAGGGCTTCAACTGCTATATCTCCACATTCATCATCATCAATGAGATTTATCAAAGGTTCAACGTTATAACCTCCCAACATTGTGCCTAAATAAAAGGTTGCTTCTTTGGCGGTAATTAATGCGCAGGATATTTTTTTTTGTGAAATATCTGCTAAAAAAGCTGCTTTTAAATAAGCAGCATCATCTACGCCTGCTGGAACTCTATTAATCAAAAGATCTAAAATTTCTTTATCATCAGCTGCAGAACTCTTAATAAGTTCAATTAACTCTGCGGTTTGATCAACGTCCAAAGGAAGGGGGGGTATCCCAATAGCTTCACGTTCCTTGACTAAATTATTGTAATCTTCAAGCATAAAAATTTCCCTAAAAAAAGGTATTATAGACTATGTCCAAAAGAACTAGAACGCCTTGTGTAGGAATTTGCTCCACTACTTATGGAGATGATGTTTGTAGAGGATGTAAACGTTTTGTTAAAGAAGTTATCAATTGGAATAGTTTCAACCCTGAAGAGCGAGAAGCAGTATGGAAAAGATTGGAAAAACTAAAAACTCAAATTATGAGATCTCGAGTAATTGTTGTTGATGAAGAGATGTTATTAAAGAAAATTAAAGAATACCGTCTAAGAATTCATGAAGATTTAAATAATTATTGTAAGGTTTTTGAACTAATTAAACAGGCTAGTAAAAGCTTTTCAAATCTAGAAGAGTTCGGTGTTAAAACCAAAAGAAATTTAATCAATCTTGAAATGCTAAAAGATGAAACAGAGAAAGAACTTTATGAATTATCACTTGCTCACTACAGCAGATATTTTGTTGAACCAGTCAAATATAAAGAGATTGATATTAAGTGATTTAAAATAAAAAGATTATGAGTATTTTAGAAGAGAAATTTGTATTGCCATGTGGTCAGATTTTAAAAAATAGGATTTGCAAAGCGGCAATGACAGAAAGAATTGCCGATGGAAATAATTATGCTAATCACTTTCATACAAGTCTTTACGAGAAATGGGCAGACGGCAATATAGGCATCTTATTAACAGGAAATGTTCAGGTAGATAAAAGGTATTTAGAATCAGCAGGAAATGTTGCGATCGAAAAAAGCTCCTATAAAGAACAAATTCCTCTGTTAAAAAATTGGGCAGAAGTTGGCACAAGAAATAATACACAACTTTGGATGCAAATTAGTCACGCAGGAAGACAAACTCCAGGTGAATTAAGTATTGAGCCTCTGGCGCCATCTAATGTCGGATTAAAAATACCTGGTGTAAAATATGGAAAGCCTCGCGCCATGTCTACTGAAGAAATAAAAGATACTATAGAAAGGTTTGTATTTGTTGGAAAAATAGCCAAAGATACTGGATTTACTGGCATTCAAATTCATTCAGCTCACGGTTATTTAATCTCAGAATTCTTATCTCCAGATATAAATTTACGAACTGATGAATTTGGCGGCTCTATTAAAAATCGATCTAGACCTCTGATGTCTATTATTGAAGGCTGCAGAAATGAGTTGGGTAATGACTTTCCAATTTCTGTAAAAATCAACTCTGCAGATTTTCAAAAGGGTGGTTTTTCTTCAGAAGATTCAATAGCTGTCGCTAAAATGCTAAATAAAGCAGGAATAGATTTGCTTGAGATATCCGGAGGAACATATGAACAACCTAGATTGTTAGGATTGGACAATGTGAGTATAAATCCAGACAGAAGCGAAATTAGAAAAGAAAGTACGATTGCAAGAGAGGCTTACTTTCTTTCTTATACTGAAGAACTTAAGAAGTTAATTGATATTCCCTTGATGGTGACGGGTGGTTTTAGATCAAAAGTAGCTATGGAAGCTGCGATTAATAAAAAAGCATGCGAAATTATTGGAATAGGCAGGCCTTTATGTGTAGATCCTTTTTCAGTAAAAGATTTATTGGAAGGAAAAATAAATCAATTACCAGCTGCAGAAAAGACCTTGTCAATAGGCCCTGGCTGGTTATCGCTAAAAAGCCCATTTAGATTAATCCAAGCTCTAAATGCTTTTAGCATTCAGTCTTGGTTTTATATTCAAATCAAAAGAATATCGGAGGGTTTAAATCCTGATTTATTGATAAATCCATTCAAGGCTTTTAGAATTGATGGGAAGAATAATAAAAAATCCATAAACAATTATAAAAAATTTAACGGTTAACTATGCTGTCTTCTATTGAAATTAATTCTATTTATTTGGTTGCTTTGCCAATAATCCTCGGTTTAATATTAATTGAAACTCTTATATCAAATATTTTAAATTTAAACGTTTATAAAAAAGCAGATACATTTGCAACGATAGGGTTGTTGACAGGTAATATTATTGTTTCGTTTTTAATCAAAGGAACAACTCTAGCGTTTCACATCTTTTTATATCAATTTAAAATATTTGAAGTTTCAGCATTTGCTCCGTTATGGTTTCAATGGTTAATCACTTTTGTGTTGATCGATTTTGTTTTTTACTTTTATCATCGCTGCTCTCATAGATCTAGATTTTTATGGGCAATTCACATGAGTCATCACTCAAGCGAAGAAATGAACTTTGCTGTTTCTTTTCGTCAAGCATGGCTTGGACCAATATCAAAAATTCCTTTTTTTATGATTCTTCCTATTATTGGATTAGATCCAATGATGATTGCTGTAGCAGGAGTATTGAGCACGCTTTGGGGAATTTTTGGACACACTCAGGTAATAAATAAACTTGGGTTGTTAGAATGGGTATTTAATACTCCATCACACCACAGAGTTCATCACGGTTCTAATATTCAATACATAGATAAAAATTATGGCAATTTGTTAATTATCTGGGATAGACTTTTTGGAACTTTTGAACCTGAAATTGAAACAGTAAAATATGGACTTGTTAAAAATGTAAACACTTTTAATCCTGTAAAAATTACCTTTATGGGTTGGCAGGAAATCTTTTCAGACATTAAAGATTCAAATTCTTTTAAAGAGGTACTTTATAATTTTTTTGGTCCTCCAAACATAAACAAAAAAAATACCTAATACATTTCTGCACTAGGTATTTTTATTGATATAAAAAAATTAAAATTCTTTATATAAACTCAATCCTATTGTGGTCGGATCAAGAGCGACATTAAACTCCATTGGTGAAGCAATATTAGTTATGTGAGCCTTATTTTCAATATTCATTTTTCGAATATCTAGATTTATTCCATATCCCTCACTTATTTCCAAGTCAAAACCTACTTGATAAGCAAATCCTGACGAGTTTCCTATCTTTAAGTGTCCGCCAGCTAATCCACCAGTTGTTATGGTAATTTTATCCTCAAGGAAAAAAGTATAGTTATATCCAATACCTACATATGGTCTTAAACCAGATTTGGTTTGATCAAAATAGTATTGAGCTGTAAGGGTTGGGGGAAGGTGGGTTCCTTCTCCAACTTTTACTCCACCAGCATTGATATCATGGTTGAATGGAAGACCAAGCAAGATCTCTACTCCAATTTTATCAGTTACTAAATATGCAATTGTTGCAGTTAGATTCGTTTTTGAATCAACTGTTACAACCCCACCCGTATTATCTTGTGGAGCAACATTAGTTATTCCACCTCTAACAATCCAATCTCCCTTTTGCGCAGCAAAAGTATTTGCTGATATGGCTATAAGTAAAGCCAAGAATATAGATTTTTTTAAGTTAAGCATTTCGCCTCCTCTTTAAGTAAGAGAAGATTTACCCTTTGACGTTGCTTTGCAAATTTATATTTGCATAAAGCCACATTAATTTGCCACCTTACCGATAAAAGCAGGTTGGCGAGAGTTAATCTCTACTCTAAATGTAAAAAAAAACCTGTTAGCTAATTAGTTAACAGGTTTCAACAACCTATTTAGCATTTTTTATACACCTTGCAAGCTGGTTCAAATCGGTGTGGAACAACTATAACAAAGATTATTTTTTAAATATATATATAATTCTATTATCAACTAATAATATTTATTTCTACCTAATTTATAAA
Source organism: uncultured SAR86 cluster bacterium (assembly GCA_949373255.1). Taxonomy (GTDB): domain Bacteria; phylum Pseudomonadota; class Gammaproteobacteria; order Magnimaribacterales; family AG-339-G14; genus CASICS01. The sequence goes on along the minus strand of CASICS010000014.1, from coordinate 1,696 downwards.
ATGAAAAAAGTAATACTTGCTTATTCTGGAGGCCTCGACACTTCAGTTATCTTAAAATGGTTAATCGAAGAAAAAAATCTTGATGTAATTACTTATACAGCAGATATGGGGCAAGGTGACATTCCGGATGATTTAGAGAAACGTGCAAAAAGTTTCGGTGCTTCAAAAGTTATTGTTGACGATCTATCAGAAGAGTTTGTAAAGGAATATGTATTTCCGATGTTTAGATGTAATACGTTATTTGAGGGTGAATACTTGCTAGGGACAGCAATTGCTAGGCCATTGATTGCAAAAAAATTAGTAGAAACAGGTCTTTCTGAAGGTACTAATATCATTTGTCATGGAGCAACAGGAAAAGGGAACGATCAAATTCGTTTTGAGATGGGTGCTCATGCTTTAAATCCAAATATCGAGGTCATTGCGCCTTGGCGTGAATGGGATATGACTTCTAGAACCGATTTAATGAATTATTGTCAAAAGCACCAAATTCCTATGCCTGCTTCAAAAGCAGAAGAACCACCATTTTCTATGGATGAAAATTTATTGCATATTTCATATGAAGGCGGCGTATTAGAAAATTTAAATAATCCACCTCCAGAATATATGTGGCTAAATGTTAAATCTCTTGAAGAGTCTGCTGATACAGCCGAAGAAATAAAAATTACCTTTGATGAAGGTAATCCAGTATCTATTAATAATGAAAAATTATCTCCAGCTAAATTACTACGTAAACTTAATGAGTGCGGATGTAAGCATGGCATTGGTCGAATTGATATCGTTGAGTCTAGAGTTACAGGAATGAAGTCGCGTGGGTGTTATGAGACTCCTGGTGGAACTATTCTCTTGAAAGCTCGTAGAGCTATAGAGTCACTATGTTTATCTGGGCTTACAATTAAAACTAAGGATTCTTTGATCTCAGATTACGCCGCTTTGATTTATGAAGGGTCATGGTGGAGCGATGAACGAATGAGGCTTCAAAATTTAATTGATGCTAGTTCGAAATCTGTAAAAGGATCGGTTTCTCTGAAGCTTTACAAAGGAAATATTATTCATCTTGGTAAAGAAAGCCCAAACTCTCTATATGATGCAAATAAAGCTAGTTTTGAAGAAGAGGGTGGCTTCAATAACGAAGACATGAAGAATCATATTAAAAAAAATATTCTTCGCTTTACACCTGAAAGCTAATCTTTGTTTATGAGATTTGATCTTTTTGCATTTGTAAATCTAATTTTATATGGGGTATTAGCGTTAAATTTATACGCGCTAATAGACAAACCATCTCCATCATGGATGACTATTTTGGTGGTCATAATTACTTTAGTTATTAGAAGATCTGGCTCTGAAAGGTGGATATAGTTAGCTAGACATCCAGAAGACTTATTTTTTCAACGTCCTTGAGCTTTCTTGCCATACTAATAATGGTCTTCTCCGGTCCAGCATCATAAATTGTTTTTAAATTATTATTAGCTAGATATTCTAAGGATTCTCTCCATCTTACAGTGCTGCAAAGTTGATTGATTAATGCCTTTTTAATTTGTTCTGTGTCCGTTGTAGGCAATGCTAAAACGTTGGGTAATACTGGAATTTTAGGTTTATTAAAATCAATTTCATTCAATAACTTAGCAAGTTCTTCTTGAGCACTTTCTAGAAGAGAGCAATGAGAAGGAACAGACATTTTTACAAGTTGTGTCTTTAC
>CASICS010000013.1 GCA_949373255.1 uncultured SAR86 cluster bacterium | reverse complement strand
TGGCATTTAATGCTTTGTTAACAATGAAAAATCCTGATTTTAAAAAGTTTCAAACTAAAATTCAGAAAAATAGAAGAGTTGTTAGACGTAGCATAGTCATGCCGATTAAAGCTTGGGATTAATTCAGCAAAATAAAAAAAAGGGAGCTTCGGCTCCTTTTTTTTATTCCTCGCTAATATCTTCAATTTTATTAATTTTTCGACCTAAAGCATTTTCTCGAGTTTTATAATTTGCGACTTTTGAAACGGTCTGTTCAGCAGCTTTCTCTAGCTCATTTATTGCTCCAGACCAATTACTAAATTCATCTTTAATTTCATTTAAAATTTGAGATACTTTTTCTGCTTTTTCATTAAGAGTATAAGTTTCATGACCCATCCTTACAGTTTCCAAAAATGCTGCCAAAGAGCTTGGTCCTAATACAAAAACTTGATGTTCACTTAAAAGTTTTGGGCGAATACCTTCTATTAAATCTACGAGAGTTATTAATTTTTCTGAAGGCAAATAAAGAATTGCCAATTTATATGTGATCCCATCAAGAATATATTTTTTTTGAATTTCAGCGGCTTCGCTCAATAAAGAATTTTTTAATTTATTAAGAGCGCGGTCTCGATCGGCTTTTGTTTTTGAATCTTGATAATCATCGTATTGTTGAGAAAAAAATTTTGAGTCGATTGGGATCTTTTTCCCATCTGCGGTTTGAACTGAGCAATCAACTAAATCAGAAGATTTTGGATTGATTTGATCTTGCATTTTAAATTTTCCTTCCGGGATAATCTCTTTGACGATTGCTTGCAGATTCCATTCTCCAAGTTTCCCTGCAAACGAACCACCTGATAGAAACCTTCTAATTTGGGTCATCGGATCCTGAAAAGTAACATTTAAATCTTTAATACTCTCAACTGTTTCCTTCATTGAATTAATCTTTTCCATGGAAGTAATTAACTCTTTAGAGTCCTCTTTATTATTATTTTTATCTTTAATGGCTAGGTATAAAATAATCCCAATAAGGAGAGCAACAATTAAATAATCCATTAGATTTTTTTAGTAATCGCCAAAATAGAAAGTGAAATAATCCCAACACAGCAGATTAGAACCCAGCCTGGAATAGAAATACCTGCTAGTGTCCACATCACTTCTGCACAATTCCCATCACCAATGAGCATCATTCTCAAGGCATCACTGAAATAGGATTGATCTATTAAATAGCTCAAGTCAGGCCCGCATGTAGGCACTTGATCAGCAGGCAATGATTGCAGATATAGATGACGAATGGCTGAAGCTGCACCACCTGCACTAAAAAGCGCAGTTAAGCTAAAATAGATTTTAGGATAGCGATTATGGATGAGCCCAATTAAAGCTGCTAACCCAGCTAAGGCGACTGCAATTCTTTGAATGATGCACATCGCGCAAGGCTCTAAGCCTAATGCAAATTCCATATAGTAAGCAGTCCCAAGCAGGGCAATGCAAAAAACTAAAATGAGGGTTAGAACTTTTCTCATGGGTCTAATAAACTCCTTGAGTAAGTATAACGAACCACTAAACGAAAGTATTCATGGCAAAACCAGAAAGCACTTCAGATAACGACTCGGTAATTCTAGTAGATGGCTCGTCTTACGTTTATCGCGCGTACCATGCGTTGCCACCCTTAACAACTTCTAGCGGCCACCCAACTGGTGCCGTTCGAGGCGTCACCACCATGGTTATGAGAATTTTAGAAGACCATCCCAATAGTCCGGTGGGAATGATTTTCGATGCAAAAGGTACAACATTTCGTCACGATATGTACGATCAATATAAAGCCAACCGTCCGCCCATGCCGGATGACTTGAGGCCGCAAATCCAACCCATCCATGATATTTGTGAAGCCTTGGGTTTAAAAATATTTGTGGTCGATAATGTTGAAGCGGATGATGTCATTGGTACTTTGGCTGCCCAAGCTGAAGCACAAGGCATCAAAACCGTGGTTTCAACCGGGGATAAAGATCTGGCTCAACTCGTTACGAAAAATATTCGCTTGGTCAATACCATGAGCAATGAAGTTTTGGATGAAGCTGGAGTGATGAAAAAGTTTGGGGTGAGGCCCGACCAAATAATAGATTATCTGGCTTTAGTGGGCGATACCTCTGACAACATTCCCGGGGTTAACAAAGTTGGACCTAAGACAGCCGTAAACTGGTTAACCAAATATGAAACCGTTGAGAATGTCATAGCCAATGCTGAAGAAATTCCCGGCAAGGTGGGAGAATATTTACGCGACAGTATCGAGCAACTGAAATTATCACAACAACTGACAACCATCAAAAAAGACGTCAAATTAGATTTTGGGATAAATGATTTAGCGGTCGCAAAAAGAGATTCAGACAAACTGCATCAGTTGTTCACTGATTTTGAGTTCAAGACGCTTATAAAAGGCGCCGCTCCCAAAGCCAAACAAGGCGTACCTAAAAATGATGCGATGGCTGCCGACGAAACTCAATCTGAACCAGCTAAAAAAATAAATACCAAATATCAATGCATCCTAAAAGAAGCAGATCTAGATGCGCTAATTAAGAAATTATCCAAAGCAAAAGTTTTGGCGCTAGATACAGAAACCGATAGTCTCGATTTCACAGTTGCTAATTTAGTTGGAATTTCGTTGTGCGCAAAATCAGGCGAAGCAGCTTACATTCCAATTCAGCATGATTATGAAGGAGCGCCTAAACAACTTTCAAAAAAAATAGTTATCGAAAAACTAAAACCACTTTTAGAAAAAGTACCAGTTGTTGGGCAACATATAAAATTTGATCGTAATGTTTTGGCTCAACACGGATTAGAAATAAATAACATTGCCAGCGATAGTATGTTGATGTCCTATGTCTTAGATTCAACGGCAACGCGCCACAATTTAGATGCGATGGCTAAGTTTTATTTAAATTATGCAACGACAACTTATGAAGAGGTGGCCGGTAAGGGCGTCAAACAAATAACCTTCAATCAAGTTGATCTAGCTGCGGGCAGTGATTACGCGGCTGAAGATGCAGATGTCACCTTCCGATGCTATGAGTTATTAAAAGAGAAGTTAGCCAAAACCCCAAAATTAGAAAAAGTTCTGTCAGAAATTGATTTGCCAATGATTAAGGTGCTTTCCGAAGTTGAGCAAAATGGTGCGCTTGTTGATTCAGAAGTCTTGCGCATTCAATCCAATAATTTAGGTCAACGAATAAGCGGTCTCGAAGAACAAGCTTTCAGCACGGCGGGCAAAGAATTTAATTTGGCTTCCACCAAAGATTTGCGTCAAATATTTTTTGATGAGATGAATCTACCTATCTTGAAAAAAACTCCAGGCGGACAACCTTCTACCGATGAATCGGTTTTACAAGATTTGGCACGAGAATATGAATTACCAAAGATCTTGTTAGAGCATAGAACTTTGGCAAAACTCAAAAATACTTATACCGATAGTTTGCCCGATCAGATTTCTCCAACGACAGGCAGAGTCCATACTTCTTATCACCAGGCGGTGACAGCAACTGGCAGATTGTCTTCTGCAGATCCTAATTTGCAGAACATTCCAATCAAATCAGAAGAAGGGCGCATGATAAGAAAAGCCTTTATAGCCCCAAATGGCTCTAAGTTAATCTCGGTAGATTATTCACAAATCGAGCTTAGAATCATGGCACATCTATCAAAAGATAAAGGCATGATAAAAGCTTTTGAAAATGGTGAAGATATTCACTCTGCAACGGCAGCTGAAGTTTTTGGAAATCCCGGAGAGGCGGTGACAGATGAACAGCGCCGCAGCGCAAAAGCAATAAATTTTGGTTTGATATATGGGATGTCTGCCTTTGGATTAGGCAAGGCTTTAGGGATTCCAAGAAATATGGCGCAGGATTATATAGATTCCTACTTTGCTAAGTATCCAGGAGTTCGTCTTTATATGGCGCAGACAAAAGAACTAGCCAGAGAAAAAGGATTCGTTGAAACATTATTCGGCAGACGCTTATATTTACCTGGAATTCATAGTGGCAGAACCAGACAAGCCTCTGAGCGAGCAGCAATCAATGCACCCATGCAAGGTACTGCAGCTGATATTATGAAAATTGCCATGATTTCTATTCATGATTGGTTGCAGGCAGAAAAACCAAAAGCAAAAATGATTTTACAAGTTCATGATGAGGTAATTCTCGAAGTCGCAGATAAAGATTCCGAACAAGTAGAAAAAAAGGTATCGGAAATAATGTCTAAAGCAGCAAATCTAAGCGTACCTTTAGAGGTAGATAGCGGGATTGCAAACAATTGGGGCGAAGCACATTAATTTGTGAACTTTTCTAAATGAGGAAGGTCTAAATACTTTCTCCTAAGAAAACTGAGGACTCTCTCCTCGGAGCCCATTGATTCTCCCCCTTTTTTAATCGATGGGCACTTAGGATTCTATCCAGGCTTTAATTTTCCCAACCAATTCATCGACACCATCAAAGGTTTTTGCAGAGAAAATTTGAGGTTCATCCAATAATGAAAAATTCGAAAGTTCTTTAGCAGAGTCTCTTAGAATATTAATAGATTTATTGCGAGATAATTTATCTGCTTTATTCAGCAGCAACTGAATAGGTAAATTAAAGCTATGACACCATTCTAGAAAATTATAATCCGCTTCCTGAAAAGGATGCCTGATATCCATTATTAAAATAACACCCTTCAACGAATCTCTAGATTTCATGTAATCAGTTATTTTAACCCCCCAATCTCTTTTCATAGCTTTAGAAGCCTTCGCATAACCATAACCTGGTAAATCTACAAGTTTATGATCATCATTTTGATTGATTTTAAAGAAATTTATGGATTGAGTGCGTCCAGGAGTATTAGAAGTTTTAGCAAGCTTCTTGGAGTTAGCTAAGGCATTGATAATGCTTGATTTACCTGAGTTCGATCGTCCACAAATAGCTATTTCAAAACCAATATCTTCAGGATATAGTTTCTTCTCTGAACAAGCAGAGACAAATTCGATATTTAAAAACTTACTTTTGCTATTCATGTATTAAAAAAAGGAAAATTCATTTGCTATGGTATATAATTCAAGCTCGCTTAGCCCACTATTTAGAACAAAAATGACAAAAAATTTAATAATTTCAGCCCTTTTTGTATTTGGAGTATCTTTTCTTGAAGCTGCCTCAAGCGGCGGCGGACATTCCGAAGCAAAATCACCAGAACGCGGAGACGCAGAAGCGGGCTCAGCTTTAGTAATGGTTTGTGCTGGCTGTCACGGCACGGACGGAAATAGTCTAGTAGGACAGTGGCCCACTTTAGCCGGACAAAGAGAAAGTTATCTCTACGATCAACTGGTGCAAGTTAAAGATGGAGAGAGAATGATAGCCTCAATGATGGGTATATTAGACCCATATGATGATAAGAATTTAAGAGACATAGCTGCATATTATGCTTCTCAAGAAGTTAAAGTCGGTCAATCGGATAAAACTAATTTAGCCCTAGGTGAGAAAATATATCGTGCTGGAAATATAGACTCAGCAGTGCCAGCTTGTACTGGTTGTCATGGCCCGGCTGGAAAAGGTGTAGAGTCAGCAGGATATCCAATGTTAGGAGGTCAAAAGGCTGAATACGTAGTCACCAGTTTAATAGCCTATCAAAACGGATCTCGCGGCAACAACGCTAAAGGATCGGCAATGCAAGGAATTGCATCTCGTCTAACTCTTGAAGAAATCAGAGCAGTAGCAAATTATGTCTCAGGCCTTTACTAAGTTAATTCTTTTATCATTCGTTTTTCTGTTTAGCGTTCAATGCTCAGCAGCCGAAGAAAAATATAAACCCGGTCGACATTATGAAATTTTATCCGAACCTCTTTCGACAAGAGATAGCTCAAAAATAGAAGTTATTGAGTTTTTTTGGTTTGGATGTGGACACTGTTTCGTTTTAGAAGGAATGCTTAATGAGTGGAAACAGACTGCTCCTGAATCTGTCGACTTTCTTAGGTACCCTGTAATTTGGAACAAAACAGTTGAAACGCATGCAAAACTATTTTTCATCGCACAACTATTAAATAAACCGCAAATCATAGATGGAGTATTCAAATCAATTCATTTACAACAGCGAATGCTAGCTTCCGATCAAGAAATTATTCCTTTTCTGAAAACATACGGAATAACTGAAGAACAATATAATTCCTTAGGGGATTCTTTTGGATTAAAAAATAATTTACGAAAAGCCGAACTATTTGGCACGAAATACGGTATAAAAGGCGTCCCTACCTTAATAGTGAACGGAAAATATCGTGTTGTCGGTAATCGCAGCATAGGTACACAAGACCTATTAGATGTAGTGGATTTTTTAATTGAAAAAGAGAGAAAGAATTAATGAGCAACTTCAAATCGTATTTATTTGTTAAAGGGCACACAACAGAAGAACATTTAGAGAAGGCTTTAAAAACCAATGCTGACGCTGTCATACTTGATTTAGAAGATGGTTGTCCTGCTGATAAAAAACTTGCAGCACGAGAAACATTAATCAATTTACTAAAAGAAAATGCATTTTCTAAGCCGCTGTTTGTAAGGGTTAATGACGCAATGGAGGCTATTGGAAGAGAAGACATAGACTCAATCTCTCCTTACCAAGATCAGATAGAAGCAATAATTCTGCCAAAAACTCAGAGTTTTGATTTCTTAGCAACGCTTGCACCTATGATCGCTTTCCAGAATAAATTGGTACCTTTGATAGAAACACCTAGAGCAATTGATACTGTTACACAGATCGCAGCATTTAAAGATGTTGTGGGACTTTTTTTTGGAGCCGCGGATTCTTCTGCGAGCTTAGGATGTAAATTAGCTTGGGAGCCGTTGCTTTATGCAAGGTCGAAAGTTGTTACTGCAGCAGCGATGTATAACCTTTACACAATAGACGCACCGTTCTTTTACATAGACGATAAAGAGGGGCTAAAAAGAGAAGCAGAAGCAGTTAAAAATTTAGGATTTAAAGGGAAAGCAGCAATTCATCCAGATCAAATTGATTATATTAATGAATCTTTTGCGCCTTCATCCGAAGAAATCGCAGAGGGTAAAAAAGTTCTTGAGGAATACCAAAAATCTGGTGGCGGAGCAGTAAAAATAGACGGACAAATGGTTGATGAGCCAATAGCAGAAGCTATGAGATTAAAAATTTCTCTCGGAGAAGATCAAAAAGAAGATTAGTTTTTATGTCAAAAGGAATGAAAGATTTAGGTAACGGCAGGTTCAGAGAATCCTACGGTAGGTATTTCGAAGAGTTTGAAGTAGGACATATCTACGAGCACCGTCCAGGCAGAACAATCACCCAAGCGGATAATACTTGGTTTACTTTATTAACCATGAATACACATCCTCTGCATTTTGATGAAGAGTATGGAAAAGCAACAGAGTTTGGTAAAACTTTAGTCAACAGTACTTTCACTGTAGCAACGATGGTTGGCATGAGCGTTAGTGATATTAGCCAAAAAGCAATTGCAAACTTAGGCTGGACTGATATTGTCTTGCCTCATCCATTATTTGTTGGTGATACTCTCTACGCTGAATCAGAAGTGCTAGAAAAAAGACTCTCTAAATCTAGAGAAAATTGTGGCGTAGTTACTGTTAAAACTATTGGCAAGAATCAAGACGGAATAGAGGTGGCCTCTTTCAAACGCTCTGCTTTAATTCCAACCGAAGGTCATGCTGTGGATGACAAAATTAATTACTAATTTTTAAATGTCGGCCCCTTTAAAAGGCATAAAAATTCTCGATCTAACGCATATGGTAGCCGGTCCTTACGGCACTATGATTCTTGCTGATTTAGGCGCAGAAATAATAAAAATTGAACCTCCTCTGACTGGTGAAATAACTCGAGGTTTGTTAAAAGACGATCCAGAAAATTCTGTAGAAGGCGTTGGCGCCTATCATCTTACTCTTGGAAGAAATAAAAAAAGCTTAACATTGGATTTAAAAAGTCCTCCCGGATTAAATATTTTTTATGAATTGGTTAAACGAGCAGATGTAGTAATTGATAATTTTAGTATGGGCGTAACTAAAAGATTAAAAATAGATTTTGAGAGCTTAAAAAAACATAATCCCAAGATAATCGCTTGTTCAATAAGTGGTTTTGGAGAAACCGATCTCAATCGACCTGCTTACGATAATATCATTCAGGGTTATAGCGGATTAATGTCAGTAACTGGTATTGATTCAGATAACCCAGTAAAAATGGGTGCTCCTATAGCTGATTTATCTACTGGTTTATTTGCAATGATAGGAATTTTAACTTCTTTAAGAAATCGAGATAATTCAGGTGAGGGCGAGCAAGTAGATATTTCTATGTTGGACTGTCAGGTGAGCCTCTTAAATTATATGGCTACTATGCACTTAATTTCAGGCAAGGATCCAGAACCTATAGGTAATAAGCATGTTTTGCACACCCCTTTTAATACTTATAAAACAATGGATGGATTTATAACCATCAGTGTGGTCCATGAAACTTTTTGGCCAAACCTAATAAAAGCCTTAGATTTAAGTTCATTAGATATTGAAAAATACCAAACAGTGACAGGGCGTTTTGAGGATAGAGAAAAAATAGATCAAGTGTTAGGAGATATTCTAATCAATAAGTCCACCCAACATTGGCTAGATTTGCTACAAGAAAATAGAGTGCCATGCGGTCCAGTAAATAAATTTTCTGAAGCTTTGAGTGACCCTGACTTGATTAAAAGAGACATGATAGTTGAAGTTGAGCAGCCTTCAGGGACTAAAGTTAAAATGCCTGGCAATCCAATCAAATTAAGTAATTCCGTTGCTGAATTTAATTCAGCCCCAACACTTGGTGAGCACTCTGCAGAAATATTAGAAGACTGGCTGGGTATGACTGAAGATCAAATCTCAGAATTAAAAGAAGAAAATATTATTTAATAATAACTTGGACATTGTCTATAATGCTTTTTCTTCAAACTTTAAAAAATATCGTGAAAAATAAAATTACTTTGTCTCTCTTCCTTCTATCGTTTTCCTTTCTGGTTTCTGCTTCAGATATGCGTGAGTCAGCAATTAAAGAAAGAATCAAGCCAACTGGATCAGTTTGCATGAAGGGCGATGGCTGTGGAATAAAATCTGCTGGACCCGGCTATAAAGTTAATCCATCCTCAAATATGGCAGCTCCAATGGCTGAAATCAGTGTAAATAAAGTAGCATTATCTGAAGGCTCTGAACATGAAGTGAAAATGCTTAATTCAGGCGCCGATGGGATTATGATTTTCGAACCAGCAGTGATTAAAGTTTCTAAGGGCGACACGATTCATTTCAAAGCAGTAGATATGTCTCATAACTCAGCTTCCATAGAAGGGATGATTCCTGACGGAGCTCAAAGTTGGAACGGTACAATCAATCAAGATATTAGTGTTACTTTGGATCAAGAAGGGGTTTACGTTTATCAGTGCGCACCGCATGCGATGATGGCAATGGTTGGCGTCATTCAAGTCGGTGAAGCAGTCAACATGGATGCAGTCATAAGCGCTGCAGATGATAAAAAATCTGGCTTTATATCCAATACTGACCGATTGGACGAATACTTATCTCGTCTATAGATCTTTTATAACAGCCTTTAGTTCACTCCAGTGCTTAACTTCTGGAACATGACATGTTTCATCATTAGGCCAGCTATTTTCTAAAGCATTTAACCAAACAGCTTTGAATCCAACATTTAATGCGCCCTCAACATCATTTATCGGATGATCACCAACATGACATATTTCATTGGGACTTAAAGAGGTTTCTTGCATTGCTTGTTCGAACATTTTGGCCCCAGGCTTGCTGTCATTGACCATTTCCGCATTGAGGTAAAAATCAAACAGGTGATCAATTCCTAAAGTTTCAATACTGGCGTTGCCATTTGTTAGCACTCCTAAAGTATATTCTTTGCCTAAGTCCTCTAATACCTCAAGCACCCCATCAAAGTACGTAACTTTGTGGCGTTCTTCTAAAAAAATATCAAATGCTTTTTCAGAACATTCAATTGCTTCTTTTTCTTCAACATCATTTTCAACTAATAATGCTGTGATCACTTTTTTTCTCAGTTCGGATAATCTGTTTGCTAGAGCAGGCTCTTCTTTTATTAATTTACTCCACATTGATCTTTCTTGTTCCGTAAAAAGAATACCCTCCATTTGCGGAAATTTATTAATCAACCAATCATTGGAAAGTTTGTGAGATTGCATGATGACATCATACAAAGGCCATAAAGTATCATCCAAATCAAAAGTAACAGCTTTTATTGTCATATTATTTTTTTGCATGAGGGTGACTTTTATCGTACACCTTCGCTAAATGTTGAAAATCTAATTTTGTATATATTTGAGTAGAAGATAGATTGGCATGACCAAGTAGTTCCTGGACTGCTCTTAAATCTCCACTCGACTCTAGTATATGCGATGCGAAAGAATGTCGCAGCATATGTGGATGAATATAAGGCAGACCCATCTTGGCACTCATTTTTTTTAAACCATTTTGAATAGATCTCTGACTCAACCGACTGCCTTGATTGTTAATAAAAATTGCTTTTTCCGAACCCTCTATTCGAGCTTCTCTATGGGCATACCACTCTTTGAGAGCTTCTACCGCTTTTGAGCCGACTGGGACTTCACGTTCTTTGCGACCTTTGCCGAGTACCCTACATATTTGACTTTCCACCGATAAATCATCGATATCAAGCATACAAAGTTCTGACAATCTTAGCCCAGATGAATATAGAAGTTCTGCAATAGCCTTATCTCGAAATTCTCCCCAAGTTTTAGGTTGAAATTGTAAAAGCCTATTGACCATATCTGTGTCTAAAGCTTTGGGCAGTAACGAGCTTAATCTTGGAGCAGAAATACCTAAAATAGGATTAACTTTTGATAGGCCTTCAAGGTTTAAATATTTGTAAAAACTTCTCAGTGAAGACAAAAGCCTTGCGATACTTCTCGGACTTAGCCCATTTCTTCTATGCGAGCCTATAAAGTCTCTAATATCGGCTTGTTTGATTTCCGACCAAGCAGAAAAACTCTTATCTTTTTTAAATACTTCAAATTTAATTAAGTCATTTTGATAACTTTTAACAGTATGATCAGAATAATTTCTAGCGCTCTTTATATAATCTAAGAATTCCTGAATGTCTTTATGCATTGATATTTTTGATGATCGTATCTACTCGATTACTAAAAACTGCTACCAAGAACTCAAGAAATAGAGTTTCACTATCTTTAGTAAATTTTCCCTTAGAACTGCTTCCCAGAGCTAAAGTCCCAGCTATTTTTTCACAATGGAGTTTGCAAATTGCCCCTTCTTCAACGTTAGCTTTGCTGCCAAAAACCATTGAAGATAGCTCTTTGTTAATGCCGCCTAAGGCAAGATCACCTGAGTTAAAAGCCTCAGAAAAGATCGAAGTAGCAATTTCAGGAGTTATGATTCTCTCGTTAGATAATTCAAAAAGTTCTTCTTGGGTAAAAAAATATATTTTGCAAATTTCAGTACCCAATTCTTTTTCAAAAAAAGCTTCAGTCAGCTTGCTTAGTTCTTCGATATTTTTTTCATTTAAAATCTGAAGTACTAGTTTCTGAACTTTGATAAAAAGTTGTTGATTGTATTCCGCATTGGAAAGGAACTCGCTTAATTTTGTATTGCTTAACAGGTTCTTTTTTTTAATTATCTCTACTTGCTTTTCAATAAGAGAAACTGCCTCACCGGTTTCATGCTTTATTTCTAGCTTTTCTAAGGCATCTGGATTTTTGAGAAAGAAATCTGGATTATCTGATAAAAATTTTATAACTCCTGCATCAGTAATATTTTTTTTAAAAAAATTCATAACTCGATAGGTATATTTCTAGCTCTATAATTTGAATCGCCAATTAGATTAACTTTATTTGCTGATAGGTCAGTAATCACTTCTACCGATCCCTGATAAAAATTTACTTTTACCTTATTACTGAGTTTACCTTCTTTTGCACCCACTGCAGATGCAGCGCAAGCGCCGCTTCCGCATGCTTGAGTCTCGCCAACACCTCTTTCTACGACTCGTAAATTTATTTCTGAAGGGCTAATGATCTCCATAAAACCTACATTAACACCATTCATAAAATAGCCGCTTTCTTGAATGGCTTTACCAGCTTCCGGAATATTCAAATTAACATCATCATTTAAAATCACTGCATGTGGATTACCAACAGAAACAGAACTAAAAATAAGCTTTGAATCATTAAATTCATAAAAGTTTGGAGCATTTTCTTGCAGGCCAATATCTGCTGATTCAAAACTCAGATTAGACATTTGAACCTCAAGCAGGTTGCCATCTTTTTTTGAAACATTAATTAATTCGTTATTTATTGAAAAAATTACTTGATCAGAGCTGACTAATTTTTCATCAAAAACATATCGAGCTACACATCTTATGCCATTGACACAGTTTTCAGATTCACTCCCATCAATATTAAATATTTTTAAGCGCAAATCAGAATCATTATCTTGGGGTGGAAGAATAATCATCAGCTGATCGAAGCTTAAATCATATTTCTGATTTGTAATTGTGGAAATATTCTCTTTAGAATCTTCAAAGTTTTGCGTGACCCCATCAATGATTATGAAGTCATTGCCCAGAGACTCCATAAATTGTGAGATCAACATTTAAATTTCCTCGAGTTTAATCAAATCATCAAAAGATTCTTCTCTTCTGATAATTTTATAGCTACCGGCGTCTATTAAAATTTCAGCAGGCCTTAATCTAGAATTGTAATTAGAGCCCATACTTGAACCATAGGCACCACTTGAATAAATAATAAGATGATCATCTGCTTTCGCAGATAGTTTAAATTCATCACCAAATGAGTCAGCGGTCTCGCAAACAGGACCTACTACCGTAAAGCTTTCTTTGTCTTCAGTATTTTCAATTATATTTTCTATCTCGTGTCTGGCGTTATAAAGAGAAGGGCGCATTAAATCATTCATTGCAGCATCAACGATTAAAAATTTTCTATCCCCATTCTCTTTTTCACCAATTACTTTAGTGATCAGGGCTCCGGCTTGAGCAACCATAGACCGCCCAGGTTCGAGTAACAAAGAATAATTACCTACATTGGCTTTCAGTTCTTTGACAAGCTCACTAGGATTAAAATTATTTTCCATTTTATAATCTATAGCTAAGCCACCACCCACATCCAAGTGATCAATTGAATGACCATAAGCTTCGAATTGAGAAGCAAGTGACTTTAGTTTTTCCAATAGTTCTAAAAATAAATCTGTATTAGTTATCTGAGACCCTATGTGAGCAGTAATTCCAACTAGATTTATTTCTTCTGGAGAATATTTTTTAGCTAAAGAAATTGCTTCAACTTCAGAAATTCCGAATTTACAGTCTGCTTTACCAGTTTCAATATAAGGATGAGTATCCCCAGACATATCTGGATTTATGCGAAAAGAAACTCTAGGATTTTTCTCTAATTCAATAATGTTTTCCAATTCATATGATGATTCAACATTAATTGAAAAGATCTCAAGTTCAGCAGCTTTAGCTAACTCTGCTTTGGTTTTACCAACGCCTGAAAAAACAATTTTTTTAGGATCAGCCCCTATTTTAATAACTCTGCTTAATTCTCCACCGGAAACAACATCGAACCCTAATCCAGCCTCAGCTAATATTTTCAACAACTGAAGATTACTGTTTGCTTTTACAGCAAAACAAACAAGATCAGTGGACTCAATATTTGATAGGTAAGCTTCGCAAGATTCTAAAATACTCGCTTTCGTGTAGATATAAAAAGGGGTGCTAAAATTTGCCAAGACATCGTTTAACGACATGTCTTCAACGTTTAAAATCCCATTTTTAAAATTAAAATTATTTGGTCTCATAACTTAAAGTTTTTGCATCAGGCAGTGTTAATGGTCCTTTTACTCCACAAGTGGATAAACAGAAAAGACTGGTTAGTAATAAAAAAAATAAAATAGCTCTATTCATAAATTACCCGTGAGCAACCATAAACAATGATACAAATAAAACACCACTAGCCAAAACACCTAAAACGCTAACGGCATAGATTTTAATAAATAAAGTTAAGTTTTGTAGAGAGGAGCTTTCAGCACTTTTGAGCCTTACAAAAAGAAAGAGATCAGCGATGAAAGTTAAGCCGCCTAGAAAAAAAATTGTTGTTACGGTTGAAGAATTCATTTCAATCTCTAAAGGTTCTGCCTTCGCCTCTGAATACACACGTTAAATGATAAACGGTTGCAATCTCTTGGGAGACATTCTGTGTTATTTCATGATTTTTATACATACAATAGTTAGACATCATAAAAGGTAAATCAGTTTGTTTTTTAGTCATCACATAAAGAATATCGTTTTTTTCGCATTCTTTCTTTTTAAGTTCGGCTTTTACGGACAAAAGGTCTAAATTGGGAATTAAGCAGATATCATCAAAATCAGACCATAAATTTGAGCTTGTTAATAAAATAAAAACTAATAGTTTTTTCATATTCAATGATGTGGTGGTTTCTCATATTGTATAGGATCAAAACCATTTTTAGACTTTTCTTGTTTAGATTTTAATTCAGTTCTTTTTTTATCTTTCTTATTATCCTTTTTATCAATCGGCATTAGAAATAAACGCTTTGAGCAAATTTACTTTCGAACGGAACTATTTCGTCGTAACGTTCTTCTCTTATTTTTTTTACCCATTCAGGATCTGATAAAAGAGCTCGCCCCACTGCAACCATATCAAACTCTTCAGAATCTAAACGAGCTACTAATTCATCTATTGGCGCACTTTCAACTGCGTCTTCTCCAGCATAAAGCCCTATAAAATCAGATTTGAGACCGACACTTCCTACCGTAATAGTTGGAAGACCAGTAAGTTTTTTAGTCCACCCAGCTAAATTTAATTCAGAGCCCTCAAATTCAGGTTCCCAATACCTTCTATTGCTAGCATGAAACATATCAACGCCAGCAGCCACCAAAGGACTTAAAAAATTTCCTAATTCATCGGGAGTTTGAACAAGACGAGCTTCATAATCTTGCTGCTTCCATTGAGAAAATCTTATGGCAATTGGGAAATCTTTACCTATTTTAGTTCTTGCCCTTTCAATTATTTCACAAGCAAATTTTGTTCTCTTATCTATAGCGCCACCAAAATCATCCTTTCTTTGATTAGTGCCTTCCCAGAAAAAATTGTCAATTAAATAACCATGCGCCCCATGCAACTCAACGCCATCGAAACCAAGGTCTTTAATTTTAACAATATCACTTACAAAGCACTCTATTAACATCTCCACTTCTTCGGCTGACATAGCATGAGCCGCTTCTTTATTAGTATTCACTAATCCAGATGGTGTGAAACCAGGAACTTTTGGATCTGGAGCCATACCTTCTTTTCGCATTGCTCCTACATGCCACAACTGAGGAAATATTTTTCCACCTT
Source organism: uncultured SAR86 cluster bacterium (assembly GCA_949373255.1). Taxonomy (GTDB): domain Bacteria; phylum Pseudomonadota; class Gammaproteobacteria; order Magnimaribacterales; family AG-339-G14; genus CASICS01. Next base: position 22,045 of record CASICS010000013.1, on the reverse strand, counting down.
CGGCATGAACAGCAGTAATAATATTTTTCCAACCCTCATCAGCTTTATCTTGAAAACCAGGAACATTCGGATAACCACTTGAAGAAGGGTGACTAACTTCGACACCTTCAGTGATGATTAAGCCAACTTCACCGGCTGCTCTTCTTTGATAATATTCTTTTACATTTTCTCCAGGCACTCCATCGGGAGACATCATTCTAGTCATAGGCGCCATTGCAATCCTATTCGGAATTTCTAAGTTATTTACAGTTATTGGTTTGAATAAAGATTTCATCCTGCTCTCCTATTTAAAGAGGGTAAGCATAAAATAAATTAAATTAAATAGGAAAGATAAATTTAATTATCTTAAATTTTTAGAAGGGCTTTTGCCGCAGAAATTTGCTTTTTAACTTGACTGGGAGCTGTGCCGCCAATGCTGTTTTTTGAATTGATAGACTTCATTGGATCTAGATATTTATAAACATCTTTATCAATAACAGAGTTTAATTTTTTTAACTCAGAAAGAGTTAGCTCAACTAAAAGTAGGTTTTGCTTTTCAGCCAATTGAACTGCTTTACCTGAAATAGCATGGGCATCTCGAAAAGGAATCCCTTTAATGACTAGGTACTCAGCAAGATCAGTGGCGCATATATGACCATCGTATACATCGGTTAACATAGCGTCGGCGTTAAAATCGGCACCGGCAATCATTGCCGCTGTTATGTCGACCGCACTTAAAGCGTAATTGATGGAATCAAATAGTGGTGCTTTATCTTCTTGGTTGTCTCGGTTGTAGGCAAGCGGTTGATTTTTAAGCAAGCTCAATAAAGTTACTAAATTCCCAATAGTTTTTGCAGATCCACCGCGAACCAATTCTGCCATGTCAGGATTTTTTTTCTGCGGCATGATTGAAGATCCAGTACAAAGTTCTTCCGGTAAGTCGATGTAGTTAAATTGAGAAGTAGACCAAATAATTAATTCTTCTGAGATACGCGATAGATGAACACTCATCAAACTAATGTTGAACATCATTTCAGCAACGTAGTCTCGATCGCTCACGGCATCTATCGAGTTCTTAGTGACATCTTTAAATCCAAGAGCTTTGGATAATTTGATACGATTAATATTAAATCTATTCCCAGATAAAGCTCCAGAACCCAGAGGGCTTATAGACAGACGCTTTTCGGATTCTTGAAAACGAACCAGATCACGATTAAGCATTTCGTACCAAGCCATCAGATGGTGGGCTAAGGTTATAGGTTGAGCTATTTGCATATGAGTAAAACCAGGCATCAAAGTTTCAGTTTCAGATTCGGCTTTCAGGACAAGAATTTTAAGAAAATCATTTATGCATATTTGCAACTCTTTAGATTGATCCAATAAAAAAAGCTTTAAGTCTGTAACAACCTGATCATTTCTAGAGCGGCCTGTATGGAGCTTTTTTGCAGCTGAGCCAATAGCCTTTTCTAAAGCCGATTCAATATTCATGTGGACATCTTCTAAAGATTCTTCCCATTTGAACTTGCCAGCCTCTATTTTTTGTTTAATTTGTTTTAAACCCGATTTAATTTTAGCTAATTCACCTTTGGTTAAAACTCCTGCTAACTGCAGAGCTTCGGCATAAGCTATGGAGCCAGTTATATCTTGTAAATATAAGTTTTGATCAACATCGATCGAAGAAGAAAAGACTTGGGCCTTTTTGGCAGTTTGTTTCTTAAAACGCCCGCCCCAACTTTCATTTTTTTTTGGCATCAGTATTTATAACGTTCTGGTTTAAATGGTCCTTCAACTTTAACATTAATATAATCAGCTTGATCTTTGGTTAGCTTAGTTACTACACCACCAAATCCTTCAACCATATAAGAGGCCACTTCTTCATCGAGTTCCATAGGCAATACTTCTATTTTAAGCATTTCTTTTTTAGTTTCTTCATCATTGATAGTTGCGAACGCCTGTTTGTATAAAAACATTTGAGCTAAAACTTGATTTGCAAATGAACCATCCATTATTCGAGAAGGGTGACCCGTTGCATTTCCTAAGTTAACCAAGCGACCTTCAGCAAGAAGGACAATATAATCTCCAGTCTTATCTGATCGAGAAACTTTATGAACTTGTGGTTTGATTTCTTCCCATTTCCAATTATCTCTCATGTATTGAGTATCAATCTCGTTATCAAAGTGACCGATATTACATATTGTAGAACCTGGCTTTACATTATTCAGAATATATTTATCGCATACATTTACGTTACCAGTAGTCGTAACAATCAAATCAGTATCATCCAGTAACAATTTATTAATACACTCGTTACTATTTTTATTTTCACCATTTAAATACGGCGAAACAACTTCATAACCATCCATGCAAGCTTGCATTGCGCAAATAGGATCTATTTCAGAGATCCTAACGATCATTCCTTCTTGGCGCAGACTCATCGCAGAACCTTTTCCTACGTCTCCATATCCAATTACTAAGGCTTTACGTCCAGCCATTAACATGTCTGTACCTCTCTTAATGGCATCGTTTAGACTATGACGACAGCCATATTTATTATCATTTTTAGATTTAGTAACAGAATCATTGACATTGATAGCTGGAATTTTTAGCTCGCCTTTTTTTAACATCTCCAAGAGTCTGTGAACTCCTGTAGTCGTCTCTTCAGAAACACCATGGATGCTATTAAGCATTTCTGGAAACTTATCGTGAACCATTGATGTTAAATCGCCACCATCATCTAAAATCATATTGGCATCCCAAGGAGTTCCATCTGAAAGAATCGTTTGTTCGATACACCATTCAAATTCTTCCTCACTCATGCCTTTCCATGCAAAAACAGGGATTCCTGCGGCAGCTATGGCTGCGGCAGCATGATCTTGTGTTGAGAAAATATTACAAGATGACCATCTGACTGAGGCGCCAAGTGCAACTAAAGTCTCTATTAGAACTGCAGTCTGGATTGTCATATGAATACAACCCATAATTTTTGCTCCAGCGAGAGGTTGGGAAGAACCATACTTTTCTCTTAATTTCATAAGAGCCGGCATCTCTGATTCTGCTAGTAAAATTTCTTTTCGTCCAAAATCAGCAAGAGCCATATCCGCCACTTTATAATCTGTAAATTCCATAGTTTTTTTAGTTACGTGCTAATGCACTTGATTTATCGGTTTTTTCCCAAGAAAAATTTTCATCCTCTCTGCCAAAATGTCCATAAGCCGCTGTCGTTTGATAAATAGGTTTTTTTAAATCCAACATTTGGATCAATTGCTTTGGTTTAAGTTCAAAGTTTTCACTTACAATTTTAGCTATCTCATCATCAGAAATTTTTCCAGTATCAAAAGTATTGATGCTAATTGAGGTTGGTTCAGCGACCCCGATAGCATAGGAAACCTGTATCTCACACTTTTCTGCCAAACCTGAGGCAACAATATTTTTTGCTACATATCTCCCAGCATAGGCTGCAGATCGATCCACTTTAGAAGGGTCTTTACCAGAAAAAGCACCACCACCATGCCTAGCCATCCCGCCATAAGTATCTACGATTATTTTTCTTCCAGTTAATCCGCAATCTCCTACAGGACCTCCGATAACAAAACGTCCAGTAGGGTTGATGAAAACTCTAGTTTTGCTAGTTATCCAATTAGCTGGAACAACTTTATTAATTATTTCTTCTCTAACACCATCTTCTAAATCTTTTTGAATAACTTCTGGATCATGTTGGGTTGAGAGAACTATCGCTGAAATATATTCAGGTTTTCCACTTTCATCATAAACAAAACTCAGTTGACTCTTAGCATCAGGGCGCAGCCATGAGAGTAGGCCAGATTTTCTTACTTCAGCTTGTTTTTTTACAAGCAGATGAGAATAAGTAATTGGTGCGGGCATTAACACTTCTGTTTCATTGGAGGCATAACCAAACATGAGACCTTGGTCGCCAGCTCCTTGGTCGGTATCCGTGCCCGTTCCCTCATCAACTCCTTGAGCAATGTCATTCGATTGCATGCCGATAGCGTTAATTATTTCAACCTTGGAGCCATTAAATCCAAGATCATCGTTATCATATCCAATATCATTTATAACTTTTCTTACCACATTTTCTAAATTAGGATTTGCATTCGAAGTTATTTCACCTGCGATGACTACTAAATCTGTTTTGACTAAAGTCTCGCAAGCCACTCTTGATTCGGGATCTTCTTTTAAAAAAGCATCTAAGATAGCATCGGAAATTTGATCCGACATTTTATCTGGATGACCCTCTGAAACAGATTCTGAGGTAAATGTTTTATATTCTGACATTTTTACTAATTATTTTTTAAAAGGGTGGGAATTCTACTATGATCTTGATAAGAATTAGTAGAAAATAACCTAAAAAATTCCATGGCCAATCAACAAGATTTAGCAAACGCAATCAGAGCACTCTCTATGGATGCTGTGCAAGCAGCAAAAAGTGGACATCCAGGCATGCCAATGGGAATGGCAGATATTGCCCAAGTGCTTTGGGCGAAACACCTAAAATACAACCCAAGTAACCCAGATTGGTTTAACAGAGATAGATTTGTGCTTTCAAATGGGCATGGCTCAATGCTGCTCTATTCTCTTTTGCATTTAACAGGTTTCGATTTACCAATGGACGAACTCAGAGCGTTTCGTCAATTGGGCTCAAAAACACCCGGACATCCCGAATGCGATGTAACTCCAGGAGTCGAGACAACCACAGGCCCACTTGGACAGGGAATCGCTAATGCCGTAGGCATGGCTCTAGCGGAAAAGATTCTTGCTAAAAAGTTTAACAAATCAGATCTAACCCTTATAGACCATAATACCTTTGTATTTTGTGGCGATGGCTGTCTTATGGAAGGCATATCTCATGAAGTCTGTTCATTAGCAGGTACACACAAATTAAATAAGTTAATCGTTTTATATGATGATAATGACATCAGTATTGATGGACGAGTTGAGGGATGGTTTACAGACGATACTCATGCCAGATTCGAAAGTTACGGGTGGCATGTAATCTCTAAAGTAAATGGTCATGATTTTGATTCGATAGATGATGCAATTGAGAAAGCAAAAGCTAGTGATAAACCAACGCTTATTTGCTGTAAAACAGAAATAGGAAAAGGCTCTCCTAATATTGCTGGAACCTCAGCTGCTCATGGTGCTGCTTTAGGAGATGAAGAAATTGCTTTGACCAGGAAAAATATTAATTGGCCCCATGAACCATTTGTAATTCCTCAAGATATTTACGATGCTTGGGATCACAAAGAAACTGGAAATCAAGAAGAGCAAATTTGGTTGGAAAAATTAAGCGATTACAAAGAGAAATATTCTAGTGAACACACAGAATTTGAAAGACTGGTAGCTGGAAAATTGCCAGAGGACATTGATGAAATTTTTACAAATTTAATAAGTTCCTTCGATGAAGACGAGACAAACTACGCTAGTCGAAAATGTTCAGGTATCTGCTTAGACGCATTTGGACCACTTATGCCTGAACTGATAGGAGGGTCTGCTGATTTATCTCCGTCAAACAATACGGAGTGGAAAGGAACCTCTCACCTAACAGAAGATGGATCAGGAAATTATCTTAATTATGGCGTGAGAGAATTTGGAATGTCGGCGATGATGAATGGCATGGTTTTACATGGTGGAATTAGACCTTATGCAGGAACATTCCTTACTTTTTTAGATTACGCGAGAAATGCAGTCAGAATGTCGGCGCTCATGAAGCTACCTGTGGTGTATGTTTATACGCATGATTCAATAGGAGTTGGAGAAGACGGACCCACTCACCAACCTGTAGAACATTTGACAATGCTAAGAGCCACTCCTGGAATTAATACTTGGCGACCTTGCGATGGCGTTGAAACTGCATACGCATGGCGTCATGCATTAAAACTGAAAGACAAACCAACAGCTCTTATATTATCCAGACAAAACTTAGCCCCCCAAACAAGAAATGATAATGGGTTGATAGATAAAGGTGGTTATATATTGATCGATGCTGAAGATGAAGATGTTGTAATTATTGCGACTGGGTCAGAAGTACAATTAGCTGTTGATTCAGCAGAGCTTTTAGGAGCAGAAGGAATCAAAGCAAAAGTCATTTCAATGCCTTGTACAGAAATATTTGATCAACAAAGCGCCGAATATAAAATGCAAGTCTTGGGTTCTAAACCCAAGCTAGCAATAGAAGCCGGGCAACCAGACTTTTGGCACAAGTATTTAAGTCAAGATGATGAATTGTTGGGTATTAATACTTTTGGAGAATCTGCTCCTTTAAGCGATCTTTTAGTCCATTATGGATTTACAAAAGAAAATGTAGTTGATATTTGTAAAAAGATAGCAGCTAAATGAATCTAGAAGAAAACTCCATAATCTCAAAAGATCTTACAAATAAAGACGTGCTCTTGCGTGTAGATTTTAATGTCCCTCTTAAAGGCAATGAACTATTAGATGATGAAAGGCTGGTAAGAGCCTTACCGACCATTAAATATATAGTCGAAAAAGCAAAATCCTTGAAAATAATAACTCACCTGGGAAGACCAGAGGAAACTGGCTTAATTCAAGATCAATTTTCTTTAAAACCCGTTGCAAAAAGATTAAGCGAGTTACTCAATAAAAAAGTTAATTTAGTAAATTCTCTAGAAGATATGCCTTATAAAGAAGGAATCACCATGCTTGAAAACGTAAGATTCTTTAAAGGTGAAAAAACAAATGGTGATGAGCTTTCATTAGCGCTCTCAAATTTAGCAGATATTTTTGTCATGGATGCATTTGGAACAGCTCATCGAAAACAAGCGTCTACATACGGAATTACAGAGTTTATTAAAGAAGCTTGTGTTGGTTTTTTAGTTGAAGAGGAGCTAAAAGCTCTAGAAAAAATTGTCAGCTCACCTGAAAAACCTCTTCTTGGAATAATAGGCGGCTCTAAGATTTCTACAAAAATGAAAATAATTGATTCGTTAACCAATTATGTTGATCATTTGATTATCGGCGGCGCTTTGGCAAACACTTGTTTTAAAGCGATGGGTAAAAATATTGGAAAATCTCTGTATGAAGAGGAGTTTGTTCCTTTAGCTAAAAAAATAATAAATCATTCAAAAATAGTTTTGCCTGAGCATGTTGTGGTCTCAAAAGGCGGGGAGACAAATGCTCAAGAAAAAAACATAAATGATTTAGATGACGACGATATTATTTTTGATGTCGGCGTTAAATCCATTGAAAACTTTGCTTCTCTAATAGCCGATGCAAAAACTATTATTTGGAATGGACCAATGGGATATTTCGAAGACGAAAGATTTGCAAAAGGAACAGCAGGAGTTGCATTAAAAATTTCTCAAGCAAGTGGGTATAGCATCATTGGTGGCGGGGAAACATTAGCCTCTTTTTCCAATTTAAATATGATGGATTATGTTGATTATGCTTCTACTGCAGGCGGAGCCTTTCTTGAATACATAGAATTAGGTACATTACCCAGTATAGAAATAATTAAAAATAAAAATTTAGGGAAATAGTATGTCATTAGATAGTTTAGAAGATATTGCAGCTTATATAGTTTCTGACGGAAAGGGTTTCCTTGCCGCCGATGAGAGTACTGGAACGATTGGAAAAAGATTTGATGCTATAAATACTGAATCTACAGCAGACTCAAGAAGAGATTATCGAGAACTATTATTCAGAGCCGAAGGCATGAAGGGTAATATCGGTGGCGTTATTTTGTTTGATGAAACTTTGCGTCAAAATGCCAAAGACGGCACACCTATTAGAGATTTAATTTCATCTACAGGGGCTCTGCCGGGAATTAAAGTGGATAAGGGGATAAGTCCCTTTAATGATTCAGAAGAAGTTATAACTGGTGGCTTAGAAGATTTAGATGAAAGATGTGCAGAATACCAAGCATTAGGTGCAAAATTTACGAAATGGCGTGCTGTCATAAAAATTGGAGACAACATGCCTTCGCAAGAGTGCATCGATGCCAATATGCAGGCTTTAGCTGATTACGCACAGATTGTTCAAAATAATGGAATGGTGCCCATGGTTGAACCTGAGGTCTTAATGGACGGAGACCATTCGGCACAAACTTGCTTTGAAGTTAGTGAAAACTGTTTAAAAACTCTTTTTACTTGTTTAGAAGGAAATAGCGTTAACTTAAAAGGCACGATTTTAAAACCCAATATGATTCTTTCCGGAACAAATGCTCCGCTTCAAGCTAATATTCAAGAAGTAGCTGAGTTAACTGTAAAAGTTTTAAAAGAGAACGTTCCAACAGATTTAGCAGGCATTGCTTTTTTATCAGGCGGTCAATCAGATTTTTTAGCTACAGCTCATTTAGATGCAATGAATAAAATGGGAGACTTTCCTTGGGAATTGAGTTTTTCATATGGTCGAGCACTTCAACAACCTGCTTTAAAGGCTTGGATGGGGCAAATAGATAACGTTGAATTAGCTCAAAAAGCTTTTAGCCACCGAGCGTTAATGAATAAATTGGCTGCTAAAGGTGAGTGGAACGAAGACTTAGAAAGTTAATTTCTGATGAAAATCTTAGTGGTTAATAACCCTATTTCAAATAACAACCAAGTCGGCACCGCTAATAAGGTCTGAGAGATAATATCTGGTGGTGTTAAAAGCATGCCAACGACAAAACAACCTATGATTACGTATGGCCTGCCATTGGCTAGTTTTTCTGTCGTAGTGAAGCCGCTCCACACTAAAGCAAAGATAAAAATTGGCATCTCAAAAGCCAAGCCAAAAGCAAAAAAAAGTTTTATAACAAAGTCTAAATAATTTGATATATCCGTCATCACCATGACTCCTTCAGGAGCTGCTTGAATGAAAAAGCTGAAGATCAAAGGAAAAACGATATAAAAAGCAAAAGTCATACCAGCATAAAATAAAAAGATACTTGTGATGGTTAAACTTATTGAGAGCATCTTCTCTTTTTTATAAAGGCCAGGCGAAACAAAATTCCAAAATTCAATAGCTAAGTAAGGTAGAGCAAAAAAAATAGCCGAATAAAAAGTAAGTTTAAGTGGTGTTAAAAAAGGCGAGGCCACGCCAGTGGCAATCATTGAAGAATCCTTGGGAAGGAACTGAGTCAAAGGTTCGGATATCTTCAGATAAATTAAATCTTGAAAAAAAGTTAACCCAATAAAAATTACGATTAAAACTAATATTGCTCTAAGCAACATATTTCTAACCATTCCCAGTTGGGCAAGCATTGAACTTTTATCGTTCATCGTCTTTTTCTTGTTCAGAGAATCCTTCGCTATAAAATTCTTGTTTTATTTTGCTTGCACCAGATCTAATTTTTCGAATTATTTCTTCGACGGTCGTAATGAACTGAGGCAAACGTTTAGGTCCAAGAACTATCAGAGCTATAGTGCAGATTATGAGTAGTTCAAAAAAACCAATACCAAACATTAGTTATGAATTAGGAATCGTCTTCTTTTTTAGCATTTTCAGCCATCACTTCAGCTGCATCATCAACAGCAGAGGGAATATCATTTTCTAAATTATCCTCTTTTACCGCTTTTTTAAAGCCTTTGAATGCAGAACCTAAATCACCACCCATGTTTTTCAATCTTCTTGTACCAAAGATCAAAATAATAATGGCTAAAATAATTAAAAGTTGCCAAATGCTAATACCACCAAATCCCATAACTACCTCTTAGACTTTTCTTCTAGTCCTGAAACTCCTTCCCTGCGTTCTAATTCTTTTAAAATATCCATTGGATCAATTCCATTGAATGCTAATAATACCATGGTGTGATACCAAAGATCGGCAGCCTCATGAGTGATCTCTTTTTTGGCTGTTGGCCTTAATTCACCGGCTTCAATAAGTTCTTTTGATTCTTCTTCAATTTTGCTTAAGATTTCAGCAATTCCTTTTTTATATAATTGAGCAGTGTAAGAGCTGTCCTCAGATGAAGCGCGTCGCTCTAGAAGTAAGTTGCTGAGCCGTTCAATAATATTTTCTTCTGTACTCATAAAAATAAGGTTATCGATAAAGTTAATACTATTATTGCAGTTGCAACGGTAAGAAGGAATCGTGAAGAAGTTCTTTGATTTGAAATATCTTTTCGTAAATTCTTTATCTCATCATTGAATTCATTGAGATTCGCTAAGTTATTAAAAACGGCCTCAATTTTTTCAGGAAGCTCATAGGCTTTTTCTGCAAACTCTCCAGTATTGTTTTTAAGTTTGTCCATTATGTTAGCTGGGTTATAACGTTTGGATACCCAGTTTTGTATAAAGGGCTTTGCAGTGGTCCATAAATCCAACTCAGGATAAATTTGTCTGCCCAGACCCTCGATATTAATTAAGGTTTTATGCAGCAATAAGAGTGAGGCTGGAAGAGAAAGTTCATATGCTCTAGTTTCTTCAAACAGAAAAACTAACATTTCTCCAAAATTAATCTCACTAAAAGGTTTTTCGAAGATAGGATCCAAGGCGGTACGAATTGTAACTTCTAATTCGATCGGTTTTGTTATTTTAGAAACCCATCCAGCACTAATCATTGTCTTTGCTACGCCCGCATAGTTTCGACTGAACATATCGGCTAACATTTTACCTATCAGCAGTTGTTCTTTCTCCGACAAGCTTCCACAAATTGCATAATCAACAGCAACATAAGTGGGGGATTCTGGATTATCAGCATTAACAAAAATATTTCCTGGGTGCATGTCAGCGTGAAAAAAGTTGTCGTCAAAAAGTTGCTTGAAGAAGATGCTTACACCTCGTTCAGAAAGTACTTTTAGATTAACTTTTTTATCTTCCAATATGGAAATATCTGTAACGGGAACACCGTATATCTTTTCTAAAGTTAAAGTTTTATTCCCAGAATAATCTAAATAGACTTTTGGTATATAAAGTAAATCTGAGCCTTCAAAAAACTTTGCGGTTTGAATGGTATTTCCTGCTTCTTTTTTTAAATCAACCTCAGAAGAAATAACGTATTCATATTCTCTGATCATTTCAACCAATTGAAGTCTTCTGGCATCTGCATCGAATGTATTGGCAATATCTCCAAGCATTTTTATTATTGAGATGTCGTCTTTAATTTTCTTGGCCAAATTAGGACGAACTACTTTCACCACAACATCTTCACCACTAAATAACTTTGCTTCGTGAACTTGCGCAATTGATGCAGCTGCTAATGGTTCTTTATTAAAACTAGCAAAGAGTTCTTCTATGGGCTTTCCCAGATCCTTTTCTATGATTGATATTGCTTCCTCAGCAGGAAAAGGTTTTAGATTATTTTGAAACTTTTTTAATTCTTGAATCAAATCGTCTGATAGAAAGTCTGGTCTAGTGGAAAGTAATTGACCAAATTTGATGAATAAAGGCCCAGCCAATTCGAGTGCTTCAGCCAACCTAACGCCTTGACTTTTCTTCGAAGGAATTAAGCGAAAAGGCGAGAGAAAAAAAATTATTTTTATCCAAATAGGAAGACTTTCTTTGGGAAGAATTTCATCAAGGCGAAATCTTAAAAAAATATATATTATTCGAAGAAACTTTAGAAAAGCCATCGCTATGCTTTGTCTCCACTGTGAAGCGCAACTATTCCACCCGTCATGTTTTGAAATTGAGTGTTAAGAAATCCAGCATCATCCATCAGTTTTTTGAATTCTTCTTGATTAGGATGCATTCGAATTGATTCTGCTAAGTATTGATAGCTTTCTGCATCACCGGCAATCCACTGACCCAAATGAGGGAGTACATTAAAAGAATAAAGATCGTAGAGATCAGACAGTAAAGCAGACTCGGGTTTAGAGAACTCTAAGACAAGGAGCCTTCCGCCAGGTTTTAAGCACCTATAAAAATCTTTTAAAGCCTTATCTTTATTTGTAACGTTTCTTATGCCAAAGGCAATAGATATGCAATTGAATGAATCATCAGGGAAAGGCAAGGTTTCTGCATCTGCAACTAAACTGGAAATATTGGTGTTACCTGAATCTATGGTCTTATCTCTTCCTATCTCCAACATACTTTCGTTTATGTCAGAAAGATAAACAGAGCCTTCTTCGCCTACTAAATCTGAGAATAAAATAGCCAAATCTCCTGTGCCTCCGGCAACATCTAAAACATCATCTCCTTTTTTCAAATTACTCATTTGAATCGTAGCTTTCTTCCAGAGACGGTGGATGCCAACCGACATAAGATCGTTCATCAAATCATATTTATTTGAGACAGAATCAAAAACTCCTTTAACCAAATCAGGTTTTTCATTAGGATTAACTTTTTTATAGCCGAAATTAGTTTCGTTTTTAGTTTCGTCGTTCATAATAAATTTTTTATAACAAAGGTATTGTAAAGTAAACACATGGAAAAAAAATTAATCTGGTTAGATTTAGAAATGACAGGCTTGGATCCTAACGCTGAAAGAATCATTGAAATCTACACATGCGTCACAAATGAGGACCTAACAGAAATTATTGAAGGACCTGGGATGGTGGTATCTCAATCTAAAGAATTATTAGATGGTATGGATGACTGGAATCAAAGTCACCATGGCGCCTCTGGCTTAATTGAAGAGGTGTTGGATAGTACTATTACTGAAAAAGATGCAGAACAAGCAACCTTAGACTTTATCAAACTGCATGTAGAAAAAGGAGAGTCTCCTTTATGTGGGAATACTGTTTGGCATGATAGAAAATTTCTTTCCTTATATATGCCTGAACTCGAAGATTATTTTCACTATCGCTGTATCGATGTAAGCTCAGTAAAAGAACTTACTAAAAGATGGAGACCAGACTTGAATTTAAAACATACTCAGAAAAATGCTGCACACCGAGCAGAAGCAGATGTTTATGAGTCTATTAACGAATTAAGATTCTATAGGGATACAATTTTTGCCCAATCTAGCTAATATTTGGATTTTCTTTATAATCTCGCGTTCAATTTTTAGAATATGAAGAAAGTATTTATTAAGACCCACGGGTGTCAAATGAACGAGTATGATTCGGCAAAAATGCTGGATATGCTTTCTATTAAAGAAGACTTTGTTCAAACAGAAAATCAAGAAGAAGCAGATTTGTTAGTTTTGAATACCTGCTCAATAAGAGAAAAAGCTCAAGAAAGAGTATTTCATCAAATCGGCCGTTGGAAAAAATTAAAAGATAATAATCCTGATTTAAAAATAGCTATCGGAGGCTGTGTTGCTAGCCAAGAAGGGGCTAATTTATCGCGAAGAGCTCCGGCAGTAGATATTGTATTTGGTCCACAGACTCTTCACAGGCTTCCTGGCATGTATAGAGATGCCACTGAAGAAAATAAAAGGCAATTAGATATTTCATTTCCTAAAATTGAAAAATTTGACCATATTCCAGATACAAAAACGGACAAGCCCACAGCCTTTGTTTCTATTGCTGAAGGTTGTAATAAATATTGTTCATTTTGTGTGGTACCACATACCAGAGGCCATGAAGTTAGCAGGCCTCTCGATGATATTCTTGATGAGATAAAAAATTTGGCAGAGCAAGGAGTAAGAGAAGTTAATCTACTAGGTCAAAATGTAAATAATTATAAAGGACCTCATAAAGGCGAAACTAAATCTTTAGCTTATTTAATTGAGAAAACAGCAGAAATAGATGGTATCGATCGAATAAGATATACCACCAGTCATCCTTATGAATTTCGTGATGACTTAGTTGATTTATACGCAGGCTTGCCCGAACTCGTTAGCCATGTTCATTTACCAGTTCAAAGCGGCTCGGATCGAATTTTGAAATTAATGAGGCGAAGATATACCGCAGATTTTTATTTAAAATTGATTGAAAGAATTAGAAAAAATCGTCCAAACATAAGTTTTTCATCAGACTTTATTGTTGGATTTCCTGGCGAAACTAAACAAGATTTTCAAGATACATTAGATATTATTGACGCAGTTAGATATGACGAATCTTTCAGTTTTATCTATAGCCCGCGTCCAAATACTCCAGCAGCCGAAATGGAAGATAATGTTCTAGAGGGTGAAAAAAAAGAAAGACTAGCTATTCTTCAACAGAAACTAAATCAGCATTCATTTAGTATTGGACGCAAGATGGTAGGAACAACTAAAAATTGCCTAGTAATAGGCATATCCAAAAAAAATCCGGGAGAAATGCAAGCAAGAACTGAAAATAATAGAGTTGTTAATTTTGCTTCAAGTGATAAATTAATTGGTAAATTTACAGAAATTGAAATTGTCGATCAGCTTACGAATTGTTTGAGAGGTACATTGGTAGAAGCTTAACCATCATATATGCCTAAATTAAAATTTAAACTTTCAGCTATAGAATCAGAAAACTTATCGTTAGTTTGCGGTCCAGTTAACTCAAATTTAAATCAAATAGAAGAATCACTCGAAATAATTATAAGAAGCCGTGGAAATAGTTTTTCAATTACCGGTGAAAAAAATAATGCCATCAAGGGCAAAACAATAATTGAAGACTTGGCATTGCTAGCCGAATCAAGAGATTCAGTTAGTGCAGATGAGGTTCACTTTTCTATAAGAAGAGCTCTCAATGGTGCTACCAAAGATAAAAGCGGACAAATCTTTGAACTTGCTAAAGAGAAAGAACTCACTATTCAAACTCCAAGACTTTTCATATCACCTAGAAATAAATCTCAAGGAGAGTTCCTTTCATCGATTTATGATAAAGATATTGCATTTGGAATTGGCCCAGCAGGAACAGGAAAAACTTATCTTGCTGTCGCTGCAGCAGTAAATCATTTTATAGAAGAGAAGGTAAACAAAATTATATTAACCAGACCGGCCGTGGAGGCTGGAGAGAATTTAGGCTTTCTTCCGGGAGATCTTTCACAAAAAGTAGATCCTTATCTAAGGCCTTTATATGATGCTTTATATGAAATGATGGGTAGAGAGAAAGTAGATCGTTTAATAGAGAATGGAAAAATTGAAGTTGCCCCTTTAGCCTATATGAGAGGAAGAACTTTAAATGACGCTTTTTTGATTTTAGATGAGGCTCAAAATTGTACCCCCTCTCAAATGAAAATGTTCTTAACTAGAATAGGTTTTGGTTCTACAGCAGTTGTTACCGGAGATGTAACTCAAACAGACTTGCCTAGAGGAATGACTTCAGGCTTGTCTGATGCAATAAGAGTATTGGAGCGAGAAAAAGGAATTTCCTTTTTTTATTTTCACCCAAAAGACGTAGTTAGGCATGGTTTGGTGCAAAAAATTATTGAAGCTTACGAAAAAAAATCATATTGAATGAAAGTTTTTTTAAATAATTTTGAAGAAGACGACAGTTTTTTTTCAGAGGAAAGCATATCTAAATTATTAGATGAGTGTCTAACTTTTTCAGGTATTAAAATTGCTCAAGCTAAAAATTATCAAATAGGAATTTCATTTGTTACAACTAATGAAATAAAAAAACTGAATTTGAAATATAGAGGAAATGATAGCGCTACTAATGTACTTTCATTTGGAACAAATAATGATGACGAGGCCAAAACAAAAGACTTTTTATTAGGAGACATAGTATTGTGTAGAGAAATAATTAAGAACGAGGCAAAAAAATATTCAAAATCATATGAAAATAGACTAAAACATATGATAATTCATGGATTCTTACATTTAATTGGCTTTGATCATGAAGAAAATGATGAAAGAATATCAATGGAAGAGATAGAAAAAAAAATAATGAATAAAATATCAGCGGGAGATCCTTACTAGTCGATGAGAGACGAACCTCCAAGTATCGAGGCCCAATCGAAGGAAAAGTTGGGCTTTATACAAAAAATTAAACACTTTTTTAGAGATCTTTATATAAAGATCTCTTTTAAACCTTTGGATCAAGATGAATTAACTTCAGTTCTTCGAGATGCTGAGGAAAATAATGTTATCGATAAAGGCATACTAGGAATGATTGAAGAAACGATTGAGTTTTCTTCGATACCAGTTAGAGATGTAATGGTGCCCAGATCACAAATGATCTTAATCAATGACACAGATTCATTAGACAATTTATTAGATAAAGTGGTTGAGTCTTCTCATTCAAGGTTCCCTGTATTCGATGAAGATGAAGATAAAATTATTGGAATTTTATTAGCTAAAGATTTACTTAAATTTGCACCAGGCCTTATTAAAGAAGAGTTTGATTCTGATGAGTTTGAGTTAAAACACATTATTCGCCCAGTTATCCATATTCCGGAGAGTAAAAAAATAAATATTCTTTTGGAGGAATTTAAAACTAATAGAAGTCATATGGCACTTGTTGTGGACGAATTTGGAGAGGTTAGCGGTTTAGTAACAATTGAGGATGTTTTGGAAGAAATTGTTGGGGAAATTGAAGATGAGACAGATCTCGCAGAGGATCAAAAAATTATGCAAATTTCAAATAATGAATTTACTGTATCTGGCATTACAGAAATTGAAGAGTTTAATGAAAAATTTGGCACCTCTTTTGAGGATGTGAATTTCGATACCATTGCTGGATATGTCGTGAACAAATTTGGGAAATTTCCTCGACTTAACGAATCAATTAAAATTGAAAAAATAAAATTCACTATCGCTTCTGCAAATAAAAAGCAGATAAATAAAATTAGAGTAAAAATTTAATTTTTATATTTCCAGGGTCGTGAGACCACATAAGGATTATTCCCGGACCCAATCCACTTGTAATATTTGAGAAGCATAGCTGGAGAGTAAGATTTAATTTCTCCTATTATAGAAAGATTATTTGCCTTCGCATATTTTTCAACATCTGAGTAAAGGTTTGTATAGACAATTTCTTGTCTACTTTCTTTATCTAATAATTCAAATAAAATAATTTCCATAATTCCTAAAATATGTCTTTGAAGCATTATAGAATATAATGTTTCTATGTCTCAACGAGCTATATATCCTGGAACTTTTGATCCGATGACTAGAGGTCATATAGACCTCATCGAAAGAGCCTGTAAATTATTCGATTCTGTTGTTATCGCCGTCGCTGCTAGTGAAGCTAAGAACCCTTTATTTACTTTAGAAGAGAGAATTGATATTGCTGAAAAGATATTTAAAGACAATAAAAAAGTTGAAATTGTTGGTTTCTCTAAGTTATTAGTAGATCTTGCTAAAGATAATGATGCAAAAATTCTTATCAGGGGACTTAGAGTGGTGGCTGATTTTGAATATGAGTTCCAACTAGCTAATATGAATCGAGCCATGATGCCAGAATTGGAAAGTGTATTTCTGACACCTAAAGAACAGTATTCATATATTTCTTCTTCATTAGTCAAAGAAATATGCAAAATGGGCGGCGATGTTTCAGAATTTGTTGATCCTATCTCTCTTTCGGAATTAAAAAGGAAATTTGGCTAATTTTGGCAGTTAACACAATAAACCGTGGCTCGGTTGGATTGCCTTATTTCTTTCAATTTTTTCTTACAATTTAAACAAGCTTCCCCTCCACGATCATATACTTTTAATTCCTTCTTAAAATATCCAGGCGCTTCATCAGCATTTGAATAATCTTTAAGAGTAGTTCCACCCGCTTCGATAGCTTCTTTTAGTGTTAGAGAAATAGCAGCGCTTAAATCTTCATATTTAGATTTAGAAATGACTCCTGATTTTTTTGTTGGTCTTATTCCAGCCATAAATAATGCTTCGTTGGCATAAATATTACCAACACCAGTGACAACTTTGGAATCCATAATAAAGCTTTTAATCGGTAGCGTTCGTTTTCGAGATTTTTTAAATAAATAATCGCCATTAAATGAATTTCCTAATGGTTCTGGCCCTAAAAATTTTATCAATTTATGAGCAAAAGGGTCTGATTTAGTACTTAAGAGGGCACCAAATTTTCTAGTATCTGTGTATCTCAAAATCCATCCGTCTTTGAAACAAATATCCCAGTGCTCATGTTTTTTAGGTGCAACTGTTCCCTTGAAAACTCGTAATTTCCCAGACATTCCTAGATGTATAAGAATAGCGCCTTTATCTAGGTATAAAATAATATATTTCCCTCTACGAATAGCGCTTACAAAAGTTTTATTTTTTAAGAACGAAGCCATATTTTTTGGAATAGGCCATCTAAGTTTGCCATCTCTGCAGACAAACGATCTTATTTCTTTGTTTAGGATCTCTTTTGAGATGCCTCTTAAAGTAGTTTCAACTTCGGGCAGCTCAGGCATTTATTTGGTCATAAAATTGCTTATATCGTATACATCCCTAGGAGATAAAGATCCTGATGATATTTTTAAAGCGAACTCTGACAAAATAAAATCATACTTAGCTGAATTGAAATCTCTTTGAGCAGAAAAATATCCTTTTTCTGAATTCAAGAGATCAACAATATTTCTAGTATTAGATTCATAACCAAATCTAGTAGCTTTTAAAGCTAATTCAGATGATTTTAAAGCCTGCTCTCTGGCATTAACATTTGCAAGGTTTGTCATAACTGATGAAAATCTAGACTTAACTTCTCTGATGGTGCCTCGTTCAGATAGGATTTCTTCCTGCCTTGCTTTTTCTAATAAAGCATAGGCTTCTCGCCTCTCAGAGCTAACCAGACCACCTGCCATAAGAGGCCATGAAAACTGCAAGCTATATCTCGTATTTTCAATTTCACTCTCACCATAACTAAAAGCGCCTGCCTCAAATCCTGAAATACCTCTACTAGTGTCTCTAGTTATGTTCCCCACTAAATCTATATCAGGAAAATGATTTGATAGTTTACTTTGAGCATTCCTTTTCGCAGCCTCTGTAGACATCCTTGCAGCTTGAAGTGCAAAATTATTAGACAAGCCAAGACTTACCCATTCTTGTCTTGATTTAGGATTGGGTGGAGCGATCGGATATTCGTTATTTAGATCAACCAAGTCTGGAGCTTCGCCGATAATTGCAATCAATGCTTCTCTAGCAAATTCTAATTGTCCTTCGCTAGCTATTCTAGATACTTTAGATAGATCATAGAAAGCTTGAGCTTCTTGATATTCCGTAACAGAAGATACTCCTTCCTCAAACAGTCTTTTAGATCGATCTCTTTGTTTCTTGATTGCAGATTCTTCAGATTTCGCTACTTCTAGATTTTTGATAGCCTTCAAGAGATCAAAATATGTTGAAGTTACTCTGACTATTGTCTCTTGCTGAGCATAACCGAACTGGGCTTTGGCTATTTTGCTCAACGCTTTCCCTTGTCCAAATTGAAACCATCTATCGGGTCTAAAAATTGGCTGAACTAAATCAGCAGAATATGAATAAGAGTTATTTCCTTTGCTGCCTGCAGAGTCATAAGTTGCACTCGCTCCATTAATGACCTCAGATTCATTCCAATTTGTCCTCGCTCTAGTAGTAATTGTTGGCAGTAAGCCCGCTAAACCTTTTGCTTTAGCTTCTTTATTTGCTCTATAAGTAGCTTGCGCAATCTTTAGCTGAGGATCTTCCTCTAAAGCTATTTCATAAACTTCTGCAAGAGTTAGAGGGCTCGAGAAGGAAGCAAGAGAAAAAAATATAACCGTAAAAGATAAAAAAAACTTATTAAACTTCAACTTTAATCCCCGCTAATGATAAAAAACTAATAATATATCTATATTAATTTTTTAAGGGTCAAAATACTATATAAAATAGTATTGTCTTAAAAAATACTAAAAAACTATGAATCAAATTAAATCTAAATCTCTAGACAACGCACCTGAATCTGAACAGATTTTAAAAACTGCAAGCAAGACCTTCAACGGTTCTAAGAAAATTTATATAACTGGGTCTAGGCCAGAGATAAAAGTACCCATGAGAGAGGTAATCCAAACAAACTCTTTGAGCTCCGAAGGAGAAATTTCTAATCCTCCTATTTACTTATATGACTGTTCAGGGCCATATACTGACCCTGATATAACTATTGATATAGAAAAAGGACTTCCAAAATTAAGAGAAAATTGGTTGTCCGAGAGAAGAGTAAATTATCCTGGCGAAACTCAAATGTCGCTAGCGAAAAAAGGCATCATCACCGAAGAAATGGAATACATTGCCATCCGAGAAAATCAAAATTATGAAGAAAACCTTAAATTAAAAAACGGAAATTTTCATAAAGGAGAAAACTTTGGAGCTAATATTCCTGAAGTCGTTACTCCAGAATTTGTGAGAGATGAAGTTGCTTCTGGAAGAGCGGTCATACCGGCTAATATAAATCATCCAGAAATTGAACCGATGATAATAGGAAGAAATTTTAAAATAAAAGTAAATGCAAATATTGGAAATTCTGCCTTGTCTTCATCTATCCATGATGAGGTAGAAAAATTAACATGGTCTACTAGATGGGGTGGAGATACCGTTATGGATTTAAGTACCGGTAAAAATATCCACGAAACTAGAGAGTGGATAGTCAGAAACTCTCCTGTTCCAATTGGCACGGTTCCAATTTATCAGGCTTTAGAGAAAGTTGATGGAGTAGCTGAAGATTTAAATTGGGAAGTGTTCGAGCAGACGTTAATTGAACAAGCTGAGCAGGGCGTGGACTATTTTACAATCCATGCAGGAGTCTTACTTAGATATGTTCCCTTAACCGCAGAACGAGTAACTGGAATTGTTTCTAGGGGCGGTTCGATAATGGCGAAATGGTGTTTGGCTCATCACGAAGAAAACTTTTTATACACTCGTTTTGAAGATATTTGTAAAATAATGAAAAAGTATGATATTACTTTTTCTTTAGGAGATGGTTTAAGACCAGGATCAATTGCCGATGCAAATGATGAAGCTCAGTTTGGAGAGCTAAGAACTTTAGGAGAGCTCACTAAGATAGCCTGGAAGCACGGTGTTCAAACGATGATAGAAGGCCCAGGCCATGTTCCAATGCAATTGATTAAGGAGAACATGGATCTGCAATTAGAAGAATGTCATGAGGCTCCTTTTTATACTTTAGGCCCATTAACAACCGATATCGCTCCTGGATACGATCATATAACCTCCGCAATAGGTGCAGCAATGATTGGCTGGTATGGATGTGCGATGCTCTGCTACGTTACGCCTAAGGAACATTTAGGTTTGCCTAATAAAGAAGATGTTAAAGAGGGTTTAATGGCATACAGAATAGCTGCCCATGCTGGAGATCTAGCGAAAGGCCTGCCATCGGCACAAATCAGAGATAATGCTTTGTCAGCTTCTCGATTTGATTTCAGATGGGAAGATCAGTTTAATTTGGGACTAGATCCTGAGAGAGCTAAATCATTTCATGACGAAACACTTCCTAAAGATTCTGCCAAAGTCGCTCATTTTTGTTCTATGTGTGGACCAAAATTTTGTTCAATGAAGATATCTCAAGACGTAAGAGATTACGCTAAAAAAGAATTAAAAGAACAAGAAGAAGCTATGCAAAAAAAAGCACAGGAATTTAAAGATTTGGGAAGTAAGATTTATAACAAAGTATAGGAAAAAAATATGATAGAAATTGGAAAAAAATTACCGAGCGCAACTCTTTATAAGTTAGGCGAAAAAGGAATAGACGAAATAGATTCTTTAGAATACGTTTCGGGAAAAAAAGTTGTTCTGGTTGGGGTTCCTGGTGCTTTTACACCCACTTGTTCGCTACAACAAATGCCTGGTTTTGTCGAAAAAGCAGATGAAATTATGGATAAAAATGTAGATGAAATTATTTGTATTTCGGTGACAAATCCGTTTGTCATGAAGGCTTGGGGTGAGAGTCTTTCAGTTGGAGAAAAAATTACAATGCTTGCAGATGGAAATGGTAATTTTACTGAAGCCTGTGAACTTAACTTAGATTTATCTTCGCTAGGGATAGGACATGTTTCATCGAGATATGCCGTCATTATTGAGGATGGAATAGTAACCTCTTTATTGGCAGAAGAAGGCGGGGCCTTCTCTGTAAGCAGTGCAGAAAATATTCTAGAGCAACTTTAAAATTGGCCTCTTCAGACTATACCGCCGAGTCCATTGAGGTACTGACGGGTCTGGAGCCTGTCAGAAAAAGACCTGGCATGTATACCGATACAGCCAGCCCTAATCATTTGGTAATGGAAGTAATTGATAATAGCGTAGACGAAGCTCTTGCTGGTCATGCTAAAGAAATAGCTGTCAATCTTCATAAGGATTATTCTGTAACAGTAGAAGATGATGGTCGAGGTATGC
>CASICS010000012.1 GCA_949373255.1 uncultured SAR86 cluster bacterium | reverse complement strand
GATGAAGAGGGACTAACTCATTTTAGATCAGAAGATTCGAATAAAGGCGGTACCATGAGACTAGGGAGTCAGCTTTGCAATTTAAAAAAGGGAAGTAAAATAGCTAATCTTTATAAAAAATTAGAAATTTATGAAAGACACAGACACAGGTATGAGTTTAATAATAATTATCTATCTGAATTTGATAGAAATGGTATGAAAATAGTTGGTAAATCTGAACACGATAGCTTGGTTGAAGCAATAGAGCTAAAAGGTCATAAATGGTTTGTTGGATGTCAATTTCATCCTGAATTTACATCCGATCCAAGAACCGGGCATCCGCTTTTTAAAGGTTTTGTGAAAGCAGCTAAAAATAGTTCTAAAACTTAATTATGACTAAAAGCATAAATATCTCTAATCATAGAATTTCTAACTCTGATAAGTTAACAGTAATTGCTGGCTTAAATATTTTAGAATCTGAAGAACAAACTTTAGAAGTAGCTGCAGAATTAAAAAAAATAGTTTCTAAAACTGACAATCCATTTATTTTTAAAGCATCTTTTGACAAAGCAAATAGATCTTCAGTCGATTCTTATAGAGGCATGGGAATTGATAAAGGAATTACAATTTTTAAAGCTTTAAAAAGTGAAGGTTATAATTTAATAACGGATATTCATGAAATAAATCAAGTAGATAAAATAGCTGAAGTAGCTGATGTAATTCAAATTCCAGCTTTTCTGTGCCGTCAGACAGATTTAATTAAAGCGGCTTGCGAAACTAATAAGCCTTTAAATATAAAAAAAGGACAGTTTTTATCTCCAGAACAAATGGGAAATATAATAAATAAGTGCTCTCATTTTGGTAATGAACAAATTATGTTGTGCGAAAGAGGAACATCCTTTGGTTACAACAACTTGATTGTTGATATGCTCGGCATGTCTAAATTAAAAGACTTTGGAAATCCTGTTATATTCGATGTCACTCATTCACTTCAGCTTCCAGGCGGGGCAGGCATCTCTGCTGACGGAAGAAGCGGTCAAGCACTTGATCTAGCTCTTTCCGGAGTAGCCATAGGTCTTGCGGGGATATTTATAGAGGTTCATCCAGAGCCTTCACAAGCTAAGTGTGATGGTCCTTCTGCTACCAAGCTTGATGAGCTGGAAGCGTTTCTGTCAAAAATAAATGCTGTAGACGATGTTGTGAAAAGCTTTTGAATATGAAAATAAAAAAAATATCTGCATATGAAATTTTAGATTCTAGAGGAAACCCTACTATTGCTGCAGATGTTCTTTTAGAAGATGGGTCGATAGGATGCGGCTTCGTTCCATCTGGTGCATCCACCGGATCAAGAGAGGCAATAGAAAAAAGAGATGGAGGAAAAGCATTTCAAGGAAAAGGGGTGGAACACGTTATTAAAAATGCTGAACAAAATTTTTTTCCTGAATTTATTGGTTCTGATGCAAATAATCAGAAAACTATCGATGAAAAGATAATTTCGTTAGATGGAACGGAAAATAAAGAAAATTTTGGAGCCAATATTGCTTTAGCTTTATCTTTAGCTTGCTGCAAAGCATCGTCAAACTCTTTAAACGTTCCTTTATATAGATATATAAATAATATTTGTAAAGATTCTTTTGAACTAGAAACTGATATGAGAATGCCAGTGCCTATGATGAACATATTAAACGGTGGAGCACACGCAAATAATGGTTTGGATTTTCAAGAATTTATGATTCAACCAACAGGATTTACTTCTTTTAAAGATGCATTGAGATGCGGGGTAGAAGTCTTTAATTCATTAAAAAATACTTTGAACAAAGCAGGTTTTTCAACTGCTGTTGGCGACGAAGGAGGATTTGCCCCAAATATAGAGTCTTCCGAAGAAGCGTTAAATTTAATATCTCAAGCCATAGAGGAGTCTGGTTATAAACTAAATGATCAAATTACTTTTGCCCTAGATTGCGCTGCAACTGAATTTTATAAAGATGGTAAATATAAATTTTCTGATAATGAAGAATTTTCAAATATAGAACTTATAGATCATTTAATAGATTTATCTTCAAAATTTCCCATCACTTCTATAGAAGATGGATTGGATGAAAATGATTGGAATGGGTGGGAAGAATTAACAAATAAATTGGGTAAGGCTGCGCAGTTAGTAGGAGACGATTTATTTGTTACCAATAAAAAAATCTTTCGACAAGGTATAGATAAAAATATTGCTAATTCAATTCTTATTAAAATAAATCAGATTGGCACTCTTTCTGAAACATTTGAAACTATAAAGCTTGCCAAAGATAATGATTACACTTGCGTTATTTCTCATAGATCTGGTGAAACTGAAGATAGTTTCATAGCTGATTTGGCGGTAGGTACTGGCGCAGGTCAGATTAAGACTGGCGCACCGTCTAGATCAGATAGGACGTCTAAATACAATAGACTTCTTATGATAGATGCATGGGAAAAATTTCAATTTCTTGGAAAAAAAGAATTAAATTAATGAAGCGGATTTTTGCTAAACCTTTTTTAAGTTGTGTCTTTTTTATCTTATCCTTCACTTTGATTTATTTTTTATACCAATTGTTATTCGGCGCTTATAGCTTTGGCGAAATAGAAAAATTAAAAATAAACCATGAGCAACAAATTTTTAAAAATGAGAATCAATTAAAAAAAAATAATAATTTAAAATTAGAATTGGAAAGCCTTACCAATGATAAGGATGCACTTGAAAGTTATGTGAGACAAGAATTAGGATTAATTAAAGAAGGCGAAATAATTATAGAAATTAAAAATGAATGATGAATACTTAGCTTTAATTCCAGCTGCTGGAATAGGCTCTAGAGCCCAATTAAATACGGTTAAACAATTTTCAAAAATTGGTGAAAAAACAATTATTGAACACGCAATGGATCTTTTTATTAAAGATGATAACTGCAAATCAATTTGTGTTGCTACCAATGAAGATAACGAGCTTTGGAAGGCTTTAGCAATTTCTAATCATCAAAAGGTTGTTTCTTGTTTTGGTGGCTCAACAAGAATGGCGTCAGTTTTAGCCGGTCTTGAAATGCTTATGGACAAAGAAGATAAGTCATCTTTAGTCGTCATTCATGATGCTGCCAGGCCTTGCTTGCAAAAATCAGACTTAACAGTTTTGCTAGATTACGCTGAAGAAGAAATAAAAGAGGACGGTCAGGGAGCATTTTTAGCTTATCAGCCATCTGAAAGTATTAGCCAAAGTAAAAAAGAAATGATTTCAGGCGTTTTGGATAGGTCTAAAATTTGGCTCTCAGCTACACCACAAGTATTTATTTTAGAGGATGTTTTTAGCGCTTTATCTGAAGCTGTTGCTCAAGATAAAACTTTTACTGATGAAGTGAGCGCAGTTTATAGTCATTTTAAAAGCGAGATTAAACCCATAAATTCTAGTCGAATGAATTTAAAGGTTACAAGAAAAGAAGATATAGAAGTTGCGGAATTATATTTAAAATTGATAGGCAGATCATGATTGATAATTTGAGAATTGGGTTTGGATTCGATGCGCATCAAATAAAAAAAGGAACTTCAATGACTATTGGAGGCATATCAATAGAATGTGACTTTGAAATCATTGCTCATTCCGATGGCGATGTATTAACTCATGCTATTTGCGATGCATTACTGGGAGCAGCTCACTTGGGCGATCTAGGCTCTTTTGTATTAGAAGACGATTCATCAAAAGATATTTCTAGCTTAAAAATATTAGAAGATGTCATGAATAAATTACGCTCAATTAATATGGAAATTATTAATATTGACTCAACTTACGTTGGAAGCGTGCCAAGACTTGAGCCTCATAAGGCTGATATGGAAACAAAATTAGCTTCTACTTTAAAAATTGATAGTGATCGTGTTTCTTGTAAGGCAACCACTACAGATGGATTAAGCTACCAAGGAAAAAAAGAGGGAATTTCTGCCTACGCAACTGTTTTATTAAAAAGGAATTAAATGAAAATATTATTAACCAATGATGATGGTTACGATCATCCTGGAATTAAAACTTTGTACTCAGAGCTCTGTAAAAATCATGAAGTGTTTATGATGGCGCCTGATGTTAATAAAAGTGGTTTTGGAAGTGCTTTGACCTTTTTAACGCCCTTAAAAGAAAATAAAATAGATAAAAATATTTACTCTTTAGATGGGACTCCTGTTGATTGCGTCAAAACTTCCTTGAATGGAAAAAGTTTATTTGAATTAGATCTCGCAAACTTGGAATCTGAAAACTTAGATTTAGGAAATAATGAGCTATGTCCATTCACACCTGACATAGTTATTTCAGGAATAAACCCTGGCCCAAATTTAGGTCCAGTTTTTCTTTATTCAGGAACAGTTGGTGCTGCAATTGAGGGGCGAAATTTAAAATATCCTGCCATTGCTGTATCAGTAGCATCCTTCGAAATAAGTGATTATGGTTTAGCTGCTAAAACAGTTACTTCATTATTAGAAAATATTGACGACTTAGATTTACCTGAAAATTCGATTCTGAATTTGAATGTACCTGATCATAATATTTTTCCAAATCCTGAAATCAAAATAACCAAAACCTTTTTAGATTCTCACTTAATTCCAAACGAAGAAGTTATGGATGATTTTAGTTGTCTGGAAGTAGGGCATATCTCTTTATCACCAATTAAAATCAATACTTTTGATGAAGCGAGTATTAAAAAAGCAGGCGATTGGCTTGAACAATTTTAATAGCAAGTATCAAACTGAATTAACTTATGAAAGGGCTAGAATAGCTCTGGCTGAGTCCTTAGCTGATAAAGGTATATCAGACATAAGAATATTAGAAGCAATTTTAAAGACGCCACGACATCTTTTCATAGATGGAGCTTTCGCTAGCAGGGCCTATGAGGACATGTCATTACCTATAGGCTATAAACAAACGATTTCCCAACCTTATATTGTTGCCAAGATGACTGAAATCCTAATCAAAGGTAATATCTTAGAAAAAAAGCCTCTAGAAACTATTTTAGAAATAGGAACCGGTTGTGGATATCAGACAGCAATTCTTTCTAGATTTTGCCGAAAAGTTTTTTCAGTAGAGAGGATAAAGCCTTTAGCTGATAGAGCCATAGTTAATTTAGAAAAAGCAGGCATTACAAACTTTTTAATCCGGTGGTCAGATGGCACTATGGGTTGGCCTATACATAAAAAATTTGATGCCATAACCTGTGCAGCAGCAATCAGTGAAGTACCTACTAAGTTAAAGTCTCAGCTAAACATTGGCGGTAAATTAATCTGTCCTTGTGGAAATGATAAAGCACAAAATTTAGTTTTATTGGAAAGAGTGTCGAAAGAAGAATATAAAGAAACAATAATAGAGTCTGCTTTATTTGTTCCTATGCTTTCAGGAACAATCAATGAAAAAGAATAGATATTTTTTTTAAAAGAATCCAAAGATTTAATTAAAAACCTTTTTTCCTATTATTAAAAAAATCTTTAAATAATAGGGTGTTTTAAATGAAACTTTCGTTTCTTTTGTCTCAGCCTGTGCAAGTCACATCGAAGATGCTCAGCTTTTTGTTCTAAGGTTTTTCGAACCTTCAATCTATTAGCTCTTGCATGGACTGATCTTCTTATTCGCTCAGATTTATCCATCTATTGACCATGCGCTTATAAAATTGACTTATCAAGGTAAATATAGTAATTTTTTTAAACAATCGAATAAAGGAAGATTCATTTAAAGTTAAACGAATAATTCTTTATGAAAAAAATAAAATATCTAATAGCAGCTATAATTTTGAGCTCATGCGGCGGCGGCGGGAGCGGATCGTCTTCATCTTCAGCTGCAGCTCCTTCTTACTTTACTCTTCAGACTTTAGCTGCCCAAACTGATTTAACTCAATATTTAAGTATCGCTTCTAACTTTTCTGAGTTCAACCGAGGCATAAGAACAAGAGAATCATCCGATGGAGAATGGATTTGTACCACATATGATGATGATATTATTTTCAGTGCGAAACCAGATGCCAATGGAACTGGTTTAAAATATTTACTTACAGCCCATTCAGGGTCAGGTGATTGTGCAGGCGCAGATGTTTCTGGAGAAATGCTTTCAATTTCTGGAGATAAACTATCCACCCCACTTTTTTTTAATTTTAATGGGTTTTATTCAGGAAGCTTAGAGCGTCTTTACGATTGGGATGTAGGTGTAAGAGACAGCAACACTCTTGCAGAAACGGCTTTTGATATCAATGGCATAAAAAATGAGACAGATGGCGTTACCTCTTATTGGTCTGGAACATCCTATGTAGATCCGCAAGTGTTCGCAGTAAATTATGGAGACACATGCGCTTATATTGATGATAGATGTTACGACTTAAGAACAGATACAAAAATTTATGATACTGATTTCATTGCATCAATAACTGGCGATAGAACACTTTCCGCCGACATGCCTTCAGGATCAGACAGCTATACTTCCAAAGTTTTAGCAGTTGGCTACTATGGATTTCATAATTATTTAAATAGTGCTGGATATGACTCATGGATAGGAAATTGCTCAAGTAGCAATGTGGGTAGTCGGAATTGTCGAGTAAATGCTGTTTATTCAGTATCTGCTGCTCATATTCTTCTTGCTAACTTTTCTGCCAATACTTTGACAGGAGACATATCTTTAGAAAATCATTACAAATTTGAATTTTCTCAAACTGATATTACCTCCTCCTTTCCTATAGCAGCTTTAGCAAATTTAGCCATAAGCGCCTCTATTTCAGGAACTGGGTTTTCTGGAACGATTTCGAACGAGCATTTTGAAGGAACTATTACTGGTTATTTTTTTGGACCCAATGCAACAGAAATAGGCGCTACAATAATATTAGTTAGTAAAACTTCATCCAGTATTTTTCCGAAAAGTACTAATATTGCACGAGTTGTTATTTCTTTAGCTGGATACTAAAAAGTTATTCCTTTTTTATATCAGTTGGCTGAATAGTATGCAGAAGAGTTGCAGCTAATTTATTCTCTGGAGTAAAGAGCTTGCCTTCGACAGTAGCAATTTTTCTGCCAAGTTTTATCAGCTTTACGTCTATGAAGGCTTCTCCGATCATGACGGGTCGATGAAATAGCACATGCAAATCAGTTGACAGAGGACTTTTTTTAAAATCATATGCGCTAATTACTACCATGGCAGTTGCGTCATCTAATGCAGCAGCAATCATTCCACCTTGAACCATATTCATTGGATTTGCAGATTCAGCAGGGAAAGTAACTTTCAATTTGAACACATCCTCTATTCTCTCAAGGAACTCTAAATTAAAGAATTTAGCAGTTGCCCCTGGTTTATTATCATTTAACCATTCAAGTGATATATCCATATTTTTACCAAAAATTAATTAATTATTTTATTCCAATATTAAAAGTTCAATTTTATTTGGAACATCTTTCCATTTTTCATGATCGGGAAGAGGATCTTTCGCTTCTGTAATATTGGGCCATATTTGAGAGTATTTTTCATTTATTTTAATGAAATCAATTTCATCAGCAGGAACTTCGTCTTCAGCATAAATTGCATTAACCGGACACTCAGGTTCACAAAGACCACAATCAATACACTCCTCTGGATCAATAACGAGAGTGTTTTCTCCTTCGTAAAAACAATCAACAGGACAGACTTCAACACAATCAGTATGTTTACAATTTACACATGCAGAACCAACAATAAAAGTCATAGATGAATTATAATTTAAAAATGACTAATACCTCGATAGATTTATATTCTTTATTGGAATATGTAGGAAATTATTTATCCAGTCAAAACCAAACAATTTCAACCGCCGAGTCTTGCACAGGTGGATGGTTAGGAAAAGAAATTACTGGTATGCCAGGAAGCTCTAAATGGTATGGCACAGGATTGATAACATATTCAAATAGCGCCAAAGTAAAAATCCTGAGCGTCAATAAAGAAACTCTATTGAAAGAAGGGGCTGTGTCTGAAAGTGTAGTTAAAGAAATGGCAATAGGCGCCATGCAATTAGGTCGATCAGATTATGCTATTGCTATAAGTGGTATCGCAGGACCTGGAGGAGGATCTGAGGAAAGACCAGTAGGAACAGTTTGTTTTGCTTATGGAAATCAGGAAAATATCATTACTACCACTCAATTATTTTCAGGTGATAGAGATGAAGTAAGACAACAGAGTGTGTACTTTGCATTTAACGAAATAAATAAATTTATAAAAAGTATTGCAAAATAAAATCATTTAGTATTAAATACTGTATAAATACACAGTAACAATATTATGACTATAAGAAACACAAAAAAAACTAAAAATACAAAGACTGAAGAATTATCTTCAGACAGAAATAAGAATTTAGCATCTGCTATAACTCAGATAGAAAGCCAGTTCGGAACTGGAACAATTATGAGGATGGGCGATAAAAAAGTAGAAGATGTTCCTAGTATATCTACCGGATCACTAGGTTTAGATTTGGCGCTTGGCGTAATGGGATTGCCAAGAGGAAGAGTAGTTGAGATATTTGGTCCCGAGTCATCTGGAAAAACTACATTAACTCTGCAAGTTATTGCTGAGTGCCAAAAACAAGGTGGAACTGCAGCATTTATTGATGCTGAGCATGCCTTAGATCCCATATATGCGGAAAAATTAGGAGTTCAAGTTGATGATTTGCTTTTATCTCAACCAGATAATGGAGAGCAAGCACTAGAAGTGGCAGATATTATGGTGAAATCTGGTGGAATTGATGTTTTAGTTATTGATTCAGTAGCAGCACTTACACCACGAGCAGAAATTGAAGGAGAGATGGGAGATCATCACGTCGGCCTCCAGGCAAGACTTATGTCACAAGCATTAAGGAAGATTACGGGTAATATCAAAAGATCAAATACAACTGTGATATTTATCAATCAAATTAGAATGAAAATTGGAGTTATGTTTGGAAATCCTGAGACAACATCGGGTGGTAATGCTCTTAAATTCTACTCATCAGTTAGATTGGATATTAGAAGAATAGGTACAGTCAAAGAAGGGGATGAAGTTACAGGTAACGAAACAAGAGTTAAAGTTGTTAAAAATAAAGTAGCACCCCCATTTAGACAAGCGGAATTCCAAATTTTATATGGTAAAGGCATAAATAAAACTGGAGAATTACTAGATATAGGCTCCGACTACAAAATAGTTGAAAAAGCAGGAGCTTGGTATTCATACGAGGGAGAAAAAATAGGTCAAGGAAAAACTAATTCTGGAGAGTTTCTAAAACAAAATCCAAAAATAATGAAGGAGATTGAAAAGAGAATTTATCAAGCTATCAAGGATAAAGAAAACCCAGTAGAAGAAAACTTAGTAGAAGATAACTCAACTGAAGAAAGCGAATAAATCGCTTTCGCTTAATTCTTTCTTTGATAAGTCTGCTCTGTTAATAATTTCATACAGATCATTATCCAAAGTTTTCTGGCTGATGACTATTTGGTTTGGACAACCAACTAAATCTGCATCAGAAAATTTAACGCCTGGCGAACAATCTCTATCGTCTAATAAAACATCAAATCCACTATGTTTGAGCTTTTCATAAAATGCAGAAGCTTTATCATCAACGATGGAACTATTTTTTTGATTTATTAATATCAAAGTAATATCAAAGGGTGCCAATTCTTTAGGAAAAATTATGCCTTTGTCATCATAATTCTGCTCTATACAAGCAGCTACTATTCTTGAAATTCCGATTCCATAGCATCCCATTTGAAGGAATTTTAATACATTATCACTTTGTACTTTTAAACCTAATGCTTTGCTATATTTATCTCCAAGCTGAAAAATATGACCGACCTCAATTCCTTTTTTAATTTGTAATGTACCTTTTCCATCAGGACTAGGCATTCCTGGAATCTTACCTATATCTTTTTCTTCTATAAGCTCAACATTACAAGCAAAATCACTTTCATCACTAAATGCCAATACGTCTTCTCCAGAATCAGCTAAAACATGAAATTCTTCAGAGGAGCTACCGCCTATTGACCCTGAATCCGCATTGACTATTCTATAATCTAAGCCAAGCCTATCAAAAATCTTTATATAAACATTTCGTATAAGTTGATAACTCCTTTTCATCGCTTCTTCGTCTATGTCGAATGAGTATGCGTCTTTCATTAGAAATTCTCTTGCTCTCATTACACCAAATCTAGGTCTAATTTCATCTCTAAATTTTGTTTGTATTTGGTAAAAGGTAATTGGTAAATCTTTTGGACTTTTTATTTCCTTTCTTCCTATATCAGTTACTACTTCTTCATGAGTTGGGCCTAAATAAAAATCTCTATCATTTCTATCTCTAAATCCAAGTAATTCTGGGCCATATTCATTTGATCTTCCGGTTTCATCCCATAGATCTTTAGGCTGTACCATTGGCATTAAAATTTCTAGGCAGCCACTTGAATCCATTTCCTCTCTTACAATGTTTTCTACTTTTTTTAGAACCTTAAAGCCCAGTGGAAGCCAATTATAAATTCCTGAAGCTAAGGGTTTTATCATATTAGCCCTGATCATCAATTTATGACTTACTAATTCTGCCTCGCTAGGCGATTCTCTTAGTGTTTTATAGTGATATAAAGAGGCTTTCATATTAAAATAGATTTATTCTTGTTAGTGTGTGGAATCATACTATTTTTTTTTAAATCGAGGTTAATAAATGCCAATTTATGAATTTGAATGCAGTAATTGTAATAAAAGATTTGAAAAAATTGTAAGCATATCTGGATCAAAAAATATTACTTGTGAATGCTCAGTAGATGCTGTGGTTAAAAAAGTTGTTTCTGCTCCTTCTTTTAGATTAGGTGGGAAGGGCTGGTATGAAACAGACTTTAAAACAGGTAACAAGAAAAATTTAGTACAATCAGATAAATCTGAAAAGAAAGCACCTAGCAAGTCACCAAATACAGACAAATAATATGCAAAGAACACTTATAGGCTCGTTAGATAAAAATAATCTAAGTCAAAATATCTTAGTCTCTGGCTGGGTTGAAAATATTAGAGATCATGGTGGAGTTATATTCATTGACCTAAGAGAGGGTCTTAATATTCTTCAAGTTGTAGTTGAGCCTCAAAATAAAGAAATTTTTAACATTGCTGAGTCTGTTAGAAATGAATATGTCATTTCCGTTTCAGGGCTAGTATCTGCTAGACCAGAAGGCACGATTAATACAAAAATGAGTACTGGTGAAATTGAACTTAATTCAGATTCTTTAGAGATATTATCTAAGAGCAAGCCGATGCCTTTTCAATTGGATGAACATATTAAGGTTGGTGAGGAAACTAGACTGAAATATAGATATTTAGATCTCAGAAGATCTGAAATGCAAAAAAATATTCGTCTTCGATCTAAAATAAGTTCACAAATAAGATCATTTTTAACTAATCAAGATTTCATAGATATTGAAACTCCTATGATGACTAAGGCTACTCCAGAGGGCGCTAGAGATTTCGTTATCCCAAGTAGAGTAAATCAAGGTAGTTTTTATGCTTTACCTCAGTCACCACAATTATTTAAACAGTTACTAATGATCAGTGGCTTTGGTAAATATTTTCAAGTTGTTAGATGTTTTAGAGACGAAGATACACGAAAAGATAGGCAGCCAGAGTTTACTCAAGTTGATATAGAGATGTCTTTTACATCTTCACAGGAAATTATGGATACTGCTGAAGAATTAATTAAATCGGTATATAAAAATGCTATTGATGTTGAATTAGATAAATTTCCAACGCTTTCTTATTCAGAAGCAATGAAAAAATTTGGTTCTGATAAGCCAGATTTACGTAATCCACTTGAATTCAAAGATGTAAAAGAGGTATTCATCAACTCTGAATTTAAAGTTTTTGGAGGACCTGCAAACGATATAAATTCAAGATTAGTTGCTCTTAAAGTCTCGAGCCCTCTAACCAGAAAGCAAATTGATGAATACACTAAATTCGTTGGTAATTATGGTGCTAAAGGCCTTGCTTATATTAAGGTTAATGACTCTAAAGACTTGAAAGAAGGCCTTCAGTCTCCAATTTTAAAATTTCTTTCAGATGACGAAATTGAGAAAATTTCTAGTCAATTAGATTTTGCTTCTGGAGACACAATATTTTTTGGAGCTGGACATAGAAAAATAGTAAATGAATCGATGGGCGCTCTAAGAGAAAAACTAGGATTAGATTTAAGCTTAATTAACCAAGCGGAATGGTCGCCTGTATGGATTATAGATTTTCCTGTTTTTGATGAGGGTCTAGATGGTTCATTGACGCCTAGTCATCATCCATTTACAAGAACATCCAGTGAAATAGAGATTCTAGAAAAAGATCCTGCTTCTGCAGTTGCTGAAGCCTATGACTTAGTAATCAATGGTTATGAAATAGGCGGTGGGTCAATGCGTATACATAACTCGGCAGAACAAAGAAAAGTTCTTTCAATTTTAGGGATAGATGAAAAAGAAGCAGAAGAAAAATTTGGCTTCTTTCTAGAAGCTCTCGATTACGGATGTCCACCTCATGGTGGAATCGCTTTCGGCTTGGATAGATTGGCTATGTTAATTTGTAATGAAGATTCTATAAGAGATGTTATTGCTTTTCCAAAGACTCAATCAGCGTATTGTTTAATGACGGATGCACCTTGTCCTATTTCTGATGATGAATTAAAGGCATTGGCAATAAAAAACACATCTAAACCCAAGGAGTAACAATGGCTGGGCATTCTAAATGGGCAAATATAAAACATCAAAAAGGTAGGCAAGACGAAAAACGTCAAAAAGTTTTCTCTAAATTGATTAGAGAAATAACTGTCGCCTCCCGAATGGGTGGACCAGATCCAGCAGATAATCCCAGACTTAGATTAGCTTTAGATAGAGCTTTTAGATCTAATATGCCAAAAGACACAATAGAAAGAGCTGTTTCAAGGGGAGCTGGAGACACAGACTCAGAAAATTTAGAGGAAGTTTTATATGAAGGATATGGACCAAATGGAGTAGCCATTCTTGTTGAAACAATGACAGATAATAGAAATAGAACTGTGGCTGAAGTTCGGCACGCCTTTTCTAAATCTGGTGGCAGCCTCGGAACAGACGGCTCTGTAGCTTACTTATTTAAAAAATTCGGACAAATTATTGTCAAAGATTCAGATGAAGACAAATTATTGGAGTTGGTAATTTCAGCAGGCGGCGAAGATTTAGAACCAGCTGACGATGGTCGGACTATTATCACTACAGATACTGAAAGCTTTGCACCGGTAAAAAATAAATTAGACGAGCACAGCATTGAAATTGAAGAAAGTGAATTTGTTATGAATGCATCTCAAAATGTTGAGTTAGATTCAGAAACATCTGAAAAAGTAATTAAACTTTTAGAGAGTCTAGATGACCTGGATGACGTCCAAAATGTTCACTCTAATGCTGAGTTCTCAGATCAATTATTTATCGACTCATGACAAACTCTAGAAATAAAGGAGCCTCTTTTGAAAGAGAAATTGCAAATTTACTAACCAATGATTTAAGTTTAAAAAACAATATAAGAAGAATTCTTGAGCAAACTAGAGAAAAACATTTACCAGATCTCATTATTGGAAGCTGGTATTTAGAATGTAAGCGATATGCAGCTGGTGCAGAGCCTTTAGATGCATGGTGGAAACAAGTTATTAAGGCTTCTGAAGGAAGAGGAATTCCTGCTTTGGTTTATAAGTTCGATAGAAGGCCAATAAAAGTAAGAGTTCCCTTAGGAGCAATTAATCCAGATCTAAATATTTTATCTCCTTTTACGGCTGATTTATTATGGGAAGACTTTATCTTTTTGCTGAAAGAATTATATTCTGAACAAATAAAAGAAAACGATAAATAATTCCTTTATAATCTTAAAAAATAATTTTTTATAAATAAAAAAACATGAGTAATTTGGTCAAAGGATCTGATCTGTTGGTTTCTTGCTTGGAAGAAGAGGGCGTTGAATACATTTTTGGCTTGCCTGGCGAAGAAAATTTAGAATTTCTCCATAGTTTATCGAAATCAAAAAAAATAAAGCTTATTCTTACTCGTCATGAGCAAGGAGCTGGATTCATGGCAGCAATATATGGAAAGCTGACAGGTAAAGCAGGAGTATGCTTGTCTACTTTGGGTCCTGGTGCTACAAATTTAATAACACCTGCTGCATATGCTCAATTAGGTGGCATGCCTGTTGTAATGATAACTGGTCAAAAACCTATAAAAAAATCAAAACAAGGGAAGTTTCAAGTTCTTGATGTCGTAGATATGATGCAGCCCATAACTAAGTACACTCAGCAAATCGCTTCAGCTGATATTATTCCATCAAGAGTTAGAGAAGCTTTTAGGTTAGCTCTAGAAGAAAGACCTGGAGCAGTGCATTTGGAATTGCCAGAAGATATAGCTTTGGAAACTACAGAAAAAAAACCTATAACCCCCAGTCTTGCACGTCGACCAATCGCTGATGAGAAGGCAATTAGGAGAGCTGTCGATATGTTGAAATCTTCTAACTCACCTATTTTGGTATTAGGTTCAGGAGCTAATAGAACAATGACAAGTAAAATGCTGCTTGAATTTGTAAACAAAACAAATATTCCTTTTGTAACGACTCAATTGGGAAAGGGAGTGATAGACGAGTCTCAT
>CASICS010000011.1 GCA_949373255.1 uncultured SAR86 cluster bacterium | reverse complement strand
AGCAACAAAAGAATAAACAAAAGCCAAAATACGATGGGAAACATCGAAACAATGCTTTAGACCATAAGGAAGGTAACGTCATTAGATTCAAGATGCCGGATTCTGGCCACACTTCATTTAACGATGAGGTTTTAGGAGAAATTAAAGTAAACAATATCGAATTAGATGATTTTATTATCTTGAGGGGAGATGGAAACCCTACTTATAATTTTTCTGCTGCTGTGGACGATATGGACATGGGTATTACTACTGTTGTTAGGGGCGACGATCATCTCACCAATACTTTGAAACAAATTAATGTTTTTAATGCGCTAGGCTATCAAATTCCAAAATTTGCTCATTTGCCTATGGTTTTGTCCGAATCAGGCAAAAGACTTTCAAAAAGAGATGGAGCATTGGATTTGTTTGAATATAAAAATATGGGGTATTTAGAACCAACAGTAATCAATTATTTGGTTAAATTAGGTTGGTCTTACATCACATCAAGAGATTTTCTCTAAAAGTGAGCTGATAAAGCTTTTTTCACTAGAGTCAGTAAATTCCTCGCCTTCTAAATATTCAGAAGAGTTACTAAACTGGTATAATAATTATTATATTAAAGATATGGAAATCAATGACTTAGTAGATTTAATTAGAAATAACTACAATGTTTCATACGATTTAGACTCAAATGATAAAACAAATGAGATATTTGATTTTAATGCGCGAAGGGGTTAAAACCTTGATTGAGTTAATAGAGATATCAGAGTTTTTTTATACTGTTCCAGACTACAAAGAAATAAATAGATCGATGATTGAAGAAAGTAAAAATATATTAGAAAATTTTAAAGCTGATTTGGATTCATTTTCATTTCAAAGTCATGAAGCCTTAGAAGGGGATATTAAAAACTATATCAAAGATAATGATTTGAAATTTCCTCAAATTGGCAAACCTTTAAGAATAATTCTTTCTGGAAGGGAGAATGCTCCATCTATTTCTGAATTAATTTATCTCCTGGGAAAAGAAGAAACAAATATAAGAATAGCTTCATTCATATAAAAAATGATACCTTATCAAAGTGTTTGGGGGATTATTTATCAAGAGAGTCTTTTTTGTATTTTTAGGATTAATACTATTTAGCTGTGGCGGAGGTTCCTCACCTGCAGCAACTCCCTCCACTTCATCCACAGCCTCAGTTTATACTTGGCCTACTGGGATTCCTGAATCAGTCAATTTGACGTCAGCAAAAGTAACGGCAGCTTTAAATTACGCTTCAGCTGATCAAAAATTCACTCAAGCAGTTCTTATAATCAAAGATGGAGTAATAATCGGTGAAAGATATAATTCTATTTCCGATGCAGAGGTAAATTCTTTAATTGCGGCGCAGTCATCACTAGCAAGTACTCGATCTATATTGAGTGCTACGTTTGGTAATTCTAGTGCCACTAAACTTGCTACAAGTTGGTCAATGGCAAAATCTATTACAAGTATGCTTTTTGGTATCGCAGAAGACAAAGGCCTGTTAAGTAGAAGCACGCTTGCATCAGCTTATCTAACAGAGTGGCAAGGAGTAGGCGATCAAAGAGCAAAAATTACCATACAAAACTTGTTAGATATGCGCTCTGGTCTTCATAAAGGCTGCTATGACGCAAATGCATCAGATCAGATGATTAATTGTGCTTCTTCAGTAACCGCTGGAGGTTCCTTTTTAGATGCCAATAATCATTTAACCGGTTGTATAAATCGACAATTTAGATTGGGAACATACAATGATGCCGATCAAAACTCCTATTTCGCTTATTCCAACTGCGACACGATGATTTTAGGAGAAATTTTTTACAGAGCTACTAGTTCTAATATCAATGCATATGCAGAAACTAATTTATTTTCAAAATTAGATATAACTGCTTATTGGTGGAGAGATAACTCAACTGGAGGGCAGGATAATGGTAATTACCTAGCCTATATGGGCGTTGATATGACTCCAAGAGACTTTGCTAAAATTGCACAATTGTTACTTAATGATGGAATCTGGGAGGGTGAAAGAATTTTATCTTCAGCCTATATTACTAACATAAAAAATGTCTCAAATTATGGGCTTAAATTCTGGAATCTATCGTTGTATGGAATTAATACTTCAGGTTTCGTTCCTTCGACTGATAAATTTATCAGCGCAATTGGATTTGATGGGCAATATTTGACTATTGATTTCACTAATAAAATTATCGTTCTTAGAAATAGTCATTATTATCCAGTTCAAACTTCTGGCTCTACAAGCAGAAAAGTAAACATTTCAGTATATGATTTTCCTTCAACCGCACCTCTTATCGTTACTTCTCTTGCACTATCAGATACTTTTAATATTAGAGTAATGTTAGAAACACTATATAATTAAGCATGATCGATGAAAAATTATTAGACATTTTAGTCTGTCCAAAATCAAAATCTTCGTTAAAATTAGTTGGCGAAGAGCTTTTATCTTACGAAAGTAAATTAGCTTATCCAATAAGAGATGGCATCCCGGTTATGCTTGAAACAGAAGCTAGAAAGTTAGCTGATACCGAACTAGAAGTTAGTTAGTCCTCCGTCTCAGCCATATCTCTTTTTCCTTTGCTACTGGCTAAACTTGCGTGATTTAAAATATTTCTTCCCATTGAAGAAGATTGTTCCTTAGAGAATTCACTATATATATGAGCTCTTGCATTGTGCACTGCTTCGTTTTGAGGATCTGCATGGTAAGCAGTTTCAATAAAATTCGCTGCGATGCTATTTTTATTACTTGCTGATAACTCTAGAGCTTTTGCAATAATATTCTCAATCCCGCCAGCCAGATTAACCCATTCGACTGCTTCTTCTTTTCTTGGGGATGGCAAGAGTCGATCGTATTCTCCATCCCACCAGCCGCCATATCTTCTCCAGATCATTCGGATCAAAAATTTTGGATCGTCATAAATAGGTTTGAGCCAAGGATGATCCATTAAATCATTAGGAATTATCACTTCATGCAAAACTTGATTAAGGCTTTTTCCTTGATTCATAAATTTTAACGTCTGCTCTTCAATTAAAGTTAAGAATTGCGATGTTGTTTCTAATGCTTTTTTTATTCTATCTTTACCAAAAATTGGAAAGCCATGTCCTGGTATTAAAGTTTCAGCTTCTAGCTCAATCATTTTATTTAAAGCCATTGCCCAATCTGAAATATACCTCTGCACCTTTTGTGGGTTTCCACCATTTGGAACCGCCCAAATAAATAGATCACCTGGAGCTATAATTTTTTCCTCGGGTATATGCACCCAAGTATGATCATCAGTTTCACCACGAGCATGATAAAGATTGAAAGTTAAATTGCCTGACTTAAATGAGATTTCATTTTCATAAGTTACATCTGGATATCTATATTCTTCTGGCCATTTGAATTTATCGACGTCAATTGCGAATTGACGTCGATTAATTGCTGTATTCCATCCATTGGTATGAATATACCTATCAAAATGATCAGGCATCATATTGTGTCCATATACTAGGGGTGTGGGATATCCTTTTTCTAAAGCTTCCTGGTCAAATTTAGATACAGAAAAGATATGATCTACATGATGATGAGTAAATATAGCAGCTTTGACTGGTGTGTCAGGTCGCCATTTTCTTATTTCTTCGTAACATCTTTCCACATCCAAAATACTTCCAGCATCGATCATCACTATGCCGTCACCAGAATCAATAGCGTAAAAACCGCCAATACCTTTCATGGCTAATAAATTTTCATTAATTTCGGTGGCACCTTCATAAGACGTATGAACAGGGTGGTTATCAAATTGGAGATCTATTGCTCCATTCCATGCCAATTCGGCAAGCTCTTTTAAATTTTTATTTTCTTTCATGATGATAATTCTATCTAAAAGATTTGCGTTAGTGCTTAGAAATATTTTATGTCTTAAAATTTAGTCTTTACTTTAGATTTATTTATTTTATTCTTAATCATATGCAATCGAAGTTCTTGGAATGTGAAGCAGAGTTAGGAGTTGAATTATCTGAATTGGATTTAGGATCTTCTTTATCGCAGGAAGAGATTCAGGTCATAAGAAATCTTTGGTTAAAGAGAGGCGTTGCAGTATTTCCAAATCAAGAGCTCTCACATGAACATTTAGAAACCTTTTCTCTATTGTTTGGTAAATTTGGCGATGATCCATATTTATCTTCCTTGGAAGATAGGCCTAATATTGTAGAAGTTAAAAGATCTGCAAATGAAAAAGCAACTCCTTTTGGAGGCTCTTGGCATTCTGACTGGTCATTTCAAGTCCAACCTCCTTCAGCAACTTTTCTTCATTCTAAAGTTATCCCTCCAGTAGGTGGCGACACTTTGTTTGCAAACACTCAGAAAGCTTATGAGGAATTAGATGATGAAACTAAGAATAAAATTAAAGATTTGACTGTAATACACAGTGCCGAATTGCCTTACGCTGATGATGGGTTTTATGCCACTGAAACCGAAGAGAGATCAATGAAAATTCTTCCCTCTAAGAAGGCCAAGGAGACTCAATCGCATCCACTGGTAAAAATCCATCCTGAAACAAACAAGGAATGTTTGTTTATAAATCCTGTGTACACAAGTTATATAGAAGATATGTCAAAAGAAGATTCATTTTTGCTTTTGAGCTTCCTGTATGAGCACATGACGCAAGAAAAATATATATACCGTCATAAATGGTCACAAGATATGTTGGTGATGTGGGATAACCGAACAGTGATTCATCAAGCCGAAGGCGGATATGATGGGTACGATCGGTTACTCCATAGAATAACTATCAGTTAGTTTTATAACTGAGAAAGATATTGATTTAACCTTTCCTTATTCATAACAAAAGAATTTTTTAAAGTACTTGCCGCAGCTTTAACAGTATCTATATTTGAAGCGTTACCAACTTGGATCACTCCAACCATCGCCATCATTGTATGAGGTGTACACTTATAAACATATACGCCTTCAGTATTTAACGTAACACTTACATCAGCACTCATTGCTCCAGACCAATTTTCTGCTCCAGCTGGGATCATTCCCGTAATTGATGCTGAGTTATGCATTGTGTCCGTAGCTTTAAAATGGATAGTATCGCCCTTATTTACCTTTAGAACCGCAGGTTCAAAGACCATAGTGCCATCAGCACCCATATTCAGCATCTTTACTTCGTGTTCTGCTGCAGAAATCGTAAAACTCAAAAGAAGAGCGCATATAGAAATTAATTTAAACGAATATCTCATATTTTTTCCTTTATATTTTAAAAATTACTTTTCCAATTATTTCTGAGACTCTATGATCTCCATGAGTGGAGCCAGTCTCATATATTGGATTGTCGCTTCGAAGCTTAACTCCATTTACACTAATTGAACTCACTCTTTTGATGATGTTTCCATAATGGTCTAAATTAATAACCACAACATCATTCTCTTTGATGTTTTTTGTTTTTCTAGTTAAAACGTAGTTATTATCTTTGAAAGCAGGTTTCATGCTTTCGCCAGAAACCTTAAAAATTCTAAACACTAACTTTTCGGTCGAACTACATCCAGGTTGGGTAAGTTAGGCGAAACTACTGTTTCTACTTCCATGTCTTTAGAACCCCAAAACATAGCTGCAAATTCATTAACCATTGTCATCAAGGCTAAGCCATCTTCTCTGGTTATGCCTTGCTTGCATTTGGAAGCTGCTTGCATGATGTTGTGAACTAGTGAATGAACGTCTGGATACTTTTCTATTTGCGGTCCTTTGAAATAATCTCCCCAAATAGTAGCAACATCATTTTTGACTGCTTGCGCATGTTCTTCTTTTTGAGCTACGAGTCTTGTCAATTGAGCAACATTTTTAACGGAAGTGATGTCTTCCAATTCATTGATTAGATCCATCAATCTTACAACGCTAAGCGCAGCAAATTGTGCGATCGCTGGGTCATATACTTTGCAGGGTATGTCGCAGTGTGCGTGAGCTATTTCTATATTCATTATTTTTTCTCCTTATTAGATGTAAAGTATTTAATTGATATCAAAGCGATAGTTGCGCTTAAAATCATCACTAAAAAACCCATTTCAAAACCAGCACCTGTGTGAGAGTGTTGACCAAAAATATTGTGTGCGAAAACTACTGGCGAGCCAATAGTTAAAACCATAGTTATCATTAACTTCATATGTATATTCCTTAATTGATTGCCGAGAATTATTATCATTTGTTTTGAAATATGTTTCAATAACAATGTTTTAAATAAGGAGAAAAAATGGGAAACGCATATATCGTTGGAGCAGTTAGAACTCCAGGTGGAAGAAAAGACGGAAAATTAAGAAACTGGCATCCTTCAGACTTGGGTGCGCTGGTTTTAGATGAATTAGTCGAGAGAACAGGTGCGAAGGGCGAAATGATAGATGATGTAATTTTTGGTTGCGTCAGCCAATCAGGAGCTCAATCTGGAAACGTAGCTAGAAACGCAATTTTAGGATCGTCGCTACCAGAATCAGTACCCGGTACGACCGTCGATAGACAGTGTGGATCATCCCAACAAGCTATTCATTTTGCAGCGCAAGCAGTAATGTCAGAAACTCAAGACATTGTCATAGCCGGTGGTGTTGAAGTGATGAGTCAAGTGCCAATTGGTGCCGCAATTATCGATAGCTTCAAAGCAGGCCATGGCCAACCTTTTAATGGAAAAGGAATGGAAGCTAGATATCCCGGTGTGCAATTCAGTCAATTCGCTGGTGCAGAAATGATGGCCAATCGATGGGAACTATCTAGAGAAAGATTGGATTCGTTTGCCTTAGCTAGTCATCAAAAAGCTAAAGCTGCTACAGAAGCGGGATACTTTGATAAAGAGATTGTTCCGGTCGAAGGTGATTTACCCTCTGGTGAAAAAGAAATAGTCACAGTTGACGAAGGCATTAGATTCGATGCTTCGATTGAAAGCTTATCCGGTTTGAAAGCGCTATCAGAAGATGGTGTCTTAACAGCTGGAAGTTCTAGCCAGATTTGTGATGGCGCCGCAGCAATTATGATAGTTAACGATGCTGGATTAAAAAAATTAGGCATTAAGCCAAGAGCAAAAATTGTTGCATTAGCTTTAGCCGGAGACGACCCAGTGATTATGTTGACAGGTCCGATTCCTGCTTCTAAGAATGTTTTAAACAGAGCCAATTTATCAATCGATGATATGGATTTATACGAAGTCAACGAAGCCTTCGCTCCTGTACCTCTGGCATGGGCTAAAGAGCTGAAAGCAGATGAATCAAAGCTTAATGTGAATGGTGGAGCAATGGCTCTAGGTCATCCATTGGGCGGGACTGGCGCCAAACTAATGACTACGTTACTTCACGAAATGGAAAGACGTGAAGCTAGGTATGGGCTTCAAGCTATTTGCGAAGGTGGTGGAACTGCCAACGCTATGATCATCGAACGTTTAGACTAGTTATGGAAGACAAGAAGTGGTGGGAGAAGATTCCTGATGGAGGTATCTATGAAGATGCTGGCACTGGAATTTATTTCTACAAAGAAGGCGAAAAGCTAAAAACTTCTTTAGAGTTTCACATAGGTGCTGGCGGTGATCCAGACGTTTTTGAAGCTTGGACCAAAACCAAAAGTTAATATTTAGGGGCTATAGCTCAGCTGGGAGAGCGCTTGCGTGGCACGCAAGAGGTCGGCGGTTCGATCCCGCCTAGCTCCACCAAAGAAAAAGTCAATAAATATAAGGCTCTATAGCTTTTGCTGTCGCTT
Source organism: uncultured SAR86 cluster bacterium (assembly GCA_949373255.1). Lineage (GTDB taxonomy): Bacteria > Pseudomonadota > Gammaproteobacteria > Magnimaribacterales > AG-339-G14 > CASICS01. Next base: position 3,529 of record CASICS010000011.1, on the reverse strand, counting down.
AGTTATCTGGTCAAAATCTCCATTGCTTTTTTATCGTCTACTACAGGGACTATTGCAGACTCGCACACTTCACTCCATCCATTGGCGAATTCAATTACAAGAGTCGGATCATCGGCTTCAACTATAACTATCCCATTTCCAGTCGTAAGGTCATGATATCTAGCAAGCTTTTTAGAGCCCTCTAGGAATTGACCATCAAGCTCATCTAACGTCATGGTAGCAAAAACTTTATAAGCCTCTTGATTGCATTTGAAATCAATCATGTAGACAGCTGCTTGTGAGATATTACAAAACATTAACGCAACCCCTAGAACAAAGTATTTTTTCATTTTATTTCTCCAATAGATTTAATAATTGATTATATAAAATTTTTATCAAACCACAATCACTTCTAACTCATCAAGCATCTGTTGAAAGTCAGGGGATCCTTTTTCGTTATCCATTTTGCTTACCTCTTGCTTTGTTGTTTAATGTTTCTCTTTCTTTTTTACTTGAACCTTTTTTTTGGCCTTTTTAATGCCAACATCTAAAAGCTATTCGATATATTTAAATTTTTTATATGTGATTATGAAAATAATATTTATGAATTTTTTCATCTAAAGAATTTATCCTCGTTTCTAAATCTTCAAAAAATAGATGTAATTTATCATTGCGATAAGTTTCAATTCTAGATCTATTTACCTTGTTACTTAGTTTGATGATTATTTCAGAAACAACTTTATTATTGGGAAGAGTCAATATACTTCTTTCTAGAATCTTTAAACATCTATAAAGAGATCTTGGAAAATTATCGTCTTTGCATAAAAATAAAAGCACATCAGCTTTTTCTATTTCTCCTCTATTTTTTTTTCTAAAAGCTTCATGAGCCGACAATGTTTTCAACATACTTATCCATTCTAAAGTTGCATAATTATGTTTATAAGTTTCTTCTTTTTTAATACACATACTATCGATAATCCTTGAAATCATATCTACCCTTTCAATAAATCGACCTAATCTCAAAAATTCAAACTCATATCCTCTTGAAAAATTATCTGAAATAATTCCAAAAAAACGCTGTGATCCACCAATCATATTATAAACAAGAGATGCTCTTTTTCTTTTGCTTGTTGAAGTCATCCCATCACTAAACTCATAAAAAAGATTGTTAAGTTGCTCTATAGAGGATCTTGGTAAATCATCTTTTACTGATTTAGCGTTGTACCTTGCTTTATGAAGACATGAAATAATTGAATTAGGATTATTTTTATCATCTCCTAAAAAATTTATAGCTGTAGTCTCACTGTATTTTGAATAACTTTTTCTGAATAATTTATTGGAATCAACGCTTGATATTATTGGTTTCCACCCTGCAGATTGACTGCCTGTAAAATCTAACATTAGCTCTGAATGAACGTTAATTATTCTTGCAGTATTTTCCATTCTTTCTACATATCTAGAAAGCCAATACAAATGTTCCGCATCTCTGCTAAGCATCTAGACTATCCATGTATCTTTGCTGCCTCCTCCTTGAGAGGAGTTTACAATTGTTGAATTTTTTTTAAGAGCCACTCTAGTCAAGCCACCAACAGTCACGTATTGATGTTGGCCGCTCAAAATGAAAGGCCTTAAATCAAGGTGTCTAGGCTCTACTGATTTTCCACAATAAGTAGGAGCAGTAGATAATGAAATTAAAGGCTGTGCAACAAAATTTCCCGGATTATTTCTTATTTTTCTTATTGTAGAATTTTGTTCAGACATTGAGCAGTCTTTCCCAATAACAATTCCATAACCTCCAGATTCAGAAACAGGTTTGATTACCATTTTCTTAAAATTGATTTCGGCATACTCTCTATCATTCTTATCTTTCATTAAAAAGGTTTTTATATTTTTTATAATAGGTTCCTCATTCAAAAAAAATTTAATCATTTCAGGTACAAAAGAATAAACTGCCTTGTCATCAGCAATACCACATCCTGGAGCGTTAATAATGGCAACTTTTTTTTTCTTGCCAAGCCTTGATAAGACCTCTTACACCTATTACTGAATTTGGATTTCCACATTCAGGATCAAGATAATCGTCGTCAATTCGTCGATAAATTACATCAACTTTTAATAATCCTTCAATTGTTTTTTTATATATAAAACCGTCATTTCCCTCTTATGAGATCTCTTCCTTCAACCAAATCGATTCCCATCTGCTGAGCTAAAAACGAATGCTCAAAATAAGCTGAGTTTAATACTCCAGGAGTCAGCAAAACTATTTCAGGTTTTTTTGATCTTGAATAAGAAAAAGAAGCTAAATTCTCATAAAGTTTAGTTGGATAAGCATCTATTGAGGTTACTCCGTATTGAAGAAAAAGTTCAGGAAAAACTTTTTTCATAATCATACGATTTTCAAGCATATAACTTACGCCGGATGGAACTCTTAGGTTATCTTCTAGAACATAGAATTTTCCATCTTCTGCTTTAATTAGATCTGAGCCACATATCTGAGCCCACACATTAAATTTTAACTTCATGCCGATGCAATATTTCTTATAAGCAGAAGAATTCAATATTAAAGATTCATCCATTTTGCTTTCTTTAAGAAAACTTTTTTTGTTGTAACAATCTTCAATAAAGAGATTCAAAGCCTTAACTCTTTGTTTTTAATCCTCTCTCAACTTCGCTCCATTCTCTTAATCTTATTATTCTTGGAATAAAATCTAGTGGCCAAGCTCTATCTTGACCTTCGTGGTCGTCATCAGAGAAAACTCTAAATGATATTCCCATAGATTGGATTACAGATTTAGTAGCTGTGTTTATTTCATTAAGCTCTTTTGACGATAAAGACTCTAAAAATGTACCTATTTTTTTTGAGTGCACTCTTAATCTACTTTGTGGTGTAACATATTCATCAAAGGTAGTGGTTGAGTAATTATTCCAAGAAAACTTCATTTTTATTAAACTTCTTTTAATAAATATAACAGTTACTTGGATAAAATTTTGATCAATAAAGACTCATAAAAAGTGCGAAAAGAATACACATGACATATTGTTTAGCTATTAAAGTAGAAGAAGGTTTAGTTTTTGCGTCAGACTCTAGAACTAATGCAGGTCTTGATAATATAAGAACATACACAAAAATGTTTACTTATAACGTTGGTGACAGAGCTTTTGTTATTTTGACAGCAGGCAATCTAGCTACTTCTCAAGCGGTTTATCATAAAATTGAAAAAGATTTGCTAGATAATACTGCTGATAAAAATTTAAATCTTTGCGAAGATATTGAAGGTGTGGCCGAATATATTGGAAAAATTAGTACCGAACATCAAGTTAAAAATAACGAATCTCTTGAACAAGGATCATCTAACTTTCTTGGATCTCATTTTATTGTTGGCGGCCAAATTCAAGGTCAAGAACCAAATCTAGTTTTAATTTATCCTGAAGGAAACTTCATATACGTTGCTGATGAACAGCCGTATGTACAAATTGGGGAAACAAAATATGGAAAGCCAATTTTAGATAGAATGATATTTAAAACTACTCCTTTAGGAGATTCGGCTAG
>CASICS010000010.1 GCA_949373255.1 uncultured SAR86 cluster bacterium | reverse complement strand
TACGGTGCGCTAGTAAAGAATGAACAAGATGTTCAGCTATTGGAAAGACTTGCATTTATGACGAGGAGAGAAAATAACTCAAAATAATGCTAATTAATTTATTTAAAACTCTTAAGGACGTTGGCATTCCTTGCACATTAAGAGAGTTACTTGATTTGATAAGGGGGTTAGAAAATCACTTAGCTTTTGCTAATGTAAATGATTTTTACTATCTCTCTAGATCAATACTTGTTAAAGACGAAAAACATTACGATAAATTTGATAGGGCTTTTGATATTTATTTTAAAGGCCTCGAAACTTTAGATGATGTAATCCAAGCCATGATTCCGGATGAATGGCTAAGAAAAGAATTCGAAAAATTTCTTACCCCAGACGAATTAAAAAAAATTGAATCTATGGGAGGCTTAGAAAAACTCTTAGAAGAATTCAAAAATAGACTTGAAGAGCAAAAAGAACGTCATGAAGGTGGAAATAAATGGGTAGGAACTGGCGGCACATCTCCATATGGAAATTCAGGGATGAATCCTGAAGGTATTAGAGTTGGAGGCGAGGGTAAACAAGGGAAAGCAGTAAAAGTTTGGGAACAAAGAGACTATAGAAATTTAGATGATTCCGTAGAACTAGGTACTAGGAATATAAAAATAGCATTAAGAAGATTGAGAAAATTTGTAAGAGAGTCTAGAGATGACGAATTTGATCTTGATGGAACAATTAAGTCTACTGCTAAAAATGCTGGCTTGTTAGATATAAAAATGATTCCTGAAAAGACTAATTCGGTAAAAGTTCTAGTTTTATTTGATGTGGGTGGCTCAATGGACCCTCACGTAAAGGTTTGTGAAGAGTTATTTTCTGCCTGTAAAACTGAATTCAAAACACTCGAGTATTTCTATTTTCATAACTTCATCTATGAAACTGTCTGGAAAGATAATAATCGAAGACATAATGAGAGAATTGAAACTATTGAATTAATTCAAAAATATTCTTCTGATTACAAGATTATTTTTGTAGGAGATGCCTCAATGGCGCCTTATGAGATATCGAATGCAGGAGGTAGCATAGAGCACTGGAATGAGGAGTCTGGTTCTACTTGGATGAGAAAGTTATTTAACAATTATGAAAGGTTGATTTGGTTGAATCCTATACCAGAAGATCATTGGGATTATTCAGCATCAATAGATCTGTCGAGATCTCTGATTGATGGTCAAATGTATCCTCTTACTCTCAAAGGATTAGAAGACGGAATGTCTTTTCTAACTAAATAATTTGCCTAACTTAGCTCTTGAAATAAAGAATCTTTCTAAGACTTATCCTGGCAATATACAGGCTCTTAAAAGTATTGATTTAAGTGTTTCATCTGGAGATTTTTATGCCTTATTGGGCCCTAACGGAGCTGGCAAATCAACGGCTATTGGAATCATAAGCTCCCTTGTTACTAAATCTACAGGGAGTGTAGAAATTTTGGGCATAGATATCGATACAAATCATTCTAAGGCTAAAAGAAAGCTAGGGGTTGTTGGTCAGGAAGTAAACTTTAATCAATTTGAAACGGTTTATCAGGTTCTCACACATCAAGCTGGATATTATGGAATGAGCCTAAAAGATGTAAAAAAGAATACAGATTATTACCTTCAAAGACTTGGCTTATGGGATAAACGCAATGAGCAGGGAAGAAATCTTTCGGGGGGAATGAAGAGAAGATTAATGGTGGCTAAAGCTTTAGTGAATAATCCTGACTTATTAATTCTAGATGAGCCAACTGCTGGAGTGGATATTGAACTAAGAAGGTCTTTATGGGAGTTCCTTCAAGAAATAAATAATAATGGAACTACAATCATTTTGACTACTCATTATTTAGAAGAAGCAGAAAAACTTTGTAAAAACATCTCTATTATCGATCATGGCGAAATTGTCAGAACTTCATCAATGAGATCGCTTTTACAAGAACTAGAATCAGAAATATATGTTTTTGAATTAAAAACGCCTCATGAAAAAATAATGAACTCGGAGAATTTAGATTTTAAAAGAATAAATGATTCAACTTATTCCATTAAAATAGATAAAATTAATACTCTCAATGAAGTGTTAACCTTTTTTTCTACAAATAATATAGAAATTCAGAGTATGACCAATGAAACAAATAGACTTGAAGAGTTATTTTTATCTTTAACCAAATAAAATGAATTTTATTGAACAATATAGATCCTTGAAAACTTTAACAGTCAAGGAGATCCAAAGATTCTTTAGAATTTGGCAGCAGACTCTAATTCCTTCTGTAGTGACAACGATTCTTTATTTTGTAATATTCGGATCATTTATTGGAACAAGAATTGGTCAAATGGGCGGATTCGACTATATGCAGTTTATGGCACCTGGTCTGATAATGCTTGCAGTAATAACAAACGCATATTCAAACGTAGTTTCCTCATTTTATGGAGTAAAATTTTCAAAAAGTATTGAAGAGTTGCTAGTTTCACCAATGCCAACTTACTTAATATTATTGGGATTTGTAGCTGGCGGCGTGGTTAGAGGAATTTTAGTGGGTATATTAGTTATGGTTACTTCACTTCTTTTCACTGATATTCATGTTCAAAATATTCCCCTTACATTATTGGTTATTTTTTTAACCGCTGTATTATTTTCTCTTGCAGGATTGCTGAATGCAATTTTTGCTGATAGCTTTGATGATATAAACATTGTTCCAACGTTTGTGCTTACTCCTTTGATTTACTTAGGTGGAGTTTTTTACTCAATAACTCTTTTATCAGAGACTTGGCAAATAATATCTAAATTAAATCCAGTGTTATATATGGTTAATGCATTTAGATACGGAATGCTGGGAGTGTCAGATATAAACGTAAGTGTAGCTATAGGCATGATTTTATTTTTTATAATTATTTTTTATAGTCTTAGCTTGTACATTCTAAAGAAGGGTATTGGAATAAGAAGCTAGTTTTTAATATGTTTTTATTTTTAAATAAAGGAGAGGTGGCAGAGTGGTCGAATGCGCTCGCTTGGAAAGCGTGTAAGGGGGAAACTCCTTCAAGGGTTCGAATCCCTTTCTCTCCGCCAAGATAAAATGGAACACACCGAATCAAAGTATTTCAGTTACGCTGATCCAGACGATCCTCTTTTAAGAAGAGTCTTGATAAGAACTATAGAATTCGTCTCTGGACAACCAACAATTTATAAGTTGTATCGAAAATATCAAGAGTCTCCTGAGAAATGGTCAAATTTCTGGGAGGGGTGTGTAGATCTTTTGGGCTTAAAAATAGATTTAAGTTTTGATCAAATGGCAAAAATTCCAGAATCTGGTCCAGCTATATTTATAGCCAATCATCCATTTGGAGTTTTAGATGGACTAGTGCTAAGTTGGCTAGTTAGCAAAAAAAGAAAAGACTTTAAACTCTTAGTACACTCACTGCTCTTAAGAGCACCCGAAACTAAAGAGAATTTATTGCCTATTGATTTTACTGGTGATAAAAAAGCAATACTTACCAATATAGCTACTAGAAAGAAAGCAAGAAAGCATCTTTCCGAAGGAGGTTGCATAATCATTTTTCCATCAGGTTCTGTTTCTACTACAGAAAAGTTTTATCATCAAAAGTCTAAAGCTTACGATCCGGAATGGAAAAAATTTACCTCTAGACTTATTAAATTAACTGATCCGGATATAATTCCTATTAATTTTTCTGGTTCAAATACCTTTCTTTTTCAGATATGCAGTCACATCAGCTCTTTATTAAGATCATCGCTTTTATTTCATGAGGTCAAAAGAAGAATAAATACTGAAGTACCGCTTACGATTGGAGATCCATTTAAGTATTCAGATATTTCAAAGGATATCTCTAATGAAGATCTTGCCGCTTTACTTAGAAAAAAAACTTATTTGTTGGATGATAATTTTAAGGATTCGCCACCATATGGCTTTGAGCCAGATTAAAACATATACATAGCATATATTTCCTGATAACTTATTGAAAAGAATTACCTAGATTTAAGTTTCTACAGAGTTTAATATTTGAGGATAGGGAATTTTTATAAATTCTCTTTTAGGGGGAGAAAATGTTAGTTCTTAGTAGAAAACAAGATCAGTCATTGATGATAGGTGACGATGTAAAAATTACAGTCTTAGAGATCAAAGGCAATCAGGTGAGACTGGGTATTAGCGCACCTACATCTATAGCTGTTCACAGAGAAGAAATTCATAATAAATTATCTTCAGATTCTGTAGAATAGTCCGTAATGCGCCCGTAGCTCAGTTGGATAGAGCACGTGGCTACGAACTACGGTGTCGGAGGTTCGAATCCTTCCGGGCGCGCCATTTCTTATTTTGTATATTTAATAAGAAGATTTGCAACTAAACTCAAGGAGATTTAATGGATTTAAATAGCGACTTACAACCATTATTAAAAATCAATAGTCCAAGTTTTAAATCGGTCTATAAATTTAAAAGGAATTTTGATTTAACAAATGTTTTTTTATTTGAAAAAGGCCAGCCATTTGAGCACTTTAAAGACTTAAGAGAAAATGCACCTGTTTATTTTCATGAAACTGGAGAAGCTGATAGCGAGCCAGGATTTTGGACTTTAACCTCTTACAAAGATATTGAGCAGGCCTCAAAGAATCAAAAAGTATTTTCCTCTCAAATCGGAAGCGGGACTCAATTCACACTAGGGTATTCTAATGATGTCACTATAGAGCAGCTTTATAGAGCCGCTTTAGATCACATGTTAGGAATGGATGACAAGTTACACCTAGCAATGAGAAATCCTCATATGCAATTTTTTTCCCCTAAATTTATAGACGATCTAAGAAAAAAAGTCGCTTTAAAGGTGACTGAATTATTAGATAATATTGCCCCAATAGGAGAGTGCAACCTTGTTGATTCTGTTTCTTCTGAAATACCCATATTTTCGTTATGTGAAATTTTAGGTGTTCCAGAGAGCGATAGACATAAAATTAAGGAATGGATGACTTTTCTTGAAATAGCGCAATTAGTTGGCGCAACTCAAACAGCAAAAAATAATAATTTAGAACTTAATGAAGAAGAAAAAGATTCTGCTCCTGATGAGGAGATGATCAACTTATTTCAAAACACTGTTAAAGAAATGTTTGATTATGGAAGAAGCATTCTCTTAAAAAGACGAAAAAATCCAAAAAATGACTTGCTCTCAGTTATTGCTAACATCGAGATAGATGGCAAAAAACTTCCTGACGAATATCTTGATGGATCTTGGCTGCTTATAATTATTGCTGGAAATGATACAACTAGAAATTCTATTAGTGGCACTATGAAATTACTTACAGAAAACCCTGCTCAAAAGGAAAAAGTCATTAAAAATATGGATCTTTTACCAAATATGGTCAACGAGTCAATAAGGATGGTTTCGCCGGTTATTTTCATGAGAAGAACAACTACCGAAGAGACACAAATAGGAGAGCAAAAGATAGGTCCTCATGAAAAAATTGTTTTTTACTATGGAGCGGCTAATAGAGATCCAGAGATTTTTCCTAATCCGGATCAATTTGATGTGGAGAGAGAAAATGCAAAAAAACATTTAGCCTTTGGTTATGGAAGGCATATGTGTCTCGGAAAGCACATGGCAAATATGCAATTATCAGAAGTTTACTCTCAAATATTAAGAAGATTTCCAGATATGCATCAATCTGATGAATGGAAAGTTGTTCCGAATAATTTTGTACACGCGATATCAGAAATGCCAGTAAAATTTAAACCAGAATAATTTTAACGAATTATTTTTAATAATTATCTATAGATAGTATTCTGTTGTTTTAAGAGGAAGTTATGGAAGGTTTTTTTGATTTAGTTTCTAACGTTTGGAACCAAGGACTTCTTGGAGTTAGTATTTCTCATCTTATAGTCTCTTTAGTGATTCTAATTATTTCTTTAGTCCTGAGAGGTGTAGTTTCGTCAATCTGTATTAAATGGCTAGAAAGGTTGACCGCTCAAACGGATTCGGAGCTAGATGATTTACTCCTGAGTTCTTTGAAAAAACCTCTTAGTTATATTCCTACAACTATAGGTCTTTATATAATTACTATTTATTTACCTCTTTCAGGGCTTTTCGATATTATTGCAACAAACATCGTTAAAGCATCGGTTGTATTTACAATTTTTAGCGTTTTAGCTAATTCAATACAGCCTTTATTTAAAATTCTGACGGGAAATACATGGCTAACATCTGCAATGTCGATGTGGCTTGAAAAATCACTGAGAATTTTGGTTTGGATATTAGGATTTGCAGTTATTTTAGATATATTTGGGATTGAAATTGGACCATTAATTGCTGGATTAGGTCTTTTTTCAGTAGCAATAGCTTTGGGTGCTCAAGATCTTTTTAAAAACTTGATAGCAGGTATGTTAATCATTGGTGAAAACCGTTTCCAGCCTGGAGACAGGATAGAGGTAATAGATCATTTTCATGGAATAGTTGAAACCATAGGCTTTAGATCTACAACAATTAGACTGTTTAATACTTCGCCCATGATAATTCCGAATAAAGATCTTTCTGACGTGAGTGTAATCAATCATAAGCAACTAAAATTTAGAAGAATTAAATGGATGGTAAATTTAATATATTCAACTGAAGCAGATACCATTCTTAAAATATGCTCAGAAATAGAACAAGTCATCAACAATAAGGATAAAGGATTTTCAATTAATCCCAATCAAGAGTCATTTGCCAAGGCAATAGAATTTGGAGCTAGCTCTATAGATTTAGAAATATTGTGTTACTCGGAAGCAGATGGCTATACTGAATTTTCTGATGCTAAGCAAAATCTTTTAATAGAAATTCTTAGAATCGTTAAAGATAATGGTTCAGATTTTGCTTTCCCATCAAGATCAATATACATAGAGTCTTCACCTACAGAATAAAAGCAATGACGAAATGGTTCTTTTTATTTCTTTTATCTTTGACTTTAGTTTTAGGGATTAGATATTTTTCTTTTTCTTTTCCTCCAATCGAAGATAATAATTGCGCTGAAAATACTATTGAATCTAAACTAGATGGCTATTGGGATCTAAATAGAATAGATAACTTTTCAGGATTGGAGCCATTTTTTGAAATAAATAATTTCTCAATAATTTTAAACAGACTTCTCCCTTCGCTTTTGTCTAAGAGTCAATTACTAAGAATAGATTTTTGTAATGATGAGATAACTATTTCTTATAATTATTTTAGAAAGTGGATTCAATTTAATTTTTCTTTTTTACAAAATACAGAAATTAAATCCTCTGATTCCTTATTAATATCTGGATATGCAACGTACGAACCAGAATTAATTAAAGGTTCTTTCTCAGTGAAAGGTATAGACATCAAACAAGAAATATATTTAGATGGCGGGGAATTGATCAGATCCATTGACTTACAAGATTCTAATAAAGGAATAATAAAGTTTTATTACAGAAAATATGAACAATAAAGAATACATTTTGAGAGTTACATGCCCAGATAAATTTGGATTAGTTGCTAAAGTTTCGACGTGTTTGAATAATTCTGAACTTTTTATAATAGACTCAGCTCATTTTGGTGATCCCGAAACTAAAAAATTTTTTATGAGGGTGAAAGTTATATCTCCAAATAAAGAATTCAAATACGATTCTTTTAAAGATGATTTTTCTGAGTTGGCAAAGGAATTAGAAATGAATTGGTCTTTCGGTGATGCAGGTAAAAAATTAAATACAGCAATATTTGTTTCAAAGTTTAGTCACTGTCTGCAAGATCTTCTTTACAGAGCAAGTGTCGGTTCTTTAGATATAGATATTAATTGTGTGGTTTCTAATCACGCAGACCTAAAAAAAATAGCAGATAGATATGAGATACCTTTTCACCATATTGAGGTTCAAGAAAATATAAAAGAGAATTCTGAAAAAAAAATAGAAGAAATCTTATCTAAAAACAATATCAAGTTAATAATTCTTGCTAGGTATATGCAAATCCTATCGAGTCAGTTCTGTAAGAAGTATTACGGAAATATAATAAATATTCATCACTCTTTTTTACCGAGTTTTAAGGGAGCAAAACCATATCATCAAGCCTATTCAAAAGGTGTAAAAATATTAGGAGCCACAGCTCATTATGTTTCATCAGAATTAGATGAGGGTCCTATCATTGAGCAATCTGTAGACAGAATTAATCACTCCACAACACCTAAAGAAATGGAAATTATAGGCAGAGATATTGAGTCTATTACATTAGCTAAGGCAGTGAAGTATCATACTGAACAAAGAATTTTCTTAAACGATAATAAAACAGTAATTTTTAACTAACAGAGGTAACAATGACAACTCCAATGCAAGGATACTCAACAATAGGAACTAATAACAAAGAGGCTGCAGAAATATTTTATGATGGGGTCTTAAGTCAACTAAATCTTAAAAAGCTATTAGCAAATGACAGAATAACAATGTGGCTATCGAAAGAAGATAGTTCTGTTATTTTGGCTATTTCTATTCCTTATGATGGAGAAAAGGCCTCAAGTGGAAATGGATCAATGAAGGCAATAGCTTTAAATTCTCACGAAGAAGTAGATGAAATGTATGCCAAAGCGATAGAATTAGGAGCTAAAGATGATGGTTCGCCAGGTATTAGAGCTGGAACTTTTTATGGAGCCTATGTTTATGATCTAGATGGAAATAAGCTTTGCTTCTTTAATTTTGGTGCTTAAGTAAGAGCTTGATTAATATCTTCAATTAAATCATTTAATGTTTCTATCCCCACGGATAGTCTTACTAAACCATCTGTTATTCCTATTTTTTTTCTAGTTTCAGCAGGTAGAGAGGCATGAGTCATTAATGCAGGGTGTTCTATTAAACTTTCAACGCCACCAAGACTTTCAGCAAGGGTAAAAATTTTAGTTTTTTCTAAAAAACTTTTAGAGGATTCTAGAGCCTCCAGCTACTTCAATTGATATTATCCCTCCAAATCCATTCATTTGTTTTTTCGCTATTTCATGTTGGGGATGATTCTCTAATCCAGGATATATAACTTTAGAAATCTTATTATTATTTTCTAGTTCTTTTGCGATAGCAAAAGCACTTTGATTATGTCTTTCCATTCTTATAGGTAAGGTTTTTAAACTTCTTAAAATTAAGTAACTATCAAATGAGCTTGTGATGGGCCCTAAAGAATTATGAATGTTGGCCATGCGCGCGATTAATTCTTCATCGTTTTTACCTATAACTAAGACGCCTGCTATTAAATCGGAATGACCTCCCAAATATTTTGTGGCTGAATGCAGCACAATATCAATTCCAAGGCTTAATGGTTTTTGCACATAGGACGATGCAAATGTATTGTCACATATAGATAAAATATTATTTGCTACCGCAAATTCAGAAATTTTTTCAAGATCAACTATCTTAAGAAGAGGGTTAGTTGGCGTTTCAACAAAAATCATTTTTGTATTGGGTGTCAAAGCAGCATCAAGATTTTTTAAATCGGTCATATCAACATACGTAACAGTGATGCCTTGTGATTTAATTTTAATTTCATTAAACAATCTAACAGTGCCGCCATATAGATCATCCATGGCAATAACATGGTCTCCCGGTTGTAAGAGCTCGACACAAGCAGATATAGCGGCAACCCCTGATGAGAAACCAAATCCTGCTCTACCTTCTTCTAGGCTTGTCATGCATTCTTCAAAAGCTTTTCTAGTTGGATTTCCAGATCTTGAATAATCAAAACCCTGGTGGACTCCAGGACTAGATTGTTTATAAGTCGATGATGTGTACAAAGGAGTCATAACTGCACCAGTGGATGGATCAGGCTCTTGACCTGCATGTATAGCTCTAGTTTCAAATCCTTTTTTATCTATATCTTTCATAATGAATATTAAATATTTTCTTTAACCCAGTTCTTATTAAATGCTTTTGATAAGTATTTATTTCCTGTATCACAAATTAGTGTAACAACAGTTTTGGGTTCTGTTTGTTTTTTGCACCACTTCACTGCGGCCTCTACTAATGTTCCGCAAGAAGATCCTGCAAGAATTCCCTCTTGTTGTAAAAGACTATCTAACATTGCAAATGATTCTTTATCACTAACGTAAATACCTTCATCTATTACATTTAAATTTAATGTACCTGGAATATAGTCTTCACCTATTCCTTCTACAAACCATGAACCACCATCATAATTAAATTTTCCGTTGTTCACTGCATCAGCAACAATAGATCCTTCTGGATCAGCAACAACTATTTTTATATTTGGATTTTTTGATTTTAAATATTTTCCAACTCCACTTATAGTTCCGCCGGTTCCAACACCAGCAACAAAAGCATCTATTACTCCATCCATTTGATCCCATATTTCAGGCCCTGTTGTCTCTTCGTGCACTTTTGGATTAGAAGGATTTTCAAATTGGTTAGCAAAAAAAGAATTTGGTGTTTTTTTTAAAAGATTTTCGGCAATAGAATGATAATGCTCTGGGTGACCTTTTTCTACATCAGATCTAGTAATAATTATTTCAACACCCATGGCTTCCAAATGTCTTATTTTTTCCAAGCTCATTTTATCTGGAATGACTAAAATTAATTTATAACCTTTCAATTGAGAAGCTAAAGCTAGACCTAATCCCGTATTACCTGCAGTACATTCAATAATAGTAGATCCTTTCTTTAAAGTGCCATTTTTCTCTGCATCATCTATCATTTTCAAACCAACTCTATCTTTGATAGAGCCAAATGGATTAAGACTTTCCATTTTTACGTAAAGGTCGCATAAACCCGTGTCTATTTTATTGATTCTTAGAACAGGAGTGTTACCTATCATTTCTAGAATATTATTAAATTTTAGGTTCATCTTTATTTTGGAGGAGTTAATTTTTTTTGCGATTATACTTTGTCTTGTCTTGAAAAACCTTCGCTGTATTAAATTTTTTAGCATTTTTTGCAACAGGGTTTCTTTTTGATTTGCTCTTATTTTCTTTTTTCATTTAAAAAATTAGATAAAAAAATACAAGATAAGTTCTATTAATTACAACGCTTGTGTATTTCTTCTTTTAAGAGCCAAATTCTATCTTGTCCCCAAATATAAAAGGGGTCGCTGCCATCCGAGTTAGTAATTTTAAAACTAGGAACGCCCCAGCAATTTCCAGAATACATATCATCACAATTATCATTTAAAACTTTTTTCCATTTTTTTGTATTCAAATCTTTTTTAATAACTTCCCAATTGAGATCAAGGCTTTCAACTAAATTTTTCAAAAAATCAAGATCTCCTATATTGATACCTTCTTGAAATGATGCGTTTAATAATAATTCTATATACTCAAAACCCTTACCAGACTGATCTATTATAGGAAACAAAGAATAAGCAAGTCTTGCTGGTTTTCCAATCGGAGAATAAATAGACTTCATTTCGTGTCCATATTTTCTTCCTTCTCTGGCTGCATCAGAAATGATGTATTTAGCCTTAAAATCTGGAATAGTCATCATTCTCATCAACATTGGCAGAACAGGTCTTGTGATTAAATTTACAGGATATTTTTCTCTTAATTCTCTAACTCTCTGAATGCTGACAAATGTATAGGGGCTATTTAAAGATGGGTAATAGTGTAAGTTAACTTTTTTATCTGAATTAATGATATCTGGAGCCAGGCTATTTAGAGAACAAATAAATTCATTAGAAGATGATCTGTTAAGGCCGAGTTCATTGAGCCTTAACTCTAAATGATTTAAACGATCAACCCCCCAATAATGTTCTTTTTCATAATAAAAGGCTGAACCAAAATAATAACCACTTTCATCTCTTGTATTGTTACCGCTTTGGATTTTATTTTTTACGAATGTATCAGTAGAATTATATATTTTAGATAATTCTTCCAAGACAGTTATATTTTTTCTCCATAAGCCATCGCTTACTTTTTTAGCAACTTCAACGAAATCTTTGTCATCAACGGAACAAAGAATAGAGTTTGCCAAATCAACTGATTCTTTGTCTGGATATGAATCACTAGAAAAATTTATATCATAAAAAGGAGCTATTCTTTGAACGTCCCTTATGCAGTGATGATCATATAAAGAGCGCTCATACAGCGCTTCTGGATTTTCTTCTCCTACAAGAACCGGCTTAAGTAAAATATCATATGCAGACATTAACTTATCTATATATTGAATAGTTAAATGAGAGTAGGGATCATCAACTTTATGGAAATATAATACTTCATGAGGTCGATTTTCGACTTTGCGTTTTTGTTCAGATTTTTCTCGAATAGTTAGAAGGTTTTCATAACTTGAAAACATATTCATTGTTCGATTTCTTACCTTATAAGCAATGGTTCGCCTAGAAAGAAAATTTCTTAAACTCTTAAGCATTAGATTCTCTCTTCTCCAGATTGAATTTTTTCATATAGTTCACTGGATAAATTAATATATTTGTCGTCTTGAAGGAAAAAAATTGGATCTTCAGATAAAGAAGGGTCAAAACCAAGTTTTTTTAAGTCTTCTTTTTGATGCTTAAAAGTTCCAGTAGTTTGCATAGAGTTAGTAACTTTTAAAAAATAAGGTTTTTGAAAGGTGTTTAAGTTCTCATTTATATGGATTGCGAATTTATCGATATCAAAATCAATTGATACATTCATCATCGCCATTCCAGCTTTACCTTCCGATGATTTTACTTCAACACCATAAACATTAGCGTCTAATACTTCTGTAAATTTATTAACAATTGCGGCAACTTCCATAGTTGAAACATTCTCACTTTTCCACCTATAGGTGTCTCCAACTCTATCTGCAAAAGACAGCCAACTATTATCATGTAACTTTACCAAATCACCTGTATTAAAGAAGGCATCTTCTTTTTTCAAAACATCTGTCATTATTTTAGATTGAGATGCTTGTTTATCTCGATAGCCTTGATATTTTGCAAATAGACTAATCTCTTGGATATATAGACCTGTTTCTCCAGATTTTACTTTTTGACAAAAACCTTCTTCATTTAAAATTGGTTCGCCAGTATCTAAGTCACATTTTATTACAGATGAATCAGATCTTTTTCTTCCTATCATTCCAGGTCTGCCAGCTGTATTGATTAACATACCTACCGCTTCTGTTGCACCATACATTTCTACTATTTTAGAAATGCCAAATCTACTTTGAAAAGATTCCCAAATATCTGGTCTCAAACCATTCCCAGAAATAACCCGTATGTTGTGATTTTTATCTTCTTCAGAAGGTGGGTTGTTCATCAAATATCTGCACAGCTCTCCTACATAAACAAATACAGTTGCTTTGTGTTTTCTTATATCATGCCAAAATTCTGATGCAGAAAATTTAGGTTTTATAAGAGATGCGCATCCCGATCTCAATGAAGCAGCCCATCCGTAGAGAAGACCGGTTGAGTGATAAAGAGGAAGAGTAATATAGAACACATCACTGTGTTTAAAATTAAATCCAAAAAATTGACCTGCATAACTACCTTTTACAAATTTTGCATGATCTACTAATGCAGCTTTTGGCAAACCAGTGGTGCCGGAGGTAAATATATACGCGGCTATATCAATTAGTCTTACTTTAGTAACAATTGGCTCAGAGCAACTCTGTGATTGTGTCTTGGCATCTTCGTAGCCTTCAGGAATAGATTCATTATCTTCCATTAAAAAAAGCGGTAATTTAGATAAATCAGAATCAGCTAAAGATTTTTGAGTTTTCTCTAAATGAGAGGCGCCTAGAAATAAAGCTTTAGCCTCTGATATTGAAATAACATGCTTTAGACCGTCGCCCGTAACGGTTGTATTAATTAATGCAGCTACTGCACCTATTCTATTTGCTGCTAAAAAAAGCATTAAAAAATCAGCGCTATTATCCATAAGCATAGCGAAACAGTCCCCTTTAGAAATATTCTTAGACTGCAAATAGGCAGCAAATTTATTTACCTGCTGATCTGCTTCAAGCCATGAAATTTTTTCATCATTAAAGATAAAAGCAGTATCTGTAGGATATTTGGCTACATTTTTTTGAAAAAAAGTATCGATACTTAATTCTTTTTCATCTTTCCAAACAAAAAAGAATCTTGGCACGCCTTGAATATAATAATTTGCTTCTTCTAAAAAGCCTTTGATTGCCCACTTAACACTCATTTTATCTCCTCAAATAATTTAAACAGCCAGTCTTGTCTAATATTGGCTTTAACGATTCCTTTAAAGGTATTCTTTCATACTTATGAATTAATTCTAACAAAGATTTGCCATGATATTTTTGCGGTTTCTGAGAAAAATCTTTACCCTCTAAATTTATTGAAAACTCTTTTTTATTTGTATTTAGTGCTTCTAAGTTGGCATTTGACCATGGCAAAAATAACCCACCTATCTCTTTTTCAAGAATAGGCTCTATAGTCTTGTGAACATCACTCCATCCTACAAAGTCTCCTTCTATTTTGGGATTTTCCATCTTTTTAATCCAATCAACTAAACTAGGTCTTTGGTTGATTAGATTTCTTGCTGTGACATCAATCCAAGAGTTATATAGTTGTCCCCACAAACCAAAATCAGCAATACTCGGTCTTCCCCCGAATAAGTAAGGAAAGATCTTAAAATGGTTATCCAAGAGTCTAATGAGTCTTTTGAATGAAGATTCAATCTGATCTTTATTTTTATCGCTTGACCCGACAAAAGAAATTCTTGGAAGCATTCTATTTCTGACCATTTGAGCGCCTTTGTCTAATGCCAAAGATGAAACAATTGGAATATATTTAATCAAGGTCGATACATTCACTGCAGCTAGTCGTTTTGAAGCTAAATTTTGATCAGCTTTATAAGACCATCTGTAATGGAACATATGCTTATTTCCCCATTCATCGGCATATTCTTCTATCAGTGCGGCGATAAAAGATAAACGCGAATCCTCGGGATAAAGACTTGGATCTTTATATTTTTTTTCTAAAGATTCAATAATTGGCGTGGAATCTTGCATTGACGTTCCATCAGAAGACAAAAGAAGGGGGATTAATGGAAGCTTAGCGTGCTTTAGATATTCTTTAGATTGTTGATTAGTAACCCATTTATAAGGAATTTTTTTATATCTCAAATAAGATCTTACTTTTACTGAGAAAGGAGAAATTTCCGCTCCAAATAGCGTAAAATTTTCTTTCATATTTTTAAGCTAAACCACGTTTCTTCAAAAGCCTTAAAGGATTTGGTTCTGAACCGTTAAATTTTTTAAATTGACTCATTAGGTCTTTTGAATTACCAGAAGAATAAACAAATTCTTTCAATTTTCTTCCTAAGTCTTTATTAAAAATTCCATTTTTCTCAAAGCCCTCAAAAGCAGAAGAATCTAAAACTTCAGACCACATATAACTGTAATAACTTGAGGAGTAACCACCAGCAAATATATGACTAAAATAAGTACTCTCGTATCTGCTATCTATCTCTGCAGGAAGACCTTTTTTATTAAAAAGTTTATTTTCAAAGTCTTTTATATCATGGACATCATCTTTTTCTGTATGCCAGGCTAGATCTAAATAGGATGCCGCTAAATATTCAGTAGTAGCAAACCCTTGGTTAAATTTTTGACTAGCAACATATTTATCCATAAGTTCCCCAGGAATTTTTTCTCCAGATTCATGATGTGTTGCAAATTCAAAAAGGACTTCAGGACTTCTTATCCAGTTTTCCATCATCTGAGAGGGAAATTCAACATAATCTCTCGGCACGCTAGTTCCTGACAAAGATGGGTAAGTCACATTTGAGAGGAGCCCATGGAGGGCATGACCAAATTCATGAAATAATGTAATCGCATGTTCAAGATTGAGTAACGTTGGTTCTCCTTCTTTTGGCTTGGGAAAATTACAGACATTTATTATCATTGGAAGCACTTCGCCATTATTTTTACTCTGATCTCGATAACTAGTCATCCAAGCACCTCCTTGTTTTGAAGGCCGAGCAAAATAATCAGTAAAAAATATACCAATTAATCGATTGTTTTGATCAAGCACTTCATATCCTTCTAAGTCTTCATGGTATTTTGGATGGTCTTCAATCTTATGAAAAGAGACTTGAAATAGTCTTTCCGCTGTTTTAAAAGCAGCTAATCTAATATTTTCTAAAGATAGATAAGGCCTAATTTCGGCCTCTGAAAAATCATATTTTTCTTTTCTTAATTTTTCTGAATAGTGCCACCAATCCCAAGCTTCTAGCTTAAAATTATTTCCTTCGCTTTGAATAATTTTTTGCATATCGCTGATTTCTTCGTTTGCTCTGGCGATCGCTGGTTTCCAAACTTTATCCAACAAAGAAAAAACATTTTCTTTGTTTTCAGCCATGGTGTCATCTAAAGCCAAATCCGCATGTGATTCAAACCCCAAAAGATTGGCTTTATTTTTTCTAAGTTTAGCCATTCTTTTTACCAATTCTTCATTATTCTCAGAATTAGAATTTTTTCCTCTATTTAGATAGCCTTTGTATAATTGCTCTCTAAGTTCTCTTTTTCCAGAGCTTGTCAGAAAGGGATAAAGATTCTCTCTAGTAGCTTTAAATAACCATTTATTTTCCATCCCAGCATCAATTGCCTGTTCTTTTGCAATGTGAATCAAATCATCTGGCAGGCCTTCAAGATCAGACGGAGATTCTATTACCATATTAAAATTATTAGTTTCTTTCAAAACATTTTGATTAAATTTTAAAGACAATTTTGAAAGCTCTTCATTAAAACATTGAAGCTGTTTTCTGTTTTCTTCGTCTAGGAGAGAGCCCTTAGATTTAAACTCTTTATAAATTACTTCCGTTAGTCGCCTCTGTTCAGAATCAAGATTATCTCTATGCTCATATATTGCTTTTATTTTAGTGAAGAGCTCCTGGTTTAAAATAATTTCATCATTATGTCTAGATAAGATAGGACTAATTTCAGATGCTATTTTGTTGAGATCATCAGATGAATCAGCTGACAAAAGATTATAAAAAACTCTACTAACTTTATTTAAATCAGAACCAGATTTCTCCATGTCATTGAGTACATTTTCAAAACTTGGCTTTTCGACGTTATCGATTATTTCTTTTATTTCAGCCTTGTGAGTTTCAATTGATTTTTTGAATGCGGGTAAATAATGTTCTATTTTAATTTCTTCAAAAGGGGGAATGCCATATTGATTATCAAACTCTTTTAACAACGGATTATTTTTCATAATTTAATTTTACTTAAGATTTATTAATTTTAAAGACTTGGTATTTTGTCTTAATTATAGTCATCTATCTTATCTTTTATATAAAACGGAAGATAAGTAAGAAAAAATAATATTAATGCAACTAGCATAAAGACAAAAATATGAAAGGGCGGTTCAGGCATAAATCGAGTTATGTTATCACCCAGTGGAAATTCAATTAGATACCAATAATTTGCTGGGCTCCCTTCAGCAAAATAATTAATAGACGTATTTATAATGTAGACACAAATTGAAATTGGAATGCTATACAAAATAGCATCTTTTAAAGACTCTAGATTTGGTCTATTTCTCAATGTTATTGAGGCGTAAGCAATTGCAAAAAGGAGTAAAGCATGACTTGTGTTAAAAAGTATAAAATGAAGATGTGGAAAGTCGTATGGATAGTCGGGCTGAGTCAATGCCATAAGCACTCCAGAAATCCCCCAAAAAAAAGACATATTGTAAAAAAACCTATTATTTGTGAGTAAAAAGATAGCAATAAAAAATGAGGCAAAATTACACAAATGAAGAGGCAAACAATTTAAAACAAAATATCTTTCTGGATACAAGGCAGGATAGTAAAGTATCTTGGCAAACTCATTAAGAATAATTATTACTGCCAAAACTTTTCCAAACTTAATCAAAGGCTTTTTATCGAAACCTCTCAAAATCAATGGAATTAATAAAGAAGTAGATAAAATAAGAAATATTGTTAAATTGTGTTCAAATCCAAATATTTGAAAGGGTTCTGCAGTAAACATAATGAAAGATTTTATACCTATTAATCAGCTTGCTTTATATTTTTTTATAACTTTTTTCTTGATGTCTTGTTCTTCTGATAAAAATTCTATGGAGATCATTTGGTCTGATGAGTTGGATTATTTTACCGATAGTGAGGCTTATTATTTCGTAGATGTGGGCACTAAATCTGCTTATCTTGGCGGTGTTTTGGAAATTTACAGGTTAATTGATAATGCTTATATAGACAGATTTACAGTAACTGACTTTGATTTGTTATCAAGAGAGGATGGTTACCCAATATGTCGAATATGGGGAATCAGTGGAAAAAGCAATGAAGTTAATTATTTATTAGCTAGGAATTGTCTTTCTCTGACTGATTGAGCACTTTGTTATAAAAATCTTCAAACTTAGTTTGGAGTCTTTGCATTCCAGAAATCCATCTATCGTAATCTGAGGCTTTCCTTTGTATATATTCCAAAACTTCTTCGTGAGGAGTCACTAAAAATTTTTCTTTTTTAATTGCTTCAATAACTGAAGTAGCACACTCGTCCGCTGAGATCATGCCGTCTACACCAGCAGTTCCTGCTCCTTGAGCGGTCATTGCAGTTTCTACAGCTTGCGGGCAGAGACAAGACACACCAATACCTTTAGCTCCATATGTAATCTTTATCCATTCAGCCAAGCTTAAAGCTGCAGCTTTAGTTACTGAATAAGGAGCTGAACCGATCTGAGTCAATAGACCAGCTGCTGAGGCAGTATTAACCAAATATCCCGAGCCTCTTTCTAGCATTTGAGGAATTACATGTTTAGCTGCATGGATATGACCCATAACATTCACATCCCAAATATTTTGCCAGTCTTCAGTCGTTACATCTAATAGCATGGGAACTCCACCTATTCCAGCGTTTGAACAAAATATATCTATTCCTCCCACCTCATCATTCATAAAAGAAATTAAAGATTCGATTTCGTGTTCTTTTCCTACATCTATTTGAAATGATTTGTAGCCTAATTCAGAAGCAGTTTCAGAAGCTTTCTGACCATCAATGTCTGCTATTAAAACAAAAGATGCTCCTTCTAGTTTAAAAGCTTTGGCTAATGCTTTCCCGATTCCACCGGCAGCACCTGTTACTACAATTCTTTTATCTTTGATATCCATCTATTTTTCCAATAATTTAATAGCAGCCGCTCTCATGTCTTTTTTCGCAATTTTCCCTGATGCAATTCTAGGTAATTTTTCAACTTGAAACCAAAAATGAGCTGGAACTTTAAAATTAGCTAATTTGTCAGCTAAAAAACTACTCAACTCAACAGCATCTAGACTTCCTTCTTCTCTAATACATACATTTGTAGCCAGTATTTCACCAAGGCGTGCGTCTGGAACACCAAAAACGCTAGCCTCAAGTACAGCAGGGTGCTCAGCAATTGCGGCTTCAACTTCTGGACAAGCAATATTTTCACCACCTCTGATGACCATATCTTTTTTTCGATCGTTAATGAAAAGAAAACCGTCTTCATCAATATAGCCAATATCGCCTGTTTTAAACCAACCTTCTGAATCTAGACATTCATCAGTAGCTTCTTGATTTTTCCAATAACATCTAAACGTAGCAGCAGACTTGATACATACCTCGCCATTTTCATTTTTATTTAGAACATTACCACTGTCATCGATAATTTTAAGATCCATCAATAATGGTAAAGGAAAACCTGTACTCGAAGGTTTTTCAACATAAGTATCCCCGTTGTTATTTGCACCAAGAGCATTTGTCTCAGTAAGTCCATATCCTATTCCAGGACTAGCACCTGGCATATGTTTTTTCTGCATTCGCACTTGTTCGGGAGGTCGAGGAGCGCCTCCACCTAATAGATCCTTCAAAGAAGAAACATCTCTTGGATTTTTAATTTGTGCTTCCACCATTTCTGCCGACATTGTAGGTACACCCGGTAAAAGCTGATATTTTTTCTTTTTCAATTGTATCCAAGGCTTTTTCAGCATCCCATTTGTACATGAGAACAGTTTTTCTACCTACTGGAATTGATAATAAGAAAATAGCATGAGATCCAGTAACATGAAACAAAGGCACTGCCATTAAGGTTGCTCCTTGAGCATTTTCAGCGGCCATTTCTTCTTCAAGGGACACGGGTTCATCTGCTAAAGCTTGCTTACCAATAGTTGTTAAAAGAACCCAATAGAAAGGCGCGAAAGTTATCCCTCTGTGCGTCAATACAACGCCTTTTGGGTAGCCGGTGCTTCCTGAGGTATACATAATTGATGCATCATCTTCAGGATCTATATTTACAAGATTAACTAATTCACTTGGAGCGTCTTCAATTAATTTATAAAAATCATTCTCTAAATATTCTGATTTTTGTGATCGAACCGCAATCCTTGGAATATCACTCATTTTTCCTTTAATGCGATCTAGTCTTTCTTCATCACCGATAAATATTTTTGCATCACTATTGGTAATTCCATATTCAAGTTCGTCTCCTTTCCACCATGAATTAAGCGGGACAACAATCGCACCAATCGAAGTGGCAGCAATATATGAAAACATCCACTCTGGATAATTTCGCATTGAAAAAGCGACTTTATCTCCTTTTTGAATATTAAATTTAGATTGAAGAGTATTTGCCAGCTGATAAGAATATTTAAGGGTGTCAGCAAATTGATATCTTTCATCTTCATAGACTATATGAGTCCAATCACCATGAAGCAGACCCAATTGATAATAATCTCTTAAATTTTTAGGGCCTTGTTTGAAAACATTATATTCATTGCCTCTTATTGATGCTTTTTCAAGCTCCAGCATGCCTTCTTTGGTAATTTCTTTAACTAAATCTAATCTGCCTTGATATGTTGATAATTTATTTGTCATTGTATTAAGCGATGGATCCACCATCAATTACTAAAGTATGTCCATTTACAAAACTTCCGGCTTGAGATGCTAAGAATACCGCAGCCCCTCCAATCTCATCAGGCTCTCCAATTCTTTTCATTGGGCAAGTTGCAGTTGAGGCTTTCAGTATCTCCGGGTTTTCCCACAAAGCTTTAGCGAAGTCAGTTCTAAAAAGACCAGGCGCTATGGCGTTAGTTCTAATATTAAATTTACCAAATTCTGCAGCTAAATTTTTAACCAACATTATGTCAGCAGCTTTTGAAATATTATATGCACCAATAACTTCACTTGCTCTTAATCCTCCAATTGAGGAGACAACAATGATACTGCCATCTTTTCTTTCAATCATTTCGGGAATGACCATTTGTGAAAGATTATGATTGGCTTTGATATTGTTATTCATTATTTTTTCAAAGGCCTCATCCGGAATATCTTTCAAAGACCCAAAAAAAGGATTACTAGCAGCGTTGCAAACTAAAATATCAATTTGCCCATATTTCTCCTTAGTTTTTTCAACTAGATTCTCTAATGAACTTTTATCAGATATATTGCATGGAATAACAAAGGCTTCCCCGATACCATCTTTGCAAAGCTCATTGATCTCAGCAGCAGTTTGCTCACAAACATCTACTTTTCTGGAAGATATAGATACTTTGGCGCCTTGCAGAGCCATTGCAGTTGCTATAGATTTTCCTATCCCTTTCGATGAGCCAGTTATGACGGCTACTTTATTATCTAAATTAAACATTTTCTCTCCTTAAAATTTATTTGCCTTTCCATTCTGGTTTTCTTTTCTCTGCAAATGCGACTGGACCTTCTATAAAGTCTTCACTTTTCATAAGGTCATGAACTGCAGAGTAGGGCTCTTTCATTGATTTTTCTAAATCAGGATGATTGAAGTTTGCATAGGCTACTTGTTTGGTAGCTCGAATAGAAAGAGGCGAACACTCTTCAATTTGCTTAGCCCAATTCATAGCAGTTTCCATTAAGTTTTCGCTTTCAACAACTTGATTAACAAAACCTAATTCCTTGCCTTCTGATGCAGGAACATGTCTCGCAGTCAGCATCATTCCAAGAGCATTTTTCATGCTAATTTGTCTAGGAAGCCTTTGCAGTCCACCAGCTAATGCAGCTAGACCCACTTTAGGTTCAGGCAAAGCAAACTTTGCATTATCTGAAGCAATTATAAGATCACAAGCTAAAGCAATTTCAAAACCTCCACCCATAGCTACTCCATTCACTGCTGCAATTACTGGTTTCGTTAAATTAAATCGATGAGTGATTCCAGCAAATCCGGAAGATGCTCCAAGCATCATATCGCCACCTTCGGCTTGATACTTTAAATCGTTGCCGGCGCAGAAAGCTCTTTCACCTTCCCCAGTAATGATAGCAACCCAAAGGTCGTCATTTGCATCAAATTCATTCCAAACTTGATCAAATTCAACATGAGACGGCGGATGCAGTGCATTCATTCGTTCCGGACGATTTATTGATACTACTAAGATATGATTTTGTATCTCAACTTTTAAAAATTCGTAATCTGTTTTCATTTTTTCTCCCTTTTTTAGGATGATTATCTTAATCAAGCTTTCATCTCTAGTCCACTCGCTTTTAAATGTCTTAGCAGGAAAGTTGTGATAAATTACAAACTTAAATTTTTACTAGGAGAATATAAAAGTGGATATCAAAGATAAAATTGTGATGATTACAGGTGGGGCTTCTGGCTTAGGTTTAGCTACAGCAAAACATTTAGCAGCAAGAGGCGCTAAAATAGCTTTATTAGATCTTAATGAAGAAAATTTAGAATCTGCACCAAAAGAAATAGATGGTGAAACTTTAACTTTTAAAACAAACGTTACCGAAGAAGAGAGCGTACAAAATGCAATCGATCAAACTGTAGAAAAATTTGGTGCTCTTCATGGATTGGTTAATTGTGCTGGAATCGGTAGCGCCTCAAAAACAGTGAGTAAAAATGGTGCCCATCCATTAGATTATTTTAAATTGGTTGTGGAAATTAATTTAATAGGTACTTTTAATGTTCTAAGACTTGCAGCCGAAGCAATGGGTAAAAATACACCTGAAACAGATAATGAATGCGGTGTGATAATTAATACAGCTTCTGTCGCTGCTTTTGATGGCCAGGTCGGACAGGTTGCTTATAGCGCTTCAAAAGGCGGAGTAGCGGCGATGACTCTTCCTATCGCTAGAGATCTAGCTCGAATGGGAATTAGGATAAATACAATTGCACCAGGAATATTTGATACCCCTATGATGGCTATGGCTTCAGATGAAATTAGGAAACCTTTAATTGAAATGACTCAATTTCCTAAACGTTTAGGTTACCCTGAAGAATTTGCAAAATTAGCTGCTCAAATAATCGAAAATCCATTTTTAAATGGCGAAACAATTAGGTTAGATGGCGCTATCAGAATGCAACCAAAATAACTTTTGAATGTCTTATTCATTTATCGACGGAAGCTCTCAAGAAGAATTAGCAGAGTTTGAAGAGTATTTTGAACTTTCAAAATCTTTCATGGGGTATGTTCCAAATAGCAGTCTTTTGATGGCTGAAAATCCAGAGCTCTTTAAAAGTTTTAGTAATCTGGCCTCGGTAATTTTTATGAGTAAGAATATTGAACCCGACTTAATTCAATTAATCGCTCTGTCTTCAAGTATTTCTGCTGGGTGTAAATATTGTCAATCTCACACATCTCATGGCGCAAATAAAGCTGGAGTGGACTCTAAAAAATTATTAGAAATTTTAAATTATAGAAATAGTGATTTATATACAAAAGAAGAAAGTGCTGTTTTAGATTTAAGTTTTGCATCTGGAGAAAATCCAAATGCGGCATCAAGAAATCATTTCAATACTTTAGAGTCTTATTTTTCCAAAAAGGCTATCGTAGATATAGTCGCTGTCATTTCTCTATTCGGTTTTTTAAATAGGTGGAATGATACTTTAGGAACACAAATTGAATCAGTCCCCGATTCTTTTATGAAAGATAACTCTATAGAATTTTTATAAACTTTAGACAAACTGTCAGTTAAATGGTGTAGCATGAAATATAAGAAAAAGAGGGGGTCTTTGTGTTTTTTAAGAGTTACAGATTTATTGGAATTTTATTAATTTTTTCAGTATTAATTTCATGCTCAACAAATTCTTGTGCTCCTTTTTTTTGTTAATTAGTAATTTAAGATGACAGCTTTCCAAAAAAAAGTGCATATTTAAATTTATTTTTTTTATTTGATAAGGGGAGAACATGAAAACATTTAAATCATCAATTCTTGCAATCGTTGTATTTTTAACATTTGCCTCCTGTGGCGGCGGATATGGCGGAGGTGGAAGCGGTTCCGGTGGCTCTGGTTATTCCAGTCCTCAAAATATAAACGGAAACATACCGAACCAAATAGAGGGCGTTGAGTCCCAATAAAACCAGAGAAAAATCATGAAAAATTTATTTATTTTATTTGCGACTTTAATGAGCTTCATGGCTTCGGCGCAAAACTACAATGCAGACTTAACTAAAAGGGATTTCTTTGTCGATGGAGTTATGGCGAACGACTCTTTACAAATGGTTAACTTTTTAATTTGTTTTACAAAAAATACCAATCTTGGAACTTTTGTCGGCGCAGGAACATACAAAGCTTTGATTGATGAAGACGCTTGTGACAGTGCTACTGGTGCAGATTCTACTGCAGAATTATCAGCAGCAACTGCGAGTAGCGCAGCTGCAGCTGCAACTTCTTCCGATAATGTAGCTGTGGAAACAGTAAGTTATAAAGAATACCTATCGACCGTAACAAGAATCGCTGCTAATGGTGGAATAAAATCTATTGGTTGGCTTGATGTGGAAACTGAAGTAAATATTGGAGGAGTAGAATATGAAATTTTGAATCAAGCTTATGTTAATGGGACTGTAACTTCAGATGTGAGCGCATCCAATCCTTATGGTGTTTTTAGCATGACTTATGATATAAGAAATAAAGCAGCTTTTGGTCCTAGTAACGCTATAGCCGCAAATCAATCAATGCAAAAAGGATATTTATCTGTTTCAGGAACTCAAATTCAATATACAGAACAAATGCCTATATTCGACCTTAGGCTGAATGGCATTACGATTAACAATTCTAGTGACACCTTATCTCAAGCGCTTATTGCATCTAAAGTTAATTTGGTGATTGGTTCTGACGCTAAAGTCTATCAACTCTTGACGGATGTGTCTTGGAACAAAACTACTAAAGTATTCTGTCAAAAATTTAGATCTGCTCAAGAATGGAGTATTGTTTCTGGAGTAATAGCTGCAGAGACTGGTTCAGTAATAGGAAATGATGCTTTTGAAACCCTAGTAAATAGCTCTTCTGCTCAGTTGCATAGCGCTACAACAAAAGATGTGTTGTACGACGAGCATTGCTGGAGCACAGATGTAACTAACGCAAAAAGAACCGTTTACGAATATGGAACCTATCAGAACACTACTGCAGGTCCAAATTATGACGCTGCTCTTAGTTCAATGAGTTTGCGTGCTGCAAATGGAGATAATGCTGCCAATTCAGCTCTTAGTTCGGTGTTGTATGCTCACGCTGGTTACTGGGGTACTCATGTTGATTCAGACTCTAGAGCCGCTGTAACCGATAGCATTGTTTGGAAAAATGAACGCAATACATCTGATTCTGATTTATATAATTTAAGAAAAGATTACGTTAGAGTTGAGCAAATAGATGTGGTTAGAAACAGTTTGGTAGATCTGGATAAGGTTTCTTTTCAGGCTTATGTTGGAAGATTTAAAAGAGAGCAAACATGGGCTACTAAATTTGGAACTGGTGCCGGAAATTTAGGTTTTCCTTCTACAGGATCTTGTAACAATACCGATCGAAACTGTGAAGAATATAGTGGAAATATTTCTGTTTCAGGTTCTACAGTAACCTTCAATATAACTGGCGGCATGGATTACAGTGCAGGCGTAGAGCCTTTTCAATTTTCCACACCTTTCAGTTTTACTTCTGCTAATTGGGCGGCCATCATGATTGATAACAGTTATGTTCCAGAACTTGGGATTTGGGATGATCAAAACAGAAGATACTATAATGTTACAGGTAACGCGATGGCTAACCCGTCGTCATCTACTGCAGCTAATCAGATTGTTTCAAGAAAATCGACGTTAATTAAAGCATCTGATTTGCCCAGTAACTTAGCTTGTATAGAGCGAT
This sequence comes from uncultured SAR86 cluster bacterium, assembly GCA_949373255.1. Classification (GTDB taxonomy): domain Bacteria; phylum Pseudomonadota; class Gammaproteobacteria; order Magnimaribacterales; family AG-339-G14; genus CASICS01. The sequence goes on along the minus strand of CASICS010000010.1, from coordinate 2,918 downwards.
GTTTGGATGCAGATCTGGTCAATGATGTTATGGGAGCAGGGTTAAAATCTGTTGATACTAATTCGAATACTAAAGAAATAGCGCTTACACCTTTTAAAAATGTAGGTCCTTATGCGCATGTAGCTGGATATTATGATACTAATGGTGACGGTGATAAAGACTCTGATGAAACATTTGTTTTTGCCGCCGGGACTCGTTCTCAGATGGGTGGAATTAAATATGCAGATAGAGCTCAATATACAGTTGCTAGTGGCGTCATTAAAGATGGTTCCACTGACTTTACTTGGCAAACAAGCGTTGCATTTTCCCTGCCTTCAGCTACTACTGGATATAATGTTCAATCCAAAATTGATGGTTTGACTAGAGAGACTGAGGACAAGTTAAGAGAATTTCAATTTAAGGAAAAACCAGCCAGTTGGGTGCAAAACCAAAATAGGGGTTTTCATGGATCTATAGATATGACTGTTTTTGAAGACAATAGCACTAATAAGGCAGCTTTAGAATGTGAAAAAAACTCAAGCGATGTCTATCATGGTTACGATTTAAAATTCAAAGAATCTGCTGCAGGTCGTCAAAATCAATCCTTTTATAGCGATACTGATTATTTGTGTGGTTACCAATTATACAGAGGCGCAGTTGCTAGATTTTATCGCATCGGATTAAAAACTCGTGCTGACTATCAAGTTTACAATCAAACCGATTCAGTGAATGTAGATATTTCACCGCCGGAAACATTCAAATTTGTAATGCCAGCTTCAGGAGTGAAGTACAACTTTACTGGCCTTGATTATGCTGGACAGACATTTCTGTTAAGATTTGAGGGTTTTGGAAGGCTTGAAAATATACCAGGAAGAGTCTACAACAAGTGTACAGGAGCTACTCTCGGAAAATACGTAACTAGCTGGAATAATTGTTTAAGGTACGTCCATGATTTTGTAATTCCTGACGGTACAGTGTTGACTAATAATGATGCATCTGCAGCTCAACAAGCTATTAAGGTTCTTGCTTTTAGAGGAGATGACTTTTTAAGTAAATTGGGAACAAATCCAGCTACAACATATAGTTCAACAACTTCAATAGCTGCTACAAGTAACTTGCAAGATCTAGGACTTTCTAGCGACGCCGATTATATTGGTGCTGTTCCAGCTTCAGGGATTATCAACTCAGGAAATCCTTCTGTGGTTCACGGAACTACTGTAGCTACTCCTTAGTTAATATTAGATTTAATCTATAAAAACCCCCTGCTGAAGGGGGTTTTTTTATTGTAAAATGACAATATGGATGAAGAAGATTTAAACAGAATCATTGAAATGGCTTGGGAAGATAGAACGCCTTTTGAAATAATTCATAGCCAATTTGATATTACTCATGATGAGCTAATTAAAATCATGCGTAATAATTTGAAAAGTAGTAGTTTCAAGCTTTGGCGAAAAAGAGTTACCGGAAGAAAAACTAAACATATTATAAAAAGAGGGCACTTAATTGGAAGACACAGATGTGACCGCCAAGGAAAGCTTGTTAGCAAGAGAAGATAGCTTCATTGAGATACACCAAAATATTTTATTATCACTAGAAAATGTTGGCCTAGTTTTAACTGATCATCTAGTTCAAATTACGTTCAATTCTAAAAACCCTGATCCAATAGAATTAATGCTTGAGAAGAAGGCAGAGATTTATAGAGTTTCTTACTGGGACGGATATGCAGTTAACGAATATTATGACTATGCATCAATTTCTAAAGCCATTAAAAAATTAAATAAATTTTCAATAAAAGCCGTTGAAAATATTTCTAAATTTGGAATAAAGTAATTAAATTATGGTTGACAGGCATCAAAGTTGATAGCCGAGGTACGTGGTTAGCAACACATAGAAATATAGATAGATTCCAAATTCAAGCTGGACAGGAGGTTACGGAATTAGGGACTGGCAATACTTATAGAATTCGACCCTTAAAAGGTCAAGTCTACTTAAAACCCTTAACCAAAACTCAAGCATTAAACATAATTGGTGGAGGCATTTCTGACATACCTTATGATAATGCAGCTACTATTTCATCCGACTCAATCTTAAGAGATGTAAGTCCTAACAATGGTAGCTCAACTAATACTATAGGCGTGGTGCCTACAAATGTTTTAAATGGTGGAAATCCGTGTGTAGTTGATGGGGTAATGGATAAATCAGATGTTTCTACTACTGGATGTCCGTTTCATTCTTGGGCTAATTAATTTTTAGTTTGATTTAATAAAACTATAAATAACGCCCTCAAATAAGACGATTCTTTGTCTTATAAAAATTATTGATTTTTAAGTGTCATATGATTAACTAATCCTATAACAATAAGGGAGAAAATTATGAATTCTGAGAATCAAGTTGATCATGACAAGCTTATGGGTCTATTTGGAAGTGTCTTTAACGATGTTCAAGGAGCGGTAGGTATTTTAATGTCATATTTAGGAGATCAAACGGGAGTATATAAGGCTATGGATAAATTAGGATCTTCTAATGTTTCTGCGATTGCTGAAGAAGCAAATGTTGATGAAAGATATCTTCAAGAATGGTTATCTTCCAATGCAGCTAGAGGATATGTTAATTTTGATGCTAATTCTGATGAATTTAGTTTATCTCCAGAGCAAGCTTCAGTATTTGCTCGAGAGAGTGAGCCAACTTGTATTCAAGGATTAATGCAAGGAGTTGTAGGTCAATTTGTTAAAGAAGATGTTGCAATAGATGTCTTTAAGACAGGAAGAGGGCGACCTTGGGATGAACATCATGAATGTTGTTTTTGCGGTACAGAGAGATTTTTTCGTCCAGCTTATGCAAGCCATCTACTTGAAGAATGGATTCCAGCCTTAGATGGAGTAGAAGAAAAATTAAAATCTGGAGCAAAAGTAGCTGATATCGGTTGTGGTTTAGGCACC
>CASICS010000009.1 GCA_949373255.1 uncultured SAR86 cluster bacterium | reverse complement strand
ATTAAAAAAAGAATTGATAAAGATGGTAAAAATGGCTTCTTCATCAAGGGCGCTAATTCATAAACTGCAAAAAAAAGAACCAGAGCCATTAGAATATAAAAAAGATAGGTCGAAGCAAGAAAGATTACTCCTAAAGCGAACAAAGCGATTATTATTCCTGTTAACTCTCTTTTATACATTTTTAATTTCCAGTTTCAATTCCAAACTTTCTCTTTCTATTTAAAAATTCTTTTAACGCTTGAGAAAAATCTTTATCATCAAAATCAGGCCAAAGTTTTTTTGAAAAAAATAATTCTGAATATGCTGCTTGCCAGAGAAAAAAATTACTTAATCTCTGTTCATTTCCTGTTCTTATAATCAGATCGGGGTCAGGAATATCTTTAGTAACTAAGTAATTACTTATTAATTCCTCATTTATCTCATTTTTTTTTATTTTTTTTGAAAAAAAATCAGAATTTATTTTTACTAAAGCCTGCACCAAATCCCATTTACCCCCATAACTTACAGCAACGTGTAAATTTAACTCTGGATCATATTTCGAAGTAGATAATTGTGACTTTTTAATCTTGTTTATCAATACTTTATCAAACCTAGGAATATCTCCAATAAAATTAAGTTTTACTTTATTTTCTATTAAATCAGGGGTTTGATCTGTAATTGCTTGAAAAAAAATTTTTAAAAGGCCTTTTACTTCTTTTTTTTGTCTGCCCCAGTTTTCAGTACTAAAAGCAAAAAGGGTTAAGTGCTTGATTTTATTCTCACGGGCAAATTCCACTGCCATTCTCGCTTTTTTAACACCTTCTTTATGACCTTCATTTTTAGAAAAACCTCTATCAGCAGCCCATCTTGAATTGCCATCCATAATGATTGCTACATGACCAGGAAGATTTTGCATATTATGGAAGAATTAAAAATCTAGCAGATCTTTTTCTTTGCCTTCTAAAAGCTCGTCAACTTTTTTTATAAAGCTATCAGTTGCATTTTGAACCAATTCTTCTCCTCTTTTCAAATCATCTTCTGATATTTCCTTTTCACTTAAATATTCTTTCAGTAGTCCGTTTGCATCCCGCCTTTGATTTCTTATAGATATTTTTGAGTTTTCAGCTTCCGTTTTGGCAACTTTAATAAGGTCTTTTCTAGTTTCTTCAGTAAGGTCAGGTAAAATCACTCTTATTATGTCTCCTGATGTTATAGGCTGAAGTCCAATATCAGACATTTGAATTGCTTTTTCTATAGGGATCACCATATCTTTCTCCCAAGGAGAGATTATTAAAGTTTTAGCATTCTCCACAGTAACATTTCCAACCTGTTTTAAAGGCGTCAAATTTCCATAGTAATCAACTTCTATAGAGTCCAACAAAGCTGGGTTAGCTCTTCCCGTTCTTATTCTTTGAAATGATTCTTCCAAGGCGGCTATGGTCTTAGCCATACTTTCTTTTGCTTCTTGTTCTGTTTCGCTAATCATTAAATTCTCTCACTAAATTATATTAGTTATTTAGTTGCGCTTGAACCTCTTCAGCAAAATCCTTTTTTTCCACTTCAATTCCTTCACCAACTTCAAATCTAGTAAAAGAAAGAACTTTATTATTAAATTCTTCTATTAAAGATTTTATTTTTTTGGATGGGTCTTTTACAAACGGCTGATTAATCAAGCTAACTTCTGAAAGAAATTTATCAAGTCTTCCAGAAATCATTTTTTCAATAATTTCTTCTGGTTTGTCTGATCCAGAAACTTGAGCAGTAATAATTTCTCTTTCTTTAGATAAAAGCTCATCATCAACGTCTTCTGGATTTACTACTAATGGACTTGATGCAGCAATATGCATCGCTATATCCTTTCCAAGCACTTCATTTTCATTTTCTAAAGAAACAATTACGCCTATTTTATTATTAGCATGGACGTAGGAAGAAACATATCCTGACGAGATACTAGATTTTCTTCGAATAACAATATTTTCCCCAATTTTTTGAACCAAACTTTGTCTTTTTTCCTCTAAAGAATCTTCTGATAAATCCTCAAGACTTTTTTCTGGTGCATCAAAGCAAGTTTTCAAAACATCATTAGTAAAGCTTTTAAAATTTTCGTCTTTCGCGACAAAATCTGTTTCGCAGTTTATTTCTAGAATAATTGAATTATTTGAACTCTGATCAGATTTAGTCAAAATCACTCCTTCAACAGCTGTCCTAGAGGATTTTTTTTCAGCTTTTAAGGCGCTATTTTTTCTTAAATTAGTAATCGCGAGATCTATATCCCCTTCAGATTCTTCTAGGGCTCTTTTACATTCCATCATCCCGAGACCAGTTTTTTCTCTAAGATTTTTTACATCGCTTGCTTTAATAGTCATTTTCAGTTTCCTTTATTCTTTTTCTTCAGGTTTTACTGAATCCTTTTCTTCTGGTTCAGCTGGAGCTTCTGGTTCGGCTGGAGCTTCTGCTGCTGCTTCTTCGGCTGGAGCTTCTGCTGCTGCTTCAGGTGCTGCTTCTTCGGCTGGAGCTTCTGCTGCTGCTTCAGGCGCTACTTCTTCGGCTGGAGCTTCTGCTGCTGCTTCAGGTGCTGCTTCTTCGGCTGGAGCTTCTTCTACATCACTTTTTCTCATAATTACTGGGCCATCATTTTTGGATCCCAGCCCTGAAGCCTTAGCCGCTCCATCTAAACATGCATTTGAAATAATTCGAGTTAGTAAAGATATCGATCTAATCGCGTCATCATTTCCAGGAATAATATAATCAGCACTATCAGGATTAGAGTTTGTATCGACTATTCCGATAATAGGAATACCCATCTTTCTAGCTTCCGCTACTGCAATTTTTTCATTATGAACATCTATAATAAAAAGAGCTTCAGGAAGTCCGCCCATGTTTTTTATGCCACCAATAGAGCGTTCTAATTTTTCCATCTCTCTTCTAATTCCAAGAACTTCTTTCTTAGTAAGGACATCAAATTTTCCATCTTCTTCTTGAGTTTGAAGAATTTCTAATCGTCTGATAGATGCTCTAACAGTTTTGTAATTAGTTAACATTCCTCCAAGCCATCTATAATTTACATATGGCATATTGCACCTTTCAGCTTCTGCTTTAATTACTTTGCTTGCTGCTCTTTTAGTTCCGACAAAAAGAATTCTATTGTTCGCAGCTGCTAGTTGTTTACAGAAATCAACTGAAGGCTTTAGATGTTCTAGAGTTTTTTCTAAGTTAATAATGTGGACTTTATTTCTAGCTCCAAAAATGAAGGGCTTCATTTTAGGGTTCCAGAATCTTGTTTGATGGCCAAAGTGGACACCAGCTTTTAACATTTGTTCGATGGAAATATCCATGTCACGCTCCTTTTAATATAGCCTTACGGCCGGGTTAATCCTCCTCGAGGCTAAGTATTCAACCGCTTTTTGAGCTGCAGCGGCACCCGAATACTAAATCCTTACGAGTGTGTAGTAGATTCACCTAGGTGAATTCCGAAGGAATTAAAGCATAAAAACCATTAAGACCAAAGGCTTAAAAGGATATTTCTTGCATTGTGTACAAGCCAGGTTTTTGACAAGAGACCCATTCGATAGCCTTGATTGCTCCTTCGGCAAATATTTTTCTATTATTTGCGTTGTGGGTTATTACTATCTCATCGCTTGCGAAGATGATTTTTATTTCGTGAATACCTACAGATGAATCGTCTCTGATTGACTCAATATTTGTTTCAATATCAAGATCGAGTTCTTCGTTAATAAATTTGGATAAATCTTTAGCCGTTCCTGATGGTGAATCTTTTTTTTCTTTGTGATGCGTTTCTTTAATAATTATTTTTTTTATGAGCTTATTTTTTTTAAAATTTAATAAAGATTTTTTTAAGAGGTTTATTCCTACACTCAAATTTGGAGCAACTAAAATAGGAAAGCTCAAACTATATTTTTCTATTAATTTTATTTGCCTTTCGGTATGCCCAGTGCTTGCCAAGATAAGAGGCAAATTATTGGTGCCGCAAAAATCTATTAAATTATCAAAATTTTCAACTGAAGATACGTCAAGAACAATATCTACCTGATTCTTAAGACTATTTAAATCTGAGGTTAAAATAGCATCAGAATCTGTATTCAGGAAGGTGTTCAAAGGTTTTCCTAAATTTATATTCTCTATAGATGCCAGTCCTCCTGCCAGATATATATCGTTGGATTGATTTAATTCTTCTGCGACTGCTTTGCCAAGTTTTCCAGTAATTCCAGATATTAATAGGGAGATTGACATCAAAAACCTTTTAAAAACTCTTTAGCGCTTTTTAGCCAGTTACTTTTTAATGGAGAATTATCAGAATCGGTAATAGAGTCTTTAAACTTTTTAAGAAGAGCGGCTTGCTCTTTATTCAATTTGACTGGTACTTCAACTAACACTCTAACAAGTATATCTCCTTTTGAGCCTCCTCTTAAAGGCTTGATTCCTTTTCCATTTAATCTAAATAATTTATGACTTTGCGTTCCTTCGGGAATCTTTATTTTTACTTTTCCTTCCAGTGTGGGAACTTCTATATCTCCGCCCAAAGCTGCATCGGCGTAATTCAATGGCACTTCGCAATATAAGTTCTTTCCCTCTCTCTCAAATATTTTATGTCTTTTAACTTCAACTTGAATATAAAGATCTCCATTTCCATCTTTACCAATATCTCCTTCACCTGAGAGTCTAATTCTGTCACCTGTGTCAACTCCTTCAGGAATTTTTACAGCTAGAGTTTTATTTTTCTTTGTATATCCTGCACCCCTACAATTTTTACAATTTCCGTCATGCCTTTCTCCTTCTCCTCTGCACTCAGGACAAGTTTGTTGCATAGAGAAAAAACCTTGTTGCATTCTCACTGCTCCAGCACCGTTACAGTAACTGCATTGATTCCATGAACCTGAGCACCTTTCTTTAGAAGGTATGTCTAAATTAATACTAGTTCCTTTGACAGCGTCTTCAAGAGTAACTTCTACGCTATAACTTAAATCAGCTCCTCTCTGGGCTCTCGATCCTCCAGACCTTCCAGATCCACCAAAAATATCTGAAAAAATATCACCAAATATGTCGCTAAAACCGTCCGCAGCTCCTTGAGCATTTGAAAACGATGGATTAACTCCATCATGACCAAATTGATCATAAGCCTGTCTTTTTTGATCATCTGAAAGAATTTCATAGGCTTCGGAAAGCTCTTTAAATTTTTCTGAAGCGTTAGCATCATCCGGGTTTCTATCTGGATGATATTTCATAGCTAACTTTCTATAGGATTTTTTTAAGTCATCTTTAGGGGTAGACTTATCTACTCCTAGTACCTCATAGTAATCGCGTTTGCTCATTTAGATACTAGCAGTAGTTTTTTAATTATTTTTCTTCTTCTTTTACTTCTTCTTTTACTTCTTCTTTTACTTCTTCAAAATCCGCATCAACTGCAGAATCACTGGAGGTTTCTGAATCAGTTTGTTCACTGGAAGGATTCGCTTGTTGTTCAGCGTAAAGTCTTTGAGCAAGAGACGAAGAGGCCTCGGCCAGTGATTTAGTTTTGTCTTCAATTTCTTGTTTATCTTCGCCCTTCATAGCTTCTTCTAGTGATGTTATAGCTTCTTCAATTTGAGTTTTTTCAGAATCCTCTACCTTATCTGAAGATTCTTCTAAGGTTTTTTTACATCCATGGATAAGAGTATCTGCAGCATTTCTAGCCTGCACCATTTCTTCAAAAATTTTATCTTCTTCAGCATTTGCTTCCGCATCAGTAACCATTTTTTCTATCTCTTCTTCGGATAAGCCTCCTGAAGCCTGAATTTTAATGGATTGCTCCTTATCAGTAGCTTTATCTTTTGCTGAAACATTCAAAATTCCATTTGCATCTAAATCAAAAGAAACTTCAATCTGTGGCATACCTCTTGGAGCGGCGGGAATGCCATCTAAATTAAATAACCCAAGCTGCTTATTATCTTTAGCTTGTTTTCTTTCTCCTTGAACTACATTAACTGTTACGGCTGTCTGATTATCTTCTGCAGTAGAAAATATCTGAGATTTATTCGTGGGAATAGTAGTATTTTTTTCTATAACAGGAGTCATTACTCCTCCCATGGTTTCAATTCCTAGCGTCAGTGGCGTAACATCTAAAAGAAGAATATCCGTTACATCTCCAGAAAGGACGGCTCCTTGAACAGCAGCTCCTACAGCTACCGCTTCGTCTGGATTAATATCTTTTCTAGGCTCTTTTCCAAAAAACTCTTTTACTTTTTCTTGCACTAAAGGCATGCGTGTTTGCCCACCAACAAGAATGACATCGTTTATATCAGAAGGATTTAATTTTGCGTCTTTTAGAGCAATCTCTACCGGCTTAAGACTTCTTGCGACAAGCCCTTCAACCAAAGATTCAAGTTTGGATCTTGTGAGCTTTATGAGCATATGTTTGGGCCCTGAGGCATCAGCTGTAATGTAAGGTAAATTAATTTCTGTTTGTTGATTAGAAGATAATTCAATTTTTGCTTTTTCGGCGGCTTCTTTTAATCTTTGCAAAGCAGCTTTATCAGTTTTTAAATCAAAGTCCTGCTCTTTTTTAAATTCTGACACAAGATAATCTATTAACGCTATATCAAAATCTTCTCCTCCTAAAAATGTATCTCCATTTGTAGAAAGAACTTCAAATTGTTTTTCTCCATCTATTTCGGCTAACTCAATAATAGAAATATCAAACGTACCTCCACCTAAATCAAATACAGCAATTTTTTGATCTCCTTTGCTTTTATCTAGTCCGAAAGCTAAGGCTGCTGCTGTTGGTTCATTGATTATTCTTTTAACCTCTAAACCTGCAATTTTTCCAGCATCTTTCGTAGCCTGTCTTTGAGAATCATTAAAATAAGCAGGAACAGTAACAACAGCTTCTTTTACTTCGTGACCAAGATAGTCTTCTGCAGACTTCTTCATTTTCATGAGTATTTGCGCAGAAACTTGTTGAGGAGCTAATTTTTCTCCATTGGCCTGCACCCAGGCATCCCCGTTATCAGCTTTGACAATCTCAAATGCAGTTAAATCTGCATCTTTTTTGACCACATCATCAGAAAACTTTCTTCCAATAAGCCTTTTAATCGCATAAAGAGTATTTTCAGGATTTGTTACTGATTGTCTTTTGGCGCTCTGCCCTACAAGAGTCTCTCCATCTGTATAGGCAACGACTGAAGGAGTGGTTCTCCCTCCTTCTGAGTTTTCAATTACTTTGGCCTGATCGCCTTCCATAATTGCAACACATGAATTTGTTGTTCCTAAATCTATTCCTATAATCTTAGACATCTAAATACTCCATAAATATACTTACCTTCACTAAGTAAGGGCATATATTTATATTTCAAGGATTTTTTTTATTTTTTAGATACAACGACCATTGCGGGTCTGATAATACGGTCTTTAAATTTATATCCTTTTTGGATAACTTCCACGCATATGTTCGATTTAACTTCTTCAGATTCAGTTACAGATATAGCCTCATGCTCTTCTGGATTAAACTCTTCATCTTTAGGATCAATTGCAAAGACTCCATTTTTTTCTAAGGCCAATAACAGCTCTCTTACTATCAAAGAAATACCTTCTGCTGGAACGGTCTTATTTTTTTCATCTTGATGGTCTAAAGTTCTAAAAAGGTTATCTATAGAGGGCAAGAAATCTTTTACTAAACTCTCCGAACCATATAATCGAGCTTTCGTAACTTCATTTTGAGAAGTCCTTCTAACGTTCTGCATTTCTGCTTGAGCTCTCAAGACTTTTTCTTCTAAGTCTTTAATTTCTTCTTCTGCAGAAATTTCAATTTCTTGATCAATTTCAGAGGTATTTTCTTCTAATTCAGATTTTTCTAAATCAACTATTTCTTCTGAAATTTTATCTTCTTTAGTTTTTTTACTCATCGCCTTCTTTGGGCTCCACATAAAGGACCAATCTGTGATCAATGAGCTTGTATCCATGAGAATCAGCAAGTTCTTCTTGTTTGTCTTCTATTGTTTGACTCGAAAACTCAATCACTTTGCCAGTTTTGATGCAGACCATATGATCATGATGTTCATCAAATTCTGGGTTATGAGCTAATTCATACACAGAATGTCCAGATTCAAAATTTAATTTATCTAGAATTCCAGCTGATTCAAATTGCGTTAAAACTCTATAAACAGTGGCTAACCCTACTTCGTCACCGGCGTCCAAAATCATTTTATAAACGTCATCAGCACTTAAATGCCTCTCACTTGAGTTTTCAAAAATTTCTAAAATCCTTACCCTTGGTAAGGTTACTTTTAAACCAGCGTCCCTTAAATTTTTATCTTCAGCCATAATAAATGTATATTACCCAATAAATTAAGTTATGAGTTCACGAATTTTACTAAAAAATATTTTATTTACACTAATTTTTTTCCTGATGGTTAATTGCTCAGGAAATTTCTTAGATAATTTTTATAAAGTACCCGTTGCCCAAGGGAATATTATAACTCCAGAAATGATTGGCAAATTAGAAAAAGGCCTAACAGAAATTCAAGTTAAATATATTATGGGCTCTCCCTCTATATCCGATGTTTTTAATCCAAATAGATGGGATTATATTGGCAGCTTTAGAATTGGAAGCGAAAAAATTACCTCTAATCACTACACTTTATTTTTTGAAAAAGGGAAACTGTCTAAATGGCAAAATAATCTTTCTCAAGAATAAAAATTAATCAAATCAAATAAGGTAGAACTGCTTTCCTATTTTTAGGATATCCATCTATATTCTTTAAATTCCAATTGTGATTAGAAATTGCTCTTGGTAAAAGATTAAATAAAGTCCATAAAAAGAAAACTATACCTGCTGGGCTATAAGTCATTAATGCCCATCCTAGCCATTCTATAAATTCTCCTAAATAATTAGGACAACTTACTTTGGAATAAAGAAAACCTCTGGGAATGAAATAACCCTCTCCTTTTTCCTTTTTTAACTGAATCATAATCTCATCAGATTTAAAATTTATAAAAAAGCCAATTAAGAATAGAATTAATCCGCATAGAAAAGGCATTGAATAGATCCAATTATTAGAATAATGAACGATTACAAATAAAGAGGTGCCTTGAAAAAAGACATTGAAAATATTAAAGAAAAAAGCTGAAAAAACTACTGATAAAGGTATATTTTTTTTTAATGATTCTGATCTTATCGGCCAAATAAAACTTCTATTTAAATAGTGCAGACAAATCAAGATAGTAAGAATGATCTGCGCTTTATTGTCAAAATCACCAGCTATATAAAAATATAAAGGCATTAAAAAGAATACCGGAGACTCCATAAACACCCAGCCTTTTCTTGAGGAAATTTCAATTCCCCATCCCTTCTCGATGTGCCTTCCATAAGGTGCAGGCTTATATAATAAAAAAAGGAATGCGAAAAACCCTATGAAAACCCAGGCTATCAATAAGAAATTAAAAATATTCAAATTATGAAATGAAGTAACTTAAAAAAATTATAGATATTGATAAAGGCGCAATTACTCTCAAGCAAAATATAAATATTTTAAAAAGAGGTTTCGGCATTTTTATTTCTTCTTGAATGGACTTTTTACCTAATATCCAGCCAACAAAAATACTAATCGCCAATCCTCCCATGGGGAGCATTAAATTATTTGTAATAAAATCCATTAGACTCAAGAAATCAAATCCAAAAAATGTTTTAGCTCTCCAGATGTTGAATGAAAAAACACTACCGAGGCCTAATAACCATGCGATTCCTCCGAGCAAAATAACCCCCTGAACTCTTGAGAAGACACCTTTTTCTTCAATCCATGCTGTAAAAGGTTCAATTAAAGAAACAGATGAGCTAATTGCAGCAATAGTAATTAATATGAAGAAAACTGATGCAAAAATATTTCCAAAAGGCAAAGAATGAAAAGCAACTGGTAAAGTTTCAAATAAAAGTCCCGGCCCAGATGAAACCGAAAGTTCAGGATTGCTAAAAACGATTGGGAAAATTGTTAATCCTGCTAATAATGCAACCGAAGTATCCAAAAATACAATTATCAAGACTGTTTTGCCTATTAATTGTTCTTTAGGCATGTAAGCTCCATAAGCCATGATGGCACCCATTCCTATGCTCAGTGTAAAGAAAGCTTGACCCATTGCACTAATGACAACAGAAGCATTTATTTTAGAAAAATCTGGATTGAATAAAAAATTAAAAGCTTCTGAAAAGTCTCCAGAAAGTGAAGAATAAATACACAATGCTATTACTAAAAAAAATAAAGTCGGCATTAAAATACTTATGGTTTTTCCAATGCCTTCAATAACCCCCTTCCCTACAACAATGCAGGTAGCGATTATGAAAAGTGAATGCCATAAAATCATTTTTTGAGGAGAGCTAACGAATTTAGAAAAATAATTAATTGAATATTGAGCGGGATCAATTTCTGTTGCTGGGATGTAATTGAATATATAAGCCGCCGCAATACCTGCAAAAACGCTGTAATAGGAGAGAATCATTAAACCTGCAATTGCACCAAGCCATCCTAGAATTACCCATATTTTATTCAAGTTAAAATCTGATGTAATTTTATTTAAAGAATTAATCGGACTTTTCCTTCCGTATCTACCAATATAAGTTTCGGCCATCATTACAGGGAGGCCTATAAGCAAGATACATAGAAGATAAATTAAAACAAAGGCGCCTCCGCCATTTGTTCCGGTCATATATGGAAATTTCCAGATGTTACCTAAGCCAACTGCTGAGCCAGCTGCAGCCATTATAAAAGTCCAATTACCTTGCCAGATTTTATTTTTTTTCATTACTCAAGAATATTCTTATTAAATTATTATGTAGATATACTAACCCAATGTCTAAAGACAAAAAAATAAATCCTCGTCCTGTTATTGATAATAGGCAGGCGCGTTTTAACTTTGAGTTAACTGAAGATTTTGAAGCTGGTATAGCCCTGTCTGGATGGGAAGTAAAAGGTATCAGATCAGGAAGCGTTGATATGAAAGATAGTTACGTGCTTATGAAAGATGGAGAGGCATGGATTATAGGTTTAAAAATTACTCCCACTCGTGAAGTCACTTTTCAAGTGGAACCAGGAAGAACAAGAAAACTTTTGTTAACAAAATCAGAGCTTTCTAAAATTTTTAAAGCAACACAAGAAAAAGGTCTAACTTGCATCCCAACAAAATTGTTTTGGAAAACTAATTTAGTGAAAATAAAAATTTCTTTGGGTAAAGGTAAAACAAAATTTGATAAAAGAGAGACCTTAAAAAGAAAAGAATGGGATAAAGAAAAATCCAAAATATCTAAACTTTCTAGTAAGTTGCAATAATACCTTTACAATAGATATCCACTTATGGGGGCGAAATGGATTAGACATCTGTTTGAGAACCTGAAGGGCATGTCGAGCAGGTAACAAGCTCGTTAAAATAAGTTGCAAAACATTTAGTTGGCAATAAAGCAAACTACGCACTAGCTGCATAATTCGGCTAGCCTTCTCGACCTAATACCTATTAGGGTTTAAGAAGGTAATTTAATAGGTTGCTTGAGAGAAAATGTCTGATTTTTTCTTATTAAGACTTTTCAGACTACTTAAAGTAAATCCTGCTCATCGGAGTTACTTAAAGGAAATTAAAAGATGAAACTAAACATGTAGAACCGATGGGGATAGATCGATGGACGCGGGTTCGATACCCGCCGCCTCCACCAAGCAATAGCTCCGCCGTGGGCTTTTAAGTTAAATCATTATGCATGACGATGCATAAATTGTTTCGGTAGTGATATTTGACATAAAAAATACTAATTAAGACAAATGGCTTATTTAAGACACTTATCTTATAATATTGGAACATGAAAGAAGATGCAGCACAAAATATTTTATTAAACAGAACTAAAATTAAAATTATTGAGGCCGCGGAAAAACTGTTTTCGGAAAAAGGATTTGATAATGTTTCGACTAGAGAAATAGCTAGAGAAGCGGGACAGAAGAATCATTCTGCCATGCACTATCATTTTGGCTCTATGGATCAACTAGTGAAAGCAATTTTTGACTATCGAATGATTCCAGTAGATGAACTGAGGAAAAGCCTGTTTGAAGAAGAATTAAAAAAAACAGATAATCTAGAATTGAGAGATTTAATTTATATTTTAATAGCTCCAGTGGTAGAAGTCAGTTTAGATAAAAAGCGAGAAAATTATTTTTTAAAAATTCTTGCACAATTTTTATCTAGAACAGAATGGAGAGCACAATATCTCTTGCATGAAAATAGACTACCTAATACTGCAAATATAGGGCGTTTAATTTATAAAAAATTATCTTTAAGTCAAGGCGAAAGAATTGCTTTCGAAAGGCTCAAAATGATGGGGGCTACTGTTTTAATTACAGTTGCGGAGTGGAATTTTGCTAGTCAAGATAAATCTTTTGAAAAAGATAGGAATTCCATGACTTTATTTAAAAAAAATAATACTGAGGTTCCTCTTTCTAGAGAAGAAAAAATTCAAAATTTATTAGATTTTTTAATGGGAGCTATAACCGAAACTTCTTCAATAAAAAGCAACATGAAGCCAAGATTAAAACAAACTTGATCGTTCTTTTTAATTTATTATATTTATTGACAATTCTCGTTAAAATCTTCATCATTCGCATCCGATGGCAAATATTCAATCAGCAAAGAAAAGAGCTAGACAAGCAATCTCTAGAAACGTTCTAAAGAGTTCTCAAAGAGCTTCTGTAAGAACTGCTATTAAAAATGTCGAAGATGCCATTGAATCTAAAGATGTCAAAATTGCTACGGAACAATTTATCTCTACTCAAAAATTAATAGATAAAATGGCGAACAAAAAAGTACTATCTAAGAATAGTGCAGCCAGACAGAAATCAAGACTAAATAAGGGAATTAAACTTCTAAAGTAAGAGTTATTTTCGTTCCTATTTTTTCTCCGCCTAATATATTCATTACCGCATTATCTGCCCTTCCATTTACAATCCATACAACATTGTCAGCTTGTAAATAATTTTTTGCAGCTTTAATTTTAGTTTCCATGCCGCCTCGGCCAAATTCTCCCGGTTTTCCAAATTCGATTTTTTGCTCATCCATTGATGATAAAGCAAGAGAACTTATTAACTTTGCGTTAGAATTTTTTCTTGGATCACAATCAAAAACACCATCTTGATCAGTCAGTATAATTAAAGCATCTGCCCCAATCAGTTTGGCAACCTCTCCACTAAGTTGATCATTATCTCCGTGCTTAATCTCTTCTGTAGAAACAGAATCATTTTCATTGATTATGGGAATGGCCCCCAAAGAAAATATATTTTTTAAGCTCATTTGTATATTTTTTGATCTGTCTGCGTCCTTAAAATCACTATGGCTCATTAATACTTGAGCAGCTAACATTCCGTGAATTCTAAATTCTTGTTGATAAGCATTAATCAGGCCTATCTGGCCTACTGCGGAAAGTGCTTGTAATTTATCTATTTCAGTAGGTCTAATCTTCATTCCCCAAGATTTCATTCCTTGAGCTATAGCTCCAGAAGTCACAACCAAAACTTCAATTCCTTTTTCAGTAATATCTCTAATTTGAGATGATATTGATCTTATAAAATCCAAATCTAAAGAATCTTCTTTGTTTGCAACTAAGCTTGATCCTATTTTGATTACTATTAATTTATTCATTGGCTTCGTTTTCGTTGAAAGAAATAACTCTTGATCCTATTTTACTCAATAACTTATCTAAGCCTAAACCAGATAAGGCTGAAATAGAAAATATTTTGACATCTTTGAAACTGTCTTTAATTACCTCTCTAATTTCTTTTTCTTGAGATGGATCCACGTCATTTTTATTTAATAGAATCCACTGTTCTTTTTGAGCTAATTCTTCACTAAAAAGTTCAAGCTCTTTGTTAATATCCTTTAAATTTTTTATAACTTGATCGTTATCAAATATAGATATATCAACTAAATGCAATAAGATTTTTACTCTAGATAAATGCTTTAGAAATTTAATACCTAATCCTATACCTTCGGAAGCACCAGGAATTAAACCTGGTATATCAGCTACAACAAAGGAATTGAAATCGCTCTGAACCACTCCAAGATTTGGGCTAAGAGTAGTAAAAGGATAATCAGCAACTTTTGGTTTTGCAGATGATATTTTAGAAATTAATGTTGATTTTCCAGCATTTGGCATTCCGAGAAGACCCACATCGGCAAGCACTTTTAATTCTAATTTAAGTTTAAGATTCTCACCATCTGCCCCGTCCGTAAATTTACGTGGCGCTCTATTTGTTGATGTTTTAAATCTTGCGTTCCCTAAACCACCTTGACCCCCTTTTGCTATTTCAATAATTTCTTTGTTAGATACTAAATCAGCAATAATTTCATTGGTACTTTCATCAATGATAATAGTTCCAACAGGAACTTTTAAAGTAGTATTTTCCGCGTCTTTCCCGTGCTTATTCTTCCCAAGACCTTGGCTACCATTTTTAGCTTTATATTTTTTTTGAAGTCTAAAATCTTGAAGAGTCGTTAATGATTCGTCGGTTTCTAGAAGGATGCTTCCTCCTTTTCCACCGTCACCTCCATCTGGACCTCCTTTAGGAATGTATTTCTCTCGTCTAAAGCTAAGACATCCTCGACCGCCATTTCCAGCGGTGATTTCTATGAATGCTTCATCAATGAAGCGCATTTGATTAGTTGGTTGCTTCGATATTTACGAACTGACGAAGATTTTTACCTTTTTTAATAAAAGATACTTTTCCATCACATTTCGCAAATAATGTATGATCTTTTCCCATCCCTACGTTAGCTCCTGGATGGAATTTTGTTCCTCTCTGTCTAACAATTATAGAGCCGGCAGATATAGTTTGGCCTCCATAACTTTTAACTCCTAGATATTTAGGATTGGAATCTCTACCGTTTCTGGTGCTTCCACCTGCTTTTTTATGTGCCATAATTAATACTTAATTGATTCGATTAAAACTTTAGTTAAATTTTGCCTATGCCCTTGTTTTCTTCTGTAATCTTGCCTTCTTTTCATTTTTATAATAGTTACTTTTGGAGCTTTAATATGATCAAGAATTTTTGCAGTTACTTTTGCACCTTCCAACAGAGGGGCTCCAACTTCTAGTTTGCCTTCTTTGTTTACAGCTAGCACTTCAGGAAACTCTATTACTGAACCTTCTTCAGCAGATATCTTCTCAAGAGTAATAACTTCCCCTTCTGTTACTCTATGTTGTTTACCACCACTTTTAATTACTGCGTACATTTTATTTCCTTTAAGGATGGGCATGATATCTAATAAACTCTCTACTCGCAATCTTTTCAAATACTGTAATATATAGTTTTATGAATATGAATGTTAAACAGTTAAAAAGCTATTCAAAAGAAGATCTTGTAAGTTGCTCTAAAGGAGACTTATTTGGTTCTAGCAATGGAAAGTTACCAAATAATGAGATGTTAATGATCGATAGAATCAACGAAATTAACTCCAATGGTGGCATCTATGAAAATGGGATAATAAAAGGCGAACTCGATATTAATCCAAATTTATGGTTCTTTGGATGTCATTTCACTAGCGATCCCGTAATGCCAGGTTGCTTGGGCTTAGATGCTATGTGGCAGCTTCTTGGTTTCTATTTACTTTGGGATGGTAATCCAGGCATAGGAAGAGCTTTGGGATCAGGAGAAGTTAAATTTTTTGGACAAGTTCTACCGACCGCAAAAATAGTTGAGTATGAGATAAGTATCAAAAGAATTAGAAAACAAAGTTTGGTTGTTGGATTTGCTGACGGCAAAATGATGGTAGATGGTAAAGAAATATATACGGCTAAAAATTTAAAAGTAGGGTTGTTTAAAGACCCTTCTGGCTTCTAATTATGGAGTTGAAAAGAGCAGTAATTACAGGAATGGGAGCGGTTTCGTCTATAGGAACAGGTCTAGATGAGATTAATAAATCTCTAGTTGAAGGCAAATCTGGAATTAAAATAAATCCTGAATATCAAGAAATGGGGATGAAAAGCACTGTTTCTGGGTCTATTGATTTAAATCTTTCAGAACTTATTGATAGAAAACTTCTTAGATTTATGGGAGAGACTGCAGCTTATTCCTATTTAAGTGCAAAAGAAGCTATTAATGATTCTGGTCTTCCAGATAATATCTTTGATTCTGAAAGAGTCGGAATCATAGCCGGATCAGGTGGAGCCTCTTCTAGGAGCCAAGTAGAAGCTGCGGATATAGCCAGAGAAAGAGGGGTTAAAAGAATAGGTCCATATAGAGTTACTCAAACTATGGGAAGTACTGTTTCAGCGTGTTTAGCGACTTTTTTAGGTATTAAAGGGGTTAATTACTCTATTTCTTCTGCTTGCTCTACAAGCGCTCATTGTATTGGTTCTGCCTGGGAACAAATTCAACTTGGCAAGCAAGATATAGTTCTTGCTGGTGGCGGAGAAGACGAGCATTGGACACAATCCGCTTTATTTGATGCTATGGGAGCCTTATCAAGTAATTTTAATGATTACCCAGAAAAGGCATCAAGGCCATTTGATAATGATCGAGATGGCTTTGTTATATCTGCCGGTGGTGGAATAGTTATATTAGAAGAACTAGAACACGCTTTGAAAAGAGGCGCTAAAATTTATGGAGAAATTGTTGGATATGCAGCTACTTCAGATGGAGAAGATATGGTTTCTCCTTCAGGATTAGGAGCTAAAAATTGCATGATTCAATCTCTTAAAATGAGCGGTTTAAACGAAGTTGATTATTTGAATGCACATGGAACATCAACGCCTGCAGGAGATCCTGTTGAATTAAAAGCTGTAAACGAAGTTTTCAATGTAAGTCCAATAATTGGGTCAACTAAATCTCAGACTGGACATGCATTAGGAGCGGCAGGTGTATTGGAATGTATTTACAGCATTTTGATGCTGAAAAATAAATACATAGCTAAATCTTTAAATATCGATGACCCCATCGATGAATCTGGGAAATTAAAGTTAGCAAATGAATATATAGAAAAAAAGGAATTTACTTCCTTTATGTCAAACAGCTTCGGTTTTGGTGGAACTAATGTCAGCCTAATTATTAAAGAATTTAAAGACTCTTAAAAAGGAATTTCATCATCGAGCCCCTGTGGACTTTGCTCCATATTTGAAGACTGACTAGGTGACTGATTAGAAGATTGATTTGAGAAGTCTGATTGAGACTCAGAATTATTTTTACCTCCAAGCATTTGCATATCTCTCGCAACGATTTGAGTTGAGTATTTCTTTTCTCCAGTATTTTTATCTTCATAGCTACTAGTTTGAAGTTGCCCTTCAATGTATACCGACGATCCTTTTTTTAAATATTGCCCAACAACTTCTGCCATTCTTCTAAAAAAAACAACTCTATGCCATTCTGTTTTTTGTTGTTCTTCGCCTGTATTTTTATCTTTCCAGCTATCAGAAGTAGCAATAGAAATTGTCGCAACAGCATCTCCACCAGCGGTTGTTCTTACTTCAGGATCAGCTCCTAAATTTCCAAGTAATATAACTTTATTAATTCCACTTCTAGCCATAATTTTTTCTCTTAAAAGATGTTATTGTTTGTTCTTGATTTCAACTACTAGTCTAATCCAAAGTTTCTCATAAATGAAATATATAAACGTCAAAGGCGCTCGTCAGCATAATCTTAAAAATATAGATATTTCAATTCCGAGAGACAAATTGACGGTAATAACCGGCCTATCGGGTTCAGGTAAATCTTCTTTAGCCTTTGATACTCTCTATGCAGAAGGTCAAAGAAGATATGTTGAATCTCTTTCAGCTTACGCTAGGCAGTTTTTATCAGTTATGGATAAACCTGACGTAGATACTGTAGAAGGATTATCACCAGCCATTTCTATAGAGCAAAAATCCACCTCTCATAATCCTAGATCTACAGTGGGAACTGTTACAGAAATATATGATTATCTAAGGCTTCTTTATGCAAGAACTGGCACACCAAAATGTCCAGATCACGAAATTTCTCTAGAAGGTCAAAGCATTGATCAAATATCAGAAAAAGTATCTAAAGAATTTCAAAACAAGAGAGTTCTAATATTAGCTCCAATTCTTAAACAACAAAAAGGTGAGCATTTACACTTGTTTGCTGATTTAAAGATGAGAGGATACGTAAGATTACGCATCAATGACGAAGTCTATGATATTTCTGAGTTACCTAAACTAGATAAAAATAAAAAACATAATATTCAAGTGGTAGTGGATAGACTTTCTTTAAAAAAAGAAAATCAAAGTAGATTAATTCAATCTATAGAAACTGCATTAGTTGAATCAGATGGATTAGTAGAGTTTATTCCCATTGATGACTCATCTAAAGAATTATCATTCTCAACAAAGATGGCGTGTTCGATATGTGGTTTTAGCATTACAGAATTAGAGCCACGATTATTTTCTTTCAATAGTCCCTCTGGTGCTTGCAAAGGTTGCGATGGTTTAGGTTTTAAAGCTGAAATAGATATGCTTAAAGTAGTTTCAAAACCTGAACTTAGCCTTAATCAAGGTGCAATTAGAGGTTGGGATGCTAGCCATATGTATCGTCATTATCTGCTTAGATGTACAAGTTCTCAATTTAACTTTTCTCTTGATGAGCCTTTTGAAGAATTACCTAAAAATATACAAAAAATTGTGCTTGATGGAAGCTTTCCTGAAGATGTTGATTTTAGTTACACATCAAAAAGAGGAAGAAGAATCGAAACTGTTCGCCCTTTTGAAGGGGTTGTAAATAATATTTTAAGAAGATACTCAGAATCAGACTCTCCCCTTATAAGAGAGGATATGTCTAAGTTTATGACTCATAGAACTTGTTCAGACTGTGAAGGTTCAAGATTAAATGAACAGGCAAGAAATGTCTTCATATCAGGAAATTCTCTACCCAAAATCTCTGAGATGACTATTGAAGAAGCTTTTAATTTTTTTGAAGAATTGAATTTGCAAGGCGCAAAAGGAAAAGTTGCAGAAAAAATAGTTAAGGAGATTAAAGAACGCCTAAAATTCTTAGTTGATGTTGGATTAAATTATTTAAATATTTCTAGAAGCGCTGACTCTCTAAGTGGTGGTGAAGCTCAAAGAATTAGGCTTGCTAGCCAAATAGGCGCTGGATTAGTTGGTGTTACCTATATTTTAGATGAGCCCTCTATAGGCTTGCATCAAAGAGATAATGCTAAATTATTATCAACCTTAGAAAGACTGAAGGATCTTGGAAATACTGTTATCGTCGTAGAACATGATAAAGAAACTATTGAAAGTGCGGATCATATTATAGACATCGGTCCTGGTGCTGGAGAACACGGGGGAGAAATTTGCTTTTCAGGAAGTTATAAAAAACTCATGTCAGATAAGAACTCCTTAACAGCTCAATATATTTCAGGGAAAAAAGAAATTCGTATAGAGCGAGATGATCTAGAAATAAATGGGAATCAACTTGAGATTTCAAAATGTTCAGGAAATAACTTAAAAGAAATAAATTTAAAGATTCCTCTTGGCAATATGATTTGTGTGACAGGTGTATCTGGTTCAGGCAAATCAACTTTAATAAATCAAACACTCTATCCAGCTCTAATGAACGAACTTCACTCTTCAAACCACCCAGTTCAACCTTTCGATAAATTATCTGGACTGGAGTATATCGATAAAGTCATAGATATAAGTCAAAGTCCCATTGGAAGAACACCTCGTTCTAATCCAGTAACTTATACAGGGATATTTACTCCAATTAGAGAGATTTTTTCAGAAACTCAAGACTCTAGAGCTAAAGGGTACAAACCAGGAAGGTTTAGTTTTAATGTAAAAGGAGGGAGATGTGAAGCTTGTGAAGGAGACGGCGTTATCAAGGTAGAAATGCATTTTTTACCTGACGTTTATGTCAGGTGCGATATCTGTGAAGGCGATAGGTATAACAAGGAAACCTTATCGATTAAATTTAAAGGAAAAAATATATCCGAAGTATTAAATATGACGGTAGAACAAGCTTTAAGTTTTTTTGATGCAATTCCAACAATAAAAAGAAAGTTAAAAACTCTAACCGATGTAGGTCTTGGTTACATAAGACTAGGTCAACCGGCTACAACTCTTTCAGGAGGAGAAGCTCAAAGGGTAAAACTAGCTAAAGAGCTCTCTAAGACAGCAACTGGGAAAACTTTATACCTCTTAGATGAGCCGACGACTGGCTTGCATTTTCATGATGTATCTCTTTTATTGAGCGTACTGCAAAAATTAAAATCTCAAGGAAATACTGTAGTTATTATTGAGCACAATCTCGATGTTATTAAGAACTCTGATTGGATTATAGATATCGGTCCAGAAGGAGGGAAAAATGGAGGAGAAATTATTGCTCAGGGTACGCCTGAAGAAATAAAGAAAGTAAAAAAATCTTATACAGGTTTATTTTTAAAAGATTATTAGGCAGTTTTTTCTGCTTCAGTGCTTTCTTCTGAATCTTCTAAAGAAACTCTATCTACCATTTCTATAAAAGCCATTGGCGCAGAATCTCCAGGTCTAAAACCCATTTTAATAATTCTTAAATACCCACCTGGTCTATCTTTGTATCTTGGACCAAGATCAGTAAAGAGCTTAGCTACAGCTGCTTTATTTCTTAATCTTGCAAAAGCTAATCTTCTATTTGCTACAGAATCAGTTTTAGCTAAAGTTATTAAAGGCTCGAGATGACCTCTTAGCTCTTTTGCTTTAGGCACTGTTGTTTTGATAGCCTCATTTTCTATTAATGAAATAGAAAGGCCTTTAAACAGCGCAGATCTCCTAGCGCTATTTCTTCCAAATTTTCTACCTGTTTTTAAGTGTCTCATTAGCCTTCTATATTTGATGGAGGCCAGTTTTCTAATTCAAGCCCAAGTGATAAACCCCTAGCCGCTAAAATATCCTTAATTTCATTAAGTGATTTTCTTCCCAAATTAGGAGTTTTTAATAAGTCTGATTCTCTTCTGGTAACAAGATCTCCAATATAGTAAATCTTTTCTACTTTTAGACAATTTGCAGATCGAACGGTTAGTTCAAGCTCATCAACTGGTCTAAGCATTATCGGATCTACTGGTGGAGTTTCATCCTCCTCTTCTTCTTCAGTCTCAAAACCTAACTCAGCAAATGCCATTAATTGTCTCTGTAATATAGTTGCTGATAATCTGAGAATCTCTTCAGGGTCTATAGTTCCATTTGTTTTAACATCTAAAGTTAGCTTATCTAAGTCTGTTCTATTTTCCACTCTAGTATTTTCTACTGCATATGAAACCGTTTGAATAGGACAATAAGAAGCATCTAATTTTAGAAGGCCTATTTCTTTATTTTCACCTTCAACATTCTCTTTAATGTCTACTGGATCATAACCTCTTCCTTTTTTAACTTTAACAGTCATGCTAATTTTTCCATCATCTGCCAATGTAGCAATTTTGTGATCTTGATTAATCACTTCTACGCCAGCAGGCAAATCGAAATCTCCAGCAACTAAATCGCCACTTCCTGATTTTTCTACTGAAAGCTCCACTTCTTCTTGATCAAATAATCTAACGCTCATTCCTTTAAGGTTCAATAGAATATTTATGACATCTTCTTTAACCCCATCTATCGATGAGTACTCATGAAGAACACCATCAATTTTTGCCTCTATTACTGCAGAGCCTGGTGTTGAAGAAAGAATAATTCTTCTTAAAGCGTTACCTAAAGTATGGCCAAAGCCTCTTTCTAGGGGCTCTAAAATTATCTTAGAATGATTTACATCAATTTCTTCAACAATAATCTCTTTCGGTGTTAAGAAGTCTTTTATTACATCAAAGTTGTCTGTCATTTATCTATCCTCTTTTATATATTTATAAAATGTTAAAAATTTTTATCTAGAGTAAAGCTCTACGATATAGTTTTCGTTTATTTCTGTACTCAATAAGTCTCTAGTAGGTTGACTAGTATAAGTGCCTGAAAATTCTTTATGATCTACAGAAATCCAATCGCAATCTTCACGATTTACGAATAACTCTGCTGCTTGTGCAATTCTTTTTTGGCTTTTGCCTTTAGAAGTAATAGAGACAACATCTCCTTCTTGAAGCTGGTATGAGGGAATATTAACTATACTTCCATTAACCATAATAGATTTATGATTGACCAATTGTCTTGCTTCTGCCCTTGTAGA
This sequence comes from uncultured SAR86 cluster bacterium, assembly GCA_949373255.1. GTDB lineage: Bacteria > Pseudomonadota > Gammaproteobacteria > Magnimaribacterales > AG-339-G14 > CASICS01. The sequence goes on along the minus strand of CASICS010000009.1, from coordinate 86,085 downwards.
AGAAAACCCCATTCTATAGACCACATTGTCCAATCTAGATTCAAGAAAAACTAAGAGGTTTGTTCCTGTTTCTCCTTTCTTTTGAGCTGCTTGCTTGTAGTAGTTTCTGAATTGTTTTTCTAAAACTCCATACATTCTTTTTACTTTCTGTTTTTCTCTTAACTGAACACCAAAGTCAGATAACCTAATTCTTCTAGCTCCGTGAACCCCAGGAGGATTCTCTGATCTTATTTTTGACTCATGGGATCTATATCCACTTTTTAATTGAAGATCTGTTCCCTCTCTTCTAGATAGCTTATTCTTAGGGCCTGTATATTTTGCCATTTCTAGACTCTCCTTTTCTTAGGTGGCCTGCAGCCATTATGAGGAATAGGCGTAACATCAGAAATTTTAGTTATTTTCAAACCACACCCATTTAATGCTCTTACAGCCGACTCTCTTCCCGAACCAGGGCCTGATACTTCTACTTCTATAGATGTCAGACCTAAAGACATTGCTTTTTGTCCTGCTTTATCAGCAGCTATCTGTGCAGCAAATGGCGTACTTTTACGGGAGCCTTTAAAGCCATTAGCTCCTGAACTAGACCAAGCAATTGTATTGCCTTGTTTGTCAGTTATATTAATTATAGTGTTATTGAAAGTTGCTAATATATGGGCAACTCCATCACTATAAGTTCTTTGGGTTTTCTTTCCTTTTGTTTCTACTTTAGCCATATTATCTTCTTATTGGTTTTCTTGGTCCTTTCCTCGTTCGAGCATTTGTCTTTGTTCTTTGTCCTCTAACAGGCAATCTTCTTCTATGACGAATTCCTCTGTTAGTACCTAAATCCATTAATCTTTTAATATTGGTACTAATATCTCTTCTTAAATCACCTTCAACTGCAAACTCAGCAACTGCTTTACGGAGTTTTTCTAAATCAGCTTCTTCTAAAGTACCAATTTTTGTATCTTGACTTATTCCTGTTTTCAAACATATCTTTAAGGCAGTGGTCTTACCTATCCCAAAAATATGAGTTAAGGAAACCCAAGCCTGTTTTTTATCTGGGATATTTACCCCTGCTACCCTTGCCATTTTATCCTTGCCTCTGTTTGTGTTTTGGATCTGTAGGGCAAATTACATAAATTACCCCACGTCTCTTAACATGCTTACAATTTTTACAAATCTTTTTAACGGATGCTCTTACTTTCATTTAAATTCCTATCTTTGATAACCTTTTAAATTAGCCTTTTTCATTAACGATTGATACTGACTCGACAAAAGGTGTGATTGTACCTGAGCCATGAAGTCCATTACCACTACTACCGCAATTAATAATGAAGTTCCTCCTAAGTAAAAAGGTACGTTTGCTGAAACAATTAAAAATTGAGGGACCAAACAAACGACTATCATGTATATAGACCCCCAGATTGTTAGTCTAGACATAACATTATCAATGTATTCAATAGTATGATCTCCAGGTCTTATTCCAGGTAAAAATCCACCAGATCTCTTAAGATTATCAGCCATGTCTTTAGCTGGAAACTGAATAGCTGTATAGAAAAAGCAGAAATATGCTATCAGCGCCGCAAAAACTATTACATATAAAGGCTGGCCAGGGGTTAAAGCCAAAGAAACTTCTTGTAGCCATCCAAAACCTTCTGCTTGACCAAACCATGTACTCAGAGACGCAGGGAATAAAACCAAACTACTTGCAAAAATTGCAGGAATTACTCCAGCCATATTAACTTTCAAAGGTAAGTGAGAAGCTTGACTCATGCTCATTTGATTGGGAGCCCTTCTAGCATAATTTACACTTATCCTTCTTTGAGCTCTTTCTACCCAGACAATAAAAGCTATAGCCAACAATGCAAAAAGCCCGATAAGTAACAACAATATAAGACTTATTTCACCCTGTCTCGCAGCTTCAAAAGATTGACCTAAAGCTCCAGGCAGACCCGATACAATACTAGCAAAAATGATCAAAGAGATTCCATTGCCTATTCCTCTTTCATTAACTTGCTCACCTAGCCATACTAAGAACATCGTTCCAGTAACGAATGAAACAATCGCAGTAAAAATAAAGGTAGAGCCCGGGTTAACTGCCATTCCTTGGGACGAGAGAGCTATTGCAAAACCTGATGACTGAAATATAGCCAAAACTAAGGTTCCTAATCTAACGTAAGTAGTTCTTTTTCTTCGTCCTGCTTCTCCTTCTTGTCTAAATAATTTCTTTAAACTTGGTGTTGTTGCCTCTAACAAATTCATCACGATAGCAGCTGTTATATAAGGAATAACATTAAGCGCCATAATACTCATTCTTTCTAAAGCCCCACCTGAAAACATATTAAAAAGCCCAAGAAGAGTTCCTTGATTTTGATCAAATAAAGAAGATATTTTTAAAGGATCTATGCCTGGAACCGGAATATGAGTTCCTATTCTATAAATAATAATAGCAAAAAGGACGAATCTCAAACGAGACCACAACTCTTTCAAACCATCCGTCTTAATTCCAGTAGAAGCCATGTTAACTTAGCTCTCCTCCAAGCTTAACTATGAGTTCAGCTACTGTTTTTGATGCCTTAATTCCTTTTAGCTTTACAGCTTTTGTTAGTTCACCGCCGTTAATTACCTTAACTTCTTTGATCTTATTAGAAATAATCTTTTTTGATTTTAATACTTCTAAATCTATCAATTCGACATCTAACTTTTCTAAATCTCTTAATTTTATATGACATTTGTATGATGCGACCTTCGAAGAAAACCCAAATTTAGGAAGTCTTTGCTGTATCGGCATTTGCCCACCCTCAAAACCAGGCCTTATACTTCCACCTGATCTAGCTTTTTGTCCTTTATGTCCTTTACCAGCTGTTTTTCCAGTACCAGAACCAGCTCCTCTGCCAACTCTTTTTGATGATTTATTGCTTGAAATTGCTTCTAGTGAGTTAAGTTTCATAATTATTTCTCTATTACTTCTACTAAGTGCCTTACTTTATTAATCATTCCTCTGTTTGCAGGAGTATCGACAACATCTACGATATGATTTATTTTTCTCAGACCAAGTCCTTTTACTGATTTGCGATGAATTCCTCTAGAGCCAGCAAGGCTTCTCACTTGTTTCACGGAAATTGTATTTAAATCTGATTTTGACATTTCTTTAAGCCCTTCTAATTGCTACTTTTTCTGGTGATTCAATACTAGCAAGGCCTTTGAATGTTGCTCTTACAACATTTATAGGGTTGGTTGATCCATATGATTTAGCTAACACATCTTTAACCCCAGCTAATTCTAAAACTGCTCTCATAGCTCCTCCTGCGATAATTCCTGTACCCGGTGACGCTGGTTGCATATATACCATGGCTGATCCATGGCTAGCTTTAACTGCGTAATGAATTGTAGTTCCATTTAAGTCTATTTCAGTCGTATTTCTTCTGGCGCTTTCTAAAGCTTTCTGAATAGCAACAGGGACTTCTCTGGCTTTGCCTCTTCCAAACCCAACTTTACCTTTTCCATCGCCAACTACTGTTAAAGCAGTGAACCCAAATATTCTTCCGCCTTTTACAACCTTAGCAACTCGATTTACGTTGACTAATTTTTCTTCTAAAGCTTCGCCTGACTGTTGTTCATAATTTTCTTTCATAATATTTCCTAAAATTCTAATCCAGCAGAGCGAGCTGCATCAGCTAATGCTTTTACTCTTCCGTGATATTTATAACCCGATCTGTCAAAAGTAACCTTTTTAATTCCTTTTGCTATTATTTTTTCTGCTATTGAAGTTCCAACCTTTTCGGCTGACTCTGAATTACCGCCAGCTTTCAACTTAAGATCTTTATCTAAAGTTGATGCCTGAGCTATAACTTCCTTACCATCTACCGAAAAAAGTTGGGCATATATATGTTGACCAGATCTAAAAATAGAGAGTCTATTTACACCAAGATCGATGCTTTTTGCCCTTAATTTTTTTGATCTTCTATTTCTTGCAATAATTTTAGTAGACATATTTATTTCCTAAGCTTTTTTAGATTCCTTTCTTATAATTCTTTCATCAGAATATTTAACACCTTTTCCTTTATAAGGCTCGGGAGGTCTAAATGATCTTATCTTTGAAGCTGCATCACCTAAGAGCTGTTTGTCAATTGAGTTTAAAACTAGTTCTGTATTAGTAGGAGCTTCAGCAGAAACCCCTTCTGGAAGATCATATATAACTGGGTGAGAGTATCCTAGTGATAGCTCTAATGAAGAACCATTTACCTTTACTCTATAACCTACACCATTTATTTCTAATTTTCTTTCAAATCCCTTTGATACACCTGTCATTCTATTTAATGCTAATGCTCTCATGGTGCCGGTCAAAGCAACTGACTCTTTCGTTTCTAATTTTGGATTAAACAAAATAGATTCTTCGCTAGCTTCTACTTTAACTTGATCATTTACCACTAAATCCATAGAGCCTTTCTGCCCTGAAAAAGACAATATTTGTCCTTTAAGCTCTGCAGTTACACCTTCTGATATTTGAATCGGTCTATTATTATTTCTTGCCATAATTAAAAAATTGTACAGATGAGCTCGCCACCGATATTTTGTGACTTAGCTTGTTTATCTGTTATTACTCCCTTACTAGTAGTTAAAATAGCTACTCCAAGTCCGCCTTTAACACTTGGAATTTCATTGCTTCCAAAATATCTTCTCAAACCAGGTTTGCTGCTTCTACTAAATTCTTTGATTACTGGTTTATCTTCAAAGTACTTAAGAGTTATCTCTATATTCTGTTTTGGGATATCTCCAGTGATTTCTAATTTCTTTATAAAACCTTCGTCAGATAAAACATCACAGATAGCTCTTTTTAATTTAGATGAACTAAAAGAAACCTTAGGATGACCTCTTGATTGAGCATTCTTGATTCTTGAAATCATGTCGGATATTGGATCTTGTAAACTCATTTATTCTCCTTACCAGCTAGCTTTAACTAATCCAGGAACATCTCCTCTCATAGCTAACTCTCTTAATTTATTTCTTGAAAGACCAAATTTTCTGTATACAGCATGCGGTCTTCCTGTAATTTGACATCTTCTTTGAAGTCTTACGGGGCTTGAATCTCTGGGCAATTTCTGAAGCTTTAACATTGCGACTTGTTTTTCACCCTCTGAAGCTTTTGAGTCGCTAATAATAGCTTTTAAAGCAGTTCTTTTAGCTGAAAACTTTTCTACTGTTTTTAACCTTTTATTTTCTCTAGCAATCATTGATTCTTTAGCCATTGTTACCTCACGTCCTAAAAGGGAATTTTAAAGCCTTAAGTAACTTCAAACCCTCTTCGTTATTTGTTGCTGTTGTTGTTATGCAAACATCTAATCCTCTTATTTTTTGGACCTTGTCATAGTCAATTTCAGGAAAAATAATATGTTCTTTTATTCCAAGTGTATAATTTCCCCTTCCATCAAAAGACTTTGGATTTAGCCCTCTAAAATCTCTTTCTCTTGGAATTGCTATTCCGAGAAGTCTGTCTAAAAACTCAAACATCATATTTCCACGAAGAGTTACTTTGCATCCAATGGTGTAACCTTCCCTAAGTTTGAAGCTAGCTACAGATTTTCTTGCATTTGTTTTAATTGGCTGTTGGCCAGAAATAAGTCTTAATTCTTCGACAGCATTATCAACAACCTTTCTATCATTTATTGCTTCAGCACCCAATCCCATGTTGAGAGTAACTTTAGATATTTTTGGGACAGCCATAGATGACTTATGCCCAAGATCTGTCATTAAGCTTGGAACAGCCTCTTTATATAAAGATTTAATTATAGACTCGCTCACTTAAACTTCCTTTCCATCAGATTTAAAAATTCTTTTTTTTCCATTTTCATTTGCTTCGATTTTTACCTTGTCAGCTTTCTTTGCTTTTTTGTTATAAATAGCAATATTTGATAAATGAATCGGGGACTCCTTTTCAATTATTCCTCCTTGAATATTAGCTTGAGGATTAGGTTTTTGATGTTTTTTAACCATTTTAATTCCAGCAACCTCACATTTATCACCGGATAGAAATTTATTAATAATTCCAGTTTTTCCTTTATCTTTACCAGAAATTACGATTACTTCGTCTCCTGCTCTTAACTTATTCATTAGATTACCTCTGGTGCTAACGAAACTATTTTCATAAATTCTTTGCTTCTTAATTCTCTAGATACAGGACCAAATATTCTTGTACCTATAGGCTGTTTTTGAGCATTTATTAAAACAGCTGCGTTATCATCAAATCTAACGCTCGAACCATCTTCGCGCTTTATATCTTTTCTAGTTCTTACTACAACAGCATCAGCTACTGTTCCTTTTTTAACCTTTCCGGTAGGAATAGCTTCTTTTATTGCGACCTTAATTACATCGCCGACATGAGCATATCTTCTCTTAGATCCGCCAAGAACTTTGATACACATTACTTTTCTAGCTCCACTGTTATCAGCAATCGTAAGCATAGTTTGTACTTGAATCACTCTACAACTCCCTCAAATTTTTTAATAACCTCTACTAGTTCCCATGACTTGCTTTTTGAAATAGGTCGTGTTTCCTTAATCTTTACTTTGTCTCCGATCGCACAGGTATTATCCTCGTCATGAAAACTAATCTTTGTAGAGCGTTTCATTATTTTTCCTAATAATTGATGCTTAACAGTCCTTTGAATTAAAGCCACTCTAGATTTATTTCCGGAGAGACTAATTACTGAACCTATCATTGTTCTATTTAATTGCTCACTCACCTTTTGCCACCTCTAATTTATTATTCATTGCGGTTTTCAACCTGGCTATGTCTTTTCTTGCTTCGGCTAATTTATGAGTTTCTTTAAGTGCCATAGAAGAATGTTTAAGTTTTAACTCAAGATAATCTGCATGCAACTTTTCTAACTCAGTTGTATTTTTTTCAATAGATTTTTTAGCCATTAAACTGTTTTCCTTACTATAAATTTCGTTGCTACTGGAAGTTTTGCAGAAGCTAATTTAAAAGCCTCTATTGCCACTTCTTCTTCTACGCCTTCCATTTCATATAAAACTTTTCCAGGCTTAATTGGGCATACATAATATTCAACATTCCCTTTACCTTTACCTTGTCTTACTTCTAGAGGTTTTTTTGTAATAGGTTTGTCAGGAAATATTCTTATCCAGATTTGAGCTCCTCTTTTAACGTGTCTAGTCATTGCTCTTCTGGCTGCTTCTATTTGTCTAGACGTTATTTGACCCCTTGATGTAGCCTTTAAACCGTAGGTACCAAAATCTAAAGTATTAGCTCTATTTGAAAGTCCAGTGTTTCTGCCTTTCATCTGCTTTCTATATTTTGTTCTTTTTGGTTGAAACATGATTAGTCTATTAAGTTTTTAGTTTTTTTAGGTGCCACTTCGCCTCTAAATATCCAAACCTTTACTCCGATTATTCCGTAAGTAGTGTGGGCTTCTGCAACGCCATAATCTATATCTGCCTTTAAAGTTTGAAGAGGCACCCTTCCTTCTTTGTGCCATTCAGCTCTAGCTATCTCAGCTCCGCCTAGTCTTCCGGCGACTCTAACCTTAACTCCCAAGGCACCTTGTCTAGTGCAATTTTGAGCAGATCTTTTAATTACTCTTCTAAACATTGCTCTTTTTTCTAATTGAACAGCTATATTTGAAGCTACTAGTTGAGCGTCTAGATCTGGCTTTCTTATTTCTTTAATATTTAAACTAACGGGGACTCCCATAAGCTCAGCTAGCTTATTTCTAAGCTTGTCTATATCTTCACCTTTTTTACCTATAATCATTCCAGGTCTTGAAGTGTGTATTGAAACTTTTGCACTTTCTGAAGGCCTTTCAATTTCAACTTTGCTTACAAAAGAGTTATCTAATTCTTTTTTAATAAATTCTCTTACTGCATAATCATTTAGTAATAATTCTTGATACTTATTTTTTTCAGCATACCAAGTTGAATTATGATCTCTTGAAATTCCTAAACGGAAACCTATTGGATTAACTTTTTGTCCCATCTAATTACTTTTACTCCCTAAGGTTATGTTTATATGACAATTTCTTTTTTGAATTCTATCTGCTCTTCCTCTCGCTCTTGGCTGAACTCTTTTAAATAAGAGAGCTTCATCAACAGTTATGGCAGATACAAATAAGGTATCAACATCCAAACCTTTATTATGCTCTGCGTTTGCGATTGCTGATTCGAGAAGTTTTTTTACATTTCGCGCTGATGCTTTGTTGCTAAAAGTAAGAATATCTAAAGCTTCACCCACATGTTTTCCTCTGATTTGATCAGCTAATAATCTAACTTTAAAACCTGAAACAGGCAGTCTACTAAGCTTTGCTTTTACTTCGTTCATCTTAAGTTTTTCTATCCCCAGAATGCATTTTAAAAGTTCTTGTGAGGACAAATTCTCCAAGTTTATGCCCAACCATATCTTCTTTTATAGAAATTGGAACATGAACTCTTCCATTGTGAATAGAGATTGTAAGTCCTACCATTTCTGGCAGAACCATTGATCTTCTCGACCAAGTTTTTATTGGTTTCTTGTCATTATTTGAAGATGCTTTGATTACTTTATCCATCAAATGATGATCTACAAATGGTCCTTTTTTTACTGATCTAGGCATTACTTCTTCCTTCTTCTTATGATTAGAGAATCGGTTCTCTTATTGCTTCTTGTTCTAAAGCCTTTTGTAGGAGTTCCCCAGGGAGATACGGGATGCCTTCCTCCAGAAGTTTTTCCTTCTCCACCACCATGAGGGTGATCTATTGGATTCATTGCAACTCCTCTAACGGTTGGCCTAACCCCGATCCATCTTTTAGCGCCCGCTTTACCAAAGGACTTGAGTGAATGTTCTGAATTTGATACTTCTCCAATAGTTGCTCTACAGGCACATAATACTTTTCTGAATTCTCCACTTTTCAATCTGATAGAAGCATATCCGTCTTCTTTAGCTACAAATTGAACTGAGGTCCCAGCGCTTCTTGCAAGTTGAGCTCCCTTTTTAGGTTTAAGCTCTACGCAGTGGAGAGTGGTTCCAACTGGTATCTCTTCAAGCGTCAAACAATTTCCAACACTTATTTCTGATCCAGATCCAGACATAATTTTACTTCCCACCTTCAAACCTTTTGGCGCAATGATGTATCTTCTTTCTCCATCTGAATATAAAAGCAAGGCAATATGTGCAGATCTATTGGGATCATATTCCAACCTTTCAACACGTGCAGCAATGCCATCTTTATTTCTTTTAAAATCTATCACTCTATAGTGGTGCTTGTGACCTCCACCTATGTGACGAGTTGTGATTCTTCCATTATTATTTCTTCCACCACTCTTAGGCTTGGCCTCAGTTAAAGGGGCAAAGGATCTCCCTTTATATAAGTCTACTCCGGAAGTAAGACTTCTAAATCTTCTACCAGGGGATGTTGGTTTTGCTTTTACTATTGCCATATTAATCTTGTGATATTTCTATTCTGTCTTCAGCCTTTAAAGAGATATACGCTTTTTTCCAGTCTGACTTTTTTGTTAATTTTCCTTTTCCGCCTCTTTTTACCTTTCCTTTAACGTTAAGCAAATTTACGTTTGTAACGCTAACATTAAACTTTTTTTCTATTGCTTTTTTTATGTCTAATTTAGTAGCTCTTTGAGTTACCTTAAATACATAAGTGTTAGCGCTTTGACCAACCAATGAAGCTTTCTCAGTTAAGAGCGCTGAGACTATTACCTGACTTGGAAATAAAGAACTCATGTGAGTAATTCCTCCAATTTCGGTAATGAATCTTCTGATATTAGAGTAGATTCATGTCTAAGCAAGCTAATAGGATCTATTGAATTAACATCAACTATTTGCAGGTTAGGAATATTTCTTGAAGCTAACTTAATATTTTCTGATATTTCATTCACAATTATTAAACCGCCCTTAAAGCCTATCTTATTCATGAAATCTATCAAATCTTTTGTCTTAGGGTTTTCTATATTTATACTGCTCCCTAAAACTACTCGGTTTTCTTCTACTAATGAAGATAAAATAGATCGCATAGCTGATTTGTACATTTTTCTATTAATTTTTTTTGGATTAGAACTTTTAGATCTCGCTGCAAAAGTTACTCCGCCACCTTTCCATATTGGACTTCTTATTGTTCCTGCTCTAGCTCTTCCTGTTCCCTTCTGTCTCCAAGGTTTTTTCCCACCACCGCTAACATCAGATCTATTCTTCTGAGCTTTGGTACCTTGATGACTATTTGATACAAAACTATTTATTAGCTGGGTAACCAACTCTTTGTTTACAGGCTGATTAAAAATTATTTCTGAGACAGAAGAAGTCTTAGATTTTGAATTTAAAATAGGTAAATCCATAGTTAAGCCTTAACTGCTGGTTTTATAACAACTGAGGAACCATTAGGACCTGGAACTGCGCCACGGACTAAAAGAAGATTATTTTCACCATCAACTCTTATAACTTTTAGATTTTGAGTTGTCTTACTTTCATGCCCCATGTGTCCTGCCATTTTTTTACCCTTCCAAACTCTTCCGGGAGTTTGGCATTGCCCAATTGAACCAGGTTTTCTGTGTGCTAGAGAATTACCGTGTGTTGCATCCTGAGTAGCAAAATTCCATCTTTTTACTGTACCAGCAAAGCCTTTACCTTTTGATACGCCAGATACATCTACTAATTGACCTTCTTCAAAAAGATCAACTGAAAATTCTTTACCTAGTTCTAGGCTTTCAAGTTCTGAGGTTTCAATTCTAAATTCTTTTAAATGTTTCTTTAAAGAAATATTATTTTTTAAAAGATGCCCAAGTTTAGATTTAGACTGATTTTTTTCTTTTTGGTCAATAGAAGATAATTGAACAGAATTATAACCGTCTGTTTCGTTTGTTTTGATTTGAGACACATAGTTTGTATCTACTTTTAAAACGCTTACAGGAACTGATTTTCCATCTTCTTGGAAAATTCTAGTCATTCCTTCTTTTGTCGCTATTAAACCAATCACTTTAAATACCTTATTTAGTTAATTCGTCCAGAGAAATTTGAACATCTACACCTGCAGATAAATCTAATTTCATCAGAGCATCTACAGTTTTTTCTGTAGGCTTTATTATGTCCATGACTCTTTTATAAGTTCTAATTTCGTATTGATCTCTTGCGTCCTTGTCCTTGTGAGGGGAAATAAGGATAGTCGTAAGTCTTTTTCTCACTGGCATAGGAATAGGACCCTTTATAAGAGCTCCTGTCCTTTTTACTGTTTCGACAATTTCCTTAGCGGACTTGTCTATCAGTCTGTTATCAAAGGCTTTGAGCCTTATTCTTATGTTTTGGTTTTGCAAAACCTACACCTCAAAAAAAATACAAAATTGTTAAAGAACTTATTACTTAAATAAACCTGTAAACAGCTTTAAATAAGCAAATGGACGGCAATTCTATGATCGCTAGGAGGTAGTGTCAACCTATAAATTAATTGTTAAATTTTTTATACAAAAAATAAAAAATTGCAGGTAATAAAGCAGCGCCTAGAAAAGCAATAGTTGCAGATGATGATGCTAATGCGGCAGCCCCTAATCCAGCAAACACAACAGCAACAGCTATGTTTACTATGGATGTAACAATTAAAAATTTAGTAAAAGGCATTTTAGTGATACCTGCTGCCAATGTGGTTAACTCCGCAAATGCCGGTACGGGTCGGGCTAGAATTAAACTGATAACATCAAATTTCTTTGATGTATTTTGAGCGTTTACTAAGTCTTTTTCCCCAACTATAAACTTGGCTAATGGTCTTCCAGCAAATCTTCCTATGGTATACCCAAAAATACATCCAAAGTTCATACCTATCCAGACTATTAATGAAGCTAAAGGCCAGCCAAGAGATACCCCTGCCAAAGTATTAGTTAAACCATTGGGGACAGGAAGAAAAACGTCAGCAGTTAAAGCAGATATAACTATAAATGAAGTTGCTATTAAATTTCCCTGCGACCAAGCCAAAGCTTCTTCTCCATATATTGAAAAAGAAGCCTCTAAAAGTATTAATGGAATTATTAAGGTTGTTGTTAAAACGATGAAGAAAGAGAACCATTTTAACCAAGATGGAAAATTCATTCTGGAATTATAATCTTTTTTTTAACTATTAATTTTTACTTATTATTGCTTCAGCTACGTTATTAGGGACTTCTGAATATTTAAGAGGTTCCATGGTGAAGGTTGCCCTTCCTTGAGTAGCAGATCTAAGATCGGTAGCGTATCCAAACATTTCTGCCAGAGGGACTTCTCCATCTAAGACTTTTCCGGCATGGACATCTGTCATTCCCGAAACTATTCCTCTTCTTCTATTTAAATCTCCAACAACATCTCCCATATACTCTTCAGGTGTAACAACTTCTAGTTTCATTATTGGCTCTAATAAAGCTGGATTTGCTTTTAAGGCTCCATCCCTTACGGCCATTGATGACGCTACTTTAAAAGCTATTTCACTCGAATCTACATCATGAAAAGAACCATCATAGACAGTAACTTTTACATCAATCAAAGGATATCCGGCTATAACTCCAGATTCCATTTGTTCTTTCGCACCTTTTTCTACTGCTGGTATAAATTCTCTAGGGATAGTTCCACCTACTATCTTATTAATAAATTGGAATGTTTCCTTTTCGTCTTCTTTTTCTTCTTCTGGCAGAGGTTCTATTTTAAGCCATACGTGACCATATTGACCTTTACCGCCAGATTGACGAACAAATTTTCCTTCTGATTCAACAGATTTTCTAATTGATTCTCTATAGGCAACTTGTGGTTTTCCTATATTCGCCTCTACGTCAAATTCTCTTCTCATTCTGTCTACCAAAACATCAAGATGTAGCTCACCCATGCCTGAGATTATAGTTTGTCCTGACTCTTGATCAGTTTGAACTCTAAAAGATGGATCTTCTTGAGCTAACCTTCCTAAAGCTGTGCCCATTTTTTCTTGATCTGATTTTGTTTTTGGCTCCACTGCAACTGATATAACAGGTTCAGGGAAAGTCATTTTTTCTAAAATTATAGTTTTTTTAAGATCACAAAGAGTATCTCCTGTAGTTACGTCTTTAAGTCCTATAACAGCAGCTATATCGCCTGCTCTTACTTCAGATATCTCTTCTCGATTGTTAGCATGCATTTGTAACATTCTTCCAACTCTTTCTTTAGATCTTTTTGCCGGAGCATAGACTGCGTCTCCTTGAGACAAGACGCCGGAATAAACTCTAATAAAGGTTAGTGTTCCTACGAATGGATCGGTAGCAATTTTAAAAGCTAATGCAGAAAAAGGCTCATCATCACTAGAATTCCTAGATTCTACAGTCTCCTCATCTTCTAATAAACCTTGAATAGCTTCTACTTCTGTTGGTGATGGAAGAAAATCTATCACGGCGTCAAGCATTGGCTGAACACCTTTATTTTTAAAAGCAGATCCACAGATACAGACTACTATTTCATTGTTTAAAGTTCTTGTTCTTAATCCTGCATTTATTTCTTCTTCAGATAAGTCTCCATCAGTTAGATATTTATCCATTAATTCTTCGCTTGCTTCAGCGACGCTTTCTAACATTTCTTCTCTATACTTTTTAGATTTTTCTAACAGATTCTCTGGAATATCTTTTTCTTCATAGGAAATACCCTTGTCATCCCCATCCCAATACAAAGCTTTCATTTTGATTAAATCTATAATTCCAGCGAAATCATCTTCTGCTCCAATTGGCAGTTGGATGGGAACAGCTACTGCTCCAAGCCTAGCTCTCATTTGCTCGACGACTCTTTCAAAGTCAGCGCCAGCTCTATCCATTTTATTTATAAATGCAATTCTAGGAACCTTATAACGATTGGCTTGTCTCCAGACTGTTTCAGACTGAGGCTCAACACCTGAACTTCCACAAAAAACAACAACTGCTCCATCTAAAACTCTTAGAGATCTTTCTACTTCAATAGTAAAGTCTACGTGCCCAGGCGTATCAATAATATTTATTCTATGTTCGGAGAAGTTCTTTCTCATGCCGCTCCAAAAACATGTTGTTGCGGCTGAAGTTATTGTTATCCCTCGCTCTTGTTCTTGCTCCATCCAGTCCATAGTGGCTGCACCATCATGTACTTCTCCAATTTTATGAGAAATACCAGTGTAGTAGAGAACTCTTTCAGTAGTTGTGGTCTTGCCTGCATCTACGTGAGCACAGATACCAATGTTTCTATATAAATTTAGTGGAACTTTTCTAGAGCTCATATCAAATCCTTAAAAATATTATTAAAATCTAAAATGAGAAAAAGCTTTATTTGCCTCGGCCATTTTATGTGTATCTTGTCTTTTCTTGACTGCCTCTCCTTTTCCATCAGAAGCTTCCATAAGTTCATTTGCTAATTTAGTAGACATTTTTTTCTCTGATCTTTTTTTTGCACTCGTTACTATCCAACGCATCGCTAAAGCCATTTTTCTTCCGGATTTAACTTCTAGTGGAACTTGGTAAGTCGCTCCACCAACTCTTCTTGATTTTACTTCGACGTGAGGACCTACTTGATCTAATGCTTCTTCAAACACTTCCAATGGGTCTCTTTTTGCTTTAGTTGAAATTTCTTCTAAAGCTGAATATATAATTTTTTCTGCTGTACTTTTTTTTCCTCTTTCCATTAGATTGTTAACAAATTTAGCAAGTTTCAGATTTCCATATTTTGGATCTGGTAAAATTACTCTTTTTGGGATTGGTCCTTTTCTAGGCATTTTTCTTATTTAGGTTTTTTAGATCCATATTTAGATCTTCTTTGTTTACGATCATCAACTCCAGTGGTATCAAGCGTCCCTCTTACAGTATGGTATCTGACACCAGGTAAGTCTTTTACTCTTCCGCCTCTAAGCAAAACAACCGAGTGTTCTTGAAGGTTATGACCTTCGCCACCAATATAAGAAATAACCTCGTAGCCAGATGTAAGTCTCACTTTACAAACCTTTCTTAAAGCAGAATTTGGTTTTTTAGGAGTTGTTGTATAAACCCTAGTGCACACACCTCTTTTTTGAGGAGATCCATTTAAAGCAGGAACGCCACTTTTGACCTTCTTTGTTTTTCTTGGCTTTCTTATTAATTGATTAACTGTTGTCATAATTTTGAGTTGCGATTGTAAGTATGTAATGCATATGGGTCAAATGATTATTTACCATCTTCGGATTTAGTTTCTTCATTGTCCATTGCATCTGCCATTTCAGATTCAAAATCGGAGATAGATGTATCTTTTTCTTCTTCTCTAACATTATATCCAGTTCCTGAAGGGACCAACCTTCCAATGACAACGTTTTCTTTAAGACCTCTTAATTTGTCTACCTTTCCTGTAACAGCAGCTTCAGTTAGAACTCTTGTTGTTTCTTGGAATGAAGCAGCTGAAATAAATGATTCAGTTGCTAAAGAAGCTTTAGTAATACCAAGAAGCATTCTATTAAAGGTTGCTGGAGTGTTACCTTCAGAAATTAATTTCTTATTAATATTTACAACTTCGGAATATTCAACTTGATCTCCCATAATAAAATTAGAATCTCCTATTGAGGTTATTTCAACTTTCTTAAGCATTTGTCTAAGAATACATTCGATATGCTTATCACTAATTTCAACCCCTTGAAGTCTGTAAACGTCTTGAATTTCATTAACTACGTAGTCTGTTAATTCTGCAACACCTTTAAGAGCTAAAATATCATGCGGGCTCAATGAACCTTCACTTATTACATCGCCTTTGTTTACAGTTTCACCTTCAAATACGTTAATACTTCTTGTTTTAGCTATAAGATTTTCGCTTATTACTTCATCAGTGCCTTCTTTACCAGTAATGATCAACCTTCTTTTCCCTTTAGTTTCTTTTCCCCAAGAAACTATTCCTGTCATTTCAGCTAAGATAGCAACTTCTTTGGGTTTCCTAGCTTCAAACAGATCTGCAACTCGAGGAAGGCCACCGGTAATATCTTTCGTTTTAGAAGATTCTTTAGGTATTCTTGCAATTACATCACCTACATTGATAGCTTGACCGGCAGAAACATTGACCAGAGATTTTTGCTCTAAAACGTAATTAGCAGGTCTTTTTCCATTAGGCAATAAAACTTCATTTCCCTTGCCATCTACTATTGAAATAGTTGGTGTTAAGTCTTTTCCAGCTGCAGTTCTTTCGGCAGCATCTAAGACTTCAATACTAGAAAGTCCCGTAAGAGAATCATCTACAACCCTTACTGATATTCCACTTTCCATATCAATAAGATTAGCCTTTCCTTTAACTTCAGAGATAATTGGATGATTTAGAGGGTCCCAATTTGCTATAACTTCTCCAGATTTAACAGAAGCTCCATCTTTAGTGCTTAAGATAGCGCCGTAAGGTAACTTATACCTTTCTCGTTCAGCATCGTTTTCATCTAATAGAATTATTTCAGCAGATCGAGATGTGCAAACTTCTTTTTTATCTTTATTTTGAACTGAGCTAATATTTTTATATTGAACAACTCCATCGAACTTAACTTCAATCTTATCTACTTCAGAAGATCTAGACGCAGCCCCACCGATGTGGAATGTTCTCATGGTTAACTGTGTTCCGGGCTCACCGATAGATTGAGCAGCTACAATTCCTACAGCTTCTCCTGGATCTACAAGATGACCTCTTCCCAAATCTCTTCCGTAACAATTTGAACAAATTCCAAAACTTGTTTCGCAAGTTATCGCAGATCTTACTTTGGCAAAATTAATATTATTTTTATATAGAGCATCTGCAAGATCTTCATCTATTAAAGTACCTTTCTTGAGTTTGAATTCACCATCCTTTGAGACAATATCTTCTGCAATCACTCTACCTAAAATTCTATCTTTAAGTGGTTGAACTACTTCACCACCTTCTACAATAGTTCTTAATTCTAAACCTTCGTCAGTTCCACAATCTTCTTCTCTGATAACTAAATCCTGAGCAACATCTACTAGTCTTCTTGTTAGGTAACCTGAATTTGCTGTTTTTAAAGCTGTATCTGCTAGACCCTTTCTAGCTCCATGGGTTGAGGTAAAGTACTGAAGTACGGTCAATCCTTCTCTGAAGTTAGCTGTTATTGGAGTTTCAATGATTGATCCATCTGGCTTGGCCATTAGCCCTCTCATGCCAGAAAGTTGTCTTACCTGGGCAGGCGAGCTTCTTGCTCCAGAGTCTAGATACATGAAAACGGAATTGAAAGAAGCTTCTTGCTCCTCCTTGCCCTCTTTATTGATGACAGTATCCGTAGATATTGTATCCATTAAAGAACTTGCAACTGTCTCATTAGCTCTGGACCAAATGTCTATTACCTTGTTATATTTTTCTCCTTGAGTAACTAGGCCGGAGGAATATTGAGCTTCTATTTCTTTTACTTCGCCTTCTGCTTTAGTAATTATACTTTCTTTGTTATCTGGAATAACACAATCATCCACACATATTGATGACCCTGACTTAGTAGAATATTCATATCCTAAATTCTTAAGCTGGTCAGCAAAGATAACCGTGGCTTTCAGTCCACAGTGCCTATATGAAGTATTAATTAAATCTGAAACAACTTTGCTTGTTAAGGTCTTATTCACCTTATCAAAAGATAGGCCTTCGGGAACAACTCCCCAAAGAATTGATCGACCTACAGTAGTATCAACTAATTCTAAGTTACCTTCTGAATCTTTAATTCGAACCTTAACTTTAGCCTGAAGCCCAACATTGTCTGTACTATAAGCTCTCATTGCTTCATCGCAGTCAGCAAATATTGATCCTTCGCCTTTAGAGTTTATTCTAGATCTTGTCATATAATAAAGACCTAAAACTACATCCTGAGATGGGTCAATAATTGGTTTACCGTTAGAAGGAGATAAAATATTATTACTAGCCATCATCAAAGCTCTGCACTCTATTTGAGACTCTAGTGTTAAGGGAACATGAACAGCCATTTGATCTCCATCAAAATCGGCATTGTATGCTTTACAAACTAGTGGGTGAAGTTGGATTGCTTTACCTTCAATAAGAATTGGTTCAAAAGCTTGAATTCCAAGCCTATGAAGAGTTGGCGCTCTATTCAGTAAGATAGGATGTTCACGAATTACATCTGCAAGAATATCCCAAACAACAGGCTCTTCTCTTTCTACCATTCTCTTAGCTCCCTTTATAGTAGTAGCTAATTCTAAATTTTGAAGCTTTCCAAACACAAAAGGTTTAAAAAGTTCTAAAGCCATTTTCTTAGGAAGCCCGCATTGATGCAATTTAAGAGTAGGTCCAACTACAATTACCGATCTTCCAGAATAATCTACTCGCTTTCCTAGTAGATTTTGTCTGAATCTTCCTTGCTTACCTTTTATCATGTCTGATAAAGATTTAAGGGGTCTTTTATTCGAACCAGTGATGGCTCTTCCTCTTCTACCGTTGTCAAGAAGAGCGTCTACAGATTCTTGTAACATTCTTTTTTCGTTCCTTACTATAATTTCAGGAGCACTTAGCTCAAGAAGTCTTTTAAGTCTGTTATTTCTATTGATAACCCTTCTATAAAGATCATTTAAATCAGATGTAGCAAAACGCCCCCCTTCAAGAGGAACTAAAGGTCTTAAATCTGGTGGAAGAATAGGCAAAACATCTAAAATCATCCATTCTGGTTTATTTGAGGAGTTAACAAATCCTTTAAGAATTTTTAATCTTTTAGATAATTTTTTTATTTTAGCTTCGCTATTAGTTCCTTCAATCAAACTAACTACTTCTGCAATTTCTTCTTCTAAATTCATTTCAGAAAGAAGAATTTTTACAGATTCTGCTCCCATTCCTGCTTCAAATTCTTCACCATATGTTTCTAGAGCTTCGAAGTATTCCTCTTCATCTAAAATTTGACCTTTTTCTAAGTCGGTCATGCCTGGCTCAGTGACAACAAAGGATTCAAAATAAAGAATTCTTTCTATTTCTCTTAAGGTCATATCTAATAAAAGTGAAATTCTTGACGGCAATGATTTTAAAAACCAAATATGAGCTACTGGCGCTGCAAGTTCTATGTGGCCCATTCTTTCTCTTCTAACTTTAGCTAAAGTTACTTCAACACCGCATTTTTCGCAGACCACTCCACGATGCTTCATTCTTTTATATTTTCCACAAATACATTCGTAATCTTTTACAGGTCCAAAAATCTTTGCGCAAAACAAGCCATCTCTTTCTGGCTTAAAAGTTCTATAGTTTATTGTTTCTGGCTTCTTAACTTCACCAAAAGACCATGACCTAACTTGCTGAGGTGAAGCTAATCCAGCTTTAATTGCGTTAAAGTTATCATCTTTATCCTGATTAAATAATTTAAGTAAATCTTTCATAAAACTATTACACCTCTGTGAAATCGATATCTATTCCAAGAGATCTGATTTCTTTTGTTAGTACATTATAGGATTCAGGAATACCTGATTCCATTTCATAATTTCCATCAACTATATTTTTGTAGACCTTTGTTCTACCTGGCACATCATCAGATTTAACCGTTAGCATTTCTTGAAGTGTGTGAGCTGCGCCATATGCTTCTAATGCCCAAACTTCCATTTCACCAAGTCTTTGGCCACCGAATTGAGCTTTACCACCGAGAGGTTGCTGAGTAACAAGACTGTAGGAACCCGTTGATCTTGCGTGCATTTTGTCTTCAATTAAATGGTTCAGTTTTAAGATATACATGTAACCAATTGTGACTGGTCTTTCAAATGCATCTCCAGTTCTTCCATCAAACAGTGTTGTTTGACCAGAAGTAGGCAATCCAGCTAACTCAAGCATACTCTTAATTTCCTGTTCTGAAGCTCCATCGAATACTGGTGTTGCCATAGGAACTCCAGTTTTAAGATTTCCGCAAAGCTCTTTGAATTCTTTATCACTCAACTTGGATAAATCTTCTGATCTTCCGGTTGAAGAATAAACTTTCTCAACAAATTTCTTTGTCTCTGCTAAGTTATTGGCATTGTTAATTAACTCACCAATTTTTCTTCCAAGCTCTTTCGAAGCCCAACCTAAATGTGTTTCCATTAACTGTCCGACATTCATTCTTGAAGGGACACCAAGAGGATTAAGCACAACGTCTACCGGTTCTCCATTTTCATCGAAGGGCATATCTTCCACAGGCATGATTACTGAAATAACTCCTTTGTTTCCATGTCTCCCAGCTAATTTATCACCGGGCTGTATTCTTCTTTTAACCGCTAAGTAAACTTTAATGACTTGTTGCACTCCAGGTTGCAAGTCATCACCTGAAATGATTTTTAATTTTTTATCTTCAAATTTTTTCTTTAAATCATCTTCATAAGCTTTCAACTTATCTTTTGCTTCCTTGATAGAATCATTTAAAGGTTCATCCTTCATCCTTAGTTTGAACCATTCAGAAGGAGCTAATTCAGCTAAAAATTCTTCAGTTAAAGAGTCTCCTTTTGACAATCCTCTGCCGCTTATTACTTTTTTTCCTAATAAAGATGATTTTAACGAATTAAGAGTGGCTAAAGATACAATCTCAAATTCCTGATCAATATCTTTTTGAATTTCAGCAAGAGATACAGACTCAATAACTGATGCTCTAGCATTTTTTTCCAAACCTTCTCTTGTGAATATCTTCACATCAATGACGGTTCCATCTTGACCTGATTTAACCCTTAAAGATGTATCTTTAACATCAGAAGCCTTTTCTCCAAAGATCGCTCTGAGTAGTTTTTCTTCAGGAGAAAGTTGAGTCTCGCCTTTTGGCGTAACTTTTCCAACTAAAATATCACCTGCATTCACTTCCGCGCCTATGTGAACGATTCCACATTCATCTAATTTAGATAAAGCAGAGTCACCTACGTTTGGAATATCTGAAGTAATTTCATCCGGACCTAATTTTGTGTCTCTGGATGTGCAAGTTTCTTCCATAATATGAATACTTGTAAGTTTGTCTTCTTGCACCAACCTATCAGATATGAGAATTGAATCTTCATAGTTATATCCGTGCCAAGGCATAAATGCAATTTTGATGTTCTGACCTAGAGCTAACTCACCTAGATCAATTGAAGAACCATCAGCTAAGATATCTCCCTGAACGACTTTATCTCCTTCTTTGACTATGGGTCTTTGATTAATGCATGTATTTTGATTTGATCTCGTATATTTAATTAAATTATAAATATCAACTGCAGATCCTGTTCCACTAATATCTTTAAGATTCTTTCTAACAACAATTTTTCCAGAGTCTACTTTTTCTATAACTCCAGTATTTCTTGCGATTACACAATCTCCAGAATATCTAGCTACAGTTCTCTCCATTCCAGTTCCAACTAAAGGAGTCTCTGTTGATAAAGTAGGAACTGCTTGTCTCATCATGTTAGAACCCATCAATGCTCTGTTAGCATCGTCATGCTCTAAGAATGGAATTAATGCAGCTGCAATTGAAACGACTTGTTGAGGAGATACATCCATAAGATCTATACGATCTGGATTCATCAGCTCAAACTCATTTCTGTATCTAACAGGGACCAATTCTTCAGTAAATTTATTATTCTTATCAAATTTTGCACTTGCTTGAGCAATTACAAATTCTCCTTCTTCTATAGCTGAAACAAATTTAATATCTTCAGATATTTTTCCATTCTTTACTTCTCTGTAAGGAGTTTCTAAAAATCCATATTCGTTAACTCTTGCATATACAGAAAGAGAGTTTATTAGACCAATATTTGGTCCTTCAGGAGTTTCGATAGGACAAACTCTACCGTAATGAGTAGGGTGAACATCTCTAACCTCAAAACCGGCTCTTTCTCTGGTTAAGCCTCCAGGGCCCAGTGCAGATACTCTTCTTTTGTGAGTCACTTCGGATAAAGGATTATTTTGATCCATGAATTGGGATAACTGACTTGAACCAAAGAATTCATTAATCGCAGCTGTTACAGGTTTTGCATTAATTAAATCTGATGGGCCAAAGCCTTCAGTTTCGGCAACATTCAATCTTTCTCTTACAGCCCTTTCGACTCTTAGCAATCCAACTCTCACCTGATTAGCTACCATTTCTCCGACCGATCTGATTCTTCTATTACCTAGATGGTCAATATCATCGCAATTTTGCTTACCATTTCTAATATCTACCAAAGTTTTCATTACTTCGAGAATATCTTCCTTAGTTAATGTTCCATCTCCATCAAGCGCATCTCTTCCCAAGCGCTTATTAAATTTCATCCTTCCTACATCAGATAAATCATATTTGTCAGCATTGAAGAAAAGATTTTCAAACAATAAGGTAGCTGCTTCTTTTGTAGGAGGCTCTCCTGGACGCATCATTCTATATATTTCTGCAAGCGCCTCTAGACTAGTTGCAGTAGTGTCAGCTCTTAATGTGTCAGAAATATAAGGACCGGATTCTAATTCATTAATGTATAGAACACTTATTTCTTTTATTTTTGCTTCTTCTAAAGCAGCGAGGAGTTCTTCATCTATTAATGAATTACACGCAAATAAAATCTCTCCAGATGCTTCATCAATGTAATCTTTAGATAAAGCTAATCCATATAAAGCCTCTTTTGGGAGCTCTAGTGTTTTCTTTTTATTAGATTCAATTAATCTAATGTGTCTCGCAGTAATTCTTTTTCCTTGCTCAATAATTACGCTGCCATCTTTTGAAAGAATGTCTATTGGAGCTAATCTTCCAACTAATTTTTGTGTATTTAAAGTGAGCGTATAATTACCATTTCTATTAGCAGTATAAGATTCGTTTTCATAAAAAGTATCTAAAATTTCTTGAGAAGTAAGACCAAGAGATTTCAATAGGATAGAAGCGTAAAGTTTTCTTCTTCTATCAATCCTTATGTAGACCAAGTCTTTATGGTCAAACTCAAAATCAAGCCACGAGCCTCTATAAGGAATTACCCTTGAAGAATATAAAAGTTTCCCAGATGAATGTGTCTTTCCTTTGTCATGGTCAAATATTAGACCAGGTGATCTGTGCAGCTGAGATACAACTACTCTTTCTGTTCCATTAATTACGAAAGTTCCATGTTCGGTCATCAAGGGCATGGTTCCCATGTAAACCCTTTCGTCTCTAGCGCTTTTTAAGTTTTCTTCGCCAGTAGATTTATCTATAAAAGTTATTCTGCACCAGATATGCAAAGGAGCTTCGTATGTTTTGGCTCTTGGTAGACATTCTACAACGTCGAACTTAGGATCTTCTAGTTCATAACCAAGATAGTCTATTTTTGCATTACCTGAAACACTCACGATCGGAAAAATAGATTTGAAAACATGCTCCAAACCTTGATCTAATCTTTTTTCTTTGGATATGGCGCTTTGCAAAAAATGTTGATATGAATTGGTTTGAACTTCTAAAATATCAGGCAAGGCCATGACACTCGAAATCTTTTCAAAACTTTTTCTAATTCGTTTCTTTTCTGCAAAGGAATAATTTTCAGCCATAAATACTCTTTAATTTATAAATTTAATTTTTTACTTAAGTTCTACTTTCGCGCCAGCTTCTTCTAATTGAGACTTAGCTGTTTCAGCTTCCTCTTTATTAGCTCCTTCTTTGACGGATGCAGGTGCACCATCAACGATTGCTTTTGCCTCTTTCAAGCCTAAACCAGTGATTGATCTAACCGCTTTGATTACATCTATTTTTTTATCACCAACTTCCGCTAAGAAAATTTCGAACTCGCTTTGCTCTTCAGCAGCTTCTACTTCGCCGCCTGCAGCAGGCGCAGCAGCAGCAACAGGTGCAGCAGCAGTAACTCCAAATTTTTCTTCCATAAGCTTAACTAGATCCACTACGTCCATTACACTCATTTCTGAAATTGCATCTAAAATTTCTTCTTTTGATAAAGCCATTTTTTTAACTCCTTATTATTTCAAACTTATGACTTGGAAGAACCAACCGCACTTAATGTTCTAACAAAACTTGTTGGCACTTCATTTAAGGTGCCAGCTAATTTTTGAACCGGTGCATTTAGTAGACCAAGCAACATAGAAATAGCCTCTTCTTTTGATGGAAGAGATGCTAAATTATTTAATTCGTTAGCTTCGAGAAAACCTTCTCCTATTGACAGACCTTTAACCTCAAAAGATTCTTCAATTGCAGAAAAACTTTTGATAAGTTTTGCGGCACTTTGATAATCTTCCAAAGAAAAGGCTAACAATGTTGGTCCGGTAAGCACTTCGCTTAATGAATCAAATTTAGTACCTTCTAATGCTTTCTTAGCCAAAGTATTTTTAATGATTTTGATAAAGACAGATTGATCTTTAGCATCTCTTCTAAAATCTGTTAGTTTGGGAACGTCTGTTCCTCTGTAATCAACAGCGATAGCAGAAAATGCTTGTTCGGCAATTTGCTTTAATGCATCTACTTGTACTTTCTTTTCGTCTAAGTGTGACATAAATTAATTCCTCTTTTAATTTGAGAAATAAAAAACCTTAGCTAAACCGAAGTTTGCGCTAAGAACCATCTGCGTAGGAGATTAAGCTCAAGATTTCTCTTTTACACCTACGGTCTTCGACAATTGCAACAGAGTCGCAATAGCCCAAAATTCTTTTCAAATCAGTCATCAATGAATCTTTAAAAATTTAAAGAGGACATATCAAGTTCTAGTCCTTTACCCATTGTTGAAGAAATAGAAATTTTAGAAATATAAATACCCTTCGCAGAAGGAGGTTTAGCTTTCTTAACATCTGCTAGGAAAGCGACTAAATTTTCTTCTATTTGTTTCTCTGTATATCCAACCTGACCAATTCGGGTGTGGATTATACCCTGTTTATCTGATTTATACCTAATTTGTCCTGCTTTTGCATTTTTTACTGCGCTTCCTACATCTTTAGTAACAGTTTCGGATTTTGGATTTGGCATTAGCCCCTTTGGACCAAGGATTTGCCCTAAAGGGCTTACGATCTTCATAGTCTCAGGAGTTGCAATGACAACATCGAAATTTAAATTTCCTTTCTTCATTTCCTCCGCTAAATCTTCCATGCCTACTGAATCGGCACCTGAATCTTTCGCTGCCTTAGCTTCATCACCTTCTGCAAAGACCGCTACTTTATAAACTTTTCCATTTCCATGAGGTAAATTTGACGCTCCTCTCACCGCTTGATCTGTTTTGATAGGATCTATTCCAAGATTAACAGCGACATCTATTGCCTCTAAAAATTTCTTTGAGCCTTCTCCATTTAAAACTTTAACGGCTTGGTCTACTGAGAATTTTTCGTTTTCGTTTGTCATATTTATTTAACCTCAATACCCATGCTTCTTGCACTGCCTTCAATAATTTTTACTGCTGCATCCATATCTGTCGCATTAAGATCTTTCATTTTAATAGTCGCGATTTCTTCCAATTGAGCTCTATTAACTTTTCCAACTTTCTCTGAATTAGGCGTACCGCTTCCCTTGCTTAGTCCAGCGGCTTTTTTTAAAAGAATGCTAGCTGGAGTAGTTTTACAAACAAAGGTAAAACTTCTATCCTCGTATACTGTTATTACAACTGGAACTGGAAGGTTTTTCTCTAAATCATTGGTTTGGGAATTAAAAGCATTACAGAAATCCATTAAGTTAACTCCGTGTTGCCCCAAAGCTGGTCCTACGGGAGGACTAGGTGAAGCAGCGCCAGCAGGCACTTGAAGTTTAATATAAGTCATTATTTTTTTTTCTTTCTTAGCCATTAGCTTCTCTCAATTTGCGTAAAATCCAACTCTACTGGAGTGGAGCGACCAAAAATCATAACCGCTACTTTTACTTTGCTTTTTTCTTGATCAATTTCTTCAACAACACCGCTGAAATCATTGAAAGGACCGTCAATTACTCTAACCATCTCACCAGGCTCATAGGTCATAGTTTGAGTTGTTGACTCAATGCCATCTTCTTGTTGCTGCAGAATTTTATTCGCTTCAGACTCTGTAATAGGCTTGGGATTATTTTTTGTTCCTCCAATAAAACCTAAGACTCTAGGAGTTTCTTTCACTAAGTGCCAAGTCTGGTCATTCATTTCCATTTCAACTAAAACATAGCCTGGAAAAAATTTCTTTTCTGTAATTTTTTCTTTTCCTGCTTTTACTTCAGTTATAGTCTGAGTGGGCACTTCTATTCCACCGAAGAATTCAGACAAACCTTCTCTATCTATTCTCTCTAAAAGTTGCTCCTTAGCTTTATTTTCATAGCCGGAGTAAGAATTAACTACATACCAAGATTTTGTCATTTTTTAACCTAAAATAGCTCTCATTATCAGTGAAAATAAAGAATCAAGTCCCCATAGAATTAAAGAAGCTGCAATAACTGCCGCAGCAACAATAAAAGTAGTCTGAGTTGTTTCAGTTCTGTTCGGCCAAACAACTTTTCTAATTTCTACTGTAGACTGCATTATCAAACTGTAAGTGCTGCTTCCAAAAGAAGTAAAACTAATAACAGTAAGAGCAACACCCATAACTAAAAGAACACCAATCACTCTGTAAAGAAGACCTATATAACTGTAAAAAGAATTTCCCCAAACAGCTGCTGCCAATAAGCTTAAACCAATTAACCAAAGCATCTTACTTTGAATATTAAACGATTTTGAATCTTGTTGTACCATAGATATATCCTTCAAATTCTGGCAGGCCAGGAGGGAATCGAACCCCCAACCTGCGGTTTTGGAGACCGCCGCTCTACCAATTGAGCTACTGGCCTACTCTACAATTTTTGAAACTACACCAGCTCCAACAGTTCTTCCACCCTCACGGATAGCAAATTTCATGCCATCTTCCATAGCTACTGGTGAAATTAAGTCAACTGTTACAGCAATATCATCTCCAGGCATAACCATGTCAACGCCATCTGGAAGAGTAACCTCTCCAGTAACATCAGTGGTTCTTACATAAAATTGTGGTCTGTATCCTTTGAAGAATGGGGTGTGTCTTCCACCTTCCTCTTTGCTAAGGACGTAAACTTGCGCCTCAAATTTAGTGTGAGGTTTGATAGATCCAGGAGCACATAAAACTTGTCCTCTCTCTACGTCTTCTCTTTTTGTTCCTCTTAAAAGGACACCAACATTTTCTCCAGCTCTTCCTTGGTCTAGGAGTTTTCTAAACATCTCTACACCAGTACAAACAGTTTTCTCTGTATCTTTAATACCAACGATTTCCATCTCATCATTAACATTAACCATACCCCTATCAATTCTTCCTGTAACAACTGTTCCTCTACCTTGAATTGAGAAAATATCTTCAATAGGCATTAGGAAAGGTTTATCAGTTTCTCTGACAGGCTCAGGAATGTATGAGTCGATAGCTTCAACAAGTTTTTTGATAGATTCAGTGCCATATTCTGATTCTTCTCCTTCTAAAGCTTTCAGAGCTGAGCCAATAATTACTGGAGTATCAGCTCCAGGAAATTTGTATTCAGTTAGTAATTCTCTTATTTCTTCTTCAACAAGCATAATTAATTCTTCATCATCCACTGTATCTGCTTTGTTTAGATAAACAACGATGTGAGGAACTCCTACCTGTCTGGCCAATAGAATGTGCTCTCTTGTTTGAGGCATAGGACCATCTGCACAGTTTACTACTAGAATTGCACCATCCATTTGTGCAGCACCGGTAATCATATTTTTAATGTAATCAGCGTGACCAGGACAATCTACGTGAGCATAGTGTCTTGCGGGAGAATCGTACTCAACGTGAGAAGTAGCAATAGTTATTCCTCTTTCCCTTTCTTCTGGAGCATTATCAATTCCATCAAATGCAACTGCCTCACCTGAACCATATGCCTCAGCACAAACTTTAGTCAAAGCCGCAGTAAGCGTTGTTTTACCATGGTCTACGTGACCGATTGTTCCCACATTTAAGTGGGGTTTATTTCTTTCAAATTTTTCCTTAGCCATTTAATCTTCCTCTTTATAAAACTTAACTAAAATTACATTCCTGGAGCTCATAACCGGATTTGAACCGGTGACCTCTTCCTTACCAAGGAAGTGCTCTACCGACTGAGCTATATGAGCATTCCCGAGTTAAGAACATTGAGATTAAAATTGAAATTTTTTTTTTCAACTCTAGACCCAAAACTCCGTTCGCGTTTATACTCAATTCTACGGTTAAATGCAACAAAATTTTAATTACATTATGGTGGAGGGGGCAGGATTCGAACCTGCGAAGCCGAAGCGGCTGATTTACAGTCAGCTGGGTTTGACCGCTCCCCAACCCCTCCATTTAAGTTGGGTATTCTCTTGGTACATATGAAAGATGTCAATGAAAAGAAATTAAACAAGGAAGTTATTTTTAAACTTTTGCCTAAATTTAGTGATTTTTCAGTCAATTTAGAAATTTTCAGTGAAATAGGATCTACAAACTCTTACTTGTTGAACAAAGACTTAAAAGAAAACGAACTTTCAATCTGCCTGTCTGAAAAACAAAATTTAGGAAGAGGAAGAAATGGAAAAATATGGCAAAGCCCAAAAAATAAAAATATTTATTTATCACTTTCATTCATAGCTGATCTACCAGTTAAGAAATTAGAAGGCTTTAGCCTTTTTGTAGGTTTAAGTATTTCAAAAGCTATTAAAAAACTATATTCAATAGATGCTTTGATTAAATGGCCTAACGATTTATTTCTAAATGGTAAGAAATTTGGGGGAATTTTAATTGAGACCAAAAATATTGAAGGAAAAACTTTAATCGTAATTGGCATTGGGCTAAATGTTTTAATGGAGCAAAATAAATTGATAGATCAATCATGGACTTCTATAAAAATTGAAAATAGGAACTTAAAGATGGATAGAAATGAATTAGTTGCTGCGATTATTTCTGAAACTATGATGAATCTTGAAATATTTAAGTTGAAAGGCTTTAAATACTTTAAAAAAGAATTTGAATATTTACATTTATTACAAAATCAAAAAGTAATAGCTTCGAATTATCCCGATGAAAAATGCATAGCACTAAATATTAATAATGATGGATCATTGAATTTAAAGATCGGAAATAAAAAAAATAAGGTATCTTCAGGAGAAGTATCTTTAAAGATACAAAAATAAATATATAATCACTTTTTCGTTGCTGGCGTAGCTCAGTTGGTAGAGCTCCTGATTTGTAATCAGGCGGTCGTTGGTTCAAATCCAATCGCCAGCTCCATTTAATTATGAAGCTCTTAATCTTTCTTTTAGAAATTCTCTTTAAAGGCAAAGCGTGGGCAAATGCAGTGTATGATTTTATAAAGAGTTAAAGAAAATTATGACAAACCCAATTAAAAAATGGCATGAAATAATCAAATCTGGAAGTGTAGATTTACTTTCAGATATTATTTCTGATGAATGTATTTTTTATTCTCCAGTTGTTTTCTCTCCTCAAGAGGGAAAAGAAATTACAATAAAATATTTATCTGCGGCAGCAATGGTCTTTGGTGTAGATTCTTTTTTATATACAAAAGAACTTATTAAAGAAAATAATGCATGTCTAGAGTTTGAACTAGAAATAAATAATATAAAGATTAATGGTATTGACTTGATAACTTGGAACGATGAAAACAAAATTACTGAATTTAGAGTCTTTATAAGGCCTCTAAAGGGAGTTCAAATAATCCATGAATTTATGGGCGGTACATTAGATAAAATCTCTTAAATAAGACTTATTTTTTCCACTCTTCTAAAATTTCAGCCTCCTCAGCATCACTTGCTTTTTCTTCAGGTTGAATTTGCCTCTTAGATTTAAAAATTTGCCAGACTATGCCACCAAATAAATAGGGCCAAAAAAATAGTAGCAAAGAGAAAATTAGATTCCATTTCCAAACTACCGTTGCTCCTATTATTCCTAATATAGGACCCAATAAAGGAGTAAAAGTTATAAATAATGAAACAATAAAAAGAACACCTTCTAGAAAAGTATTTTCAATCATCAAAATAAATTTTAGAGCATCTGCTACTGCAGAAATCTGGAAAATAGAAATTGATACATAAAATATTCCTGCTAAAAATAAAAAATATCTTAACAATTTCAAGGTAAGTCCAGTTCACAATCGGAGATAATAACTCCGTTTAAATCTGCATATGCCCATTGACCGGACGATATCTGACTATCTCCAATACGAATATCATCGCGTAAAGATCCTCTATCTAGCTTTTCACTTTTTCTTGGAACTGCGCCTAATGCGAAAATACCTAGATTTAAAGAATTTAAAATTTCTACATCTCTTACGCAGCCATTAATAATCACGCCTGCCCAGTTATTTTTAACAGCCTGTTTGGCAATCATATCCCCCATTAATGCGACTTTAAAACTAGCTTGACCATCGACTATTAAAACTCTACGCTCTCCTTGCTTACTTAGTATTTCTTTAACTTTAGAATTATCGTCGGGACAAGTTGCAGTGAGTATTTCGCCGAAAAAAGACTGCTTTGTTCCAAAACTCTTAAATTGAATATTTAAAAACTTCAATTCTGGATATTTATCGCTTATGTCAGGTGTACTTATTTTAACGCTCATCTAGATAAATTATTTGTGAACAAATAACCTTTATTTTAATTATTACTTCATAATCAACAAAAATTATACTCTTATAAAATGGAAAAAAAAAATTTAGTCATTGGAATAGTTCAACTTAACAACTCTGGAAAAGGTTTCTTAAGAGTTTCTGGAGACGTTTCTTTTGGCTTACCAAAAAAAGAAATGTTTAAAGTCTTTCCTGGCGACAAAGTGCAATGCCTGATCAAAGAAAATGACCGAGCAAAGATTGTAGAAGTAATTGAGCGAAATACAGATGAGGTAAAAGGGATATTAGATTTTCAAAAACAAAAATATTCTCTTACGTCAGTCGATGGCTCTTATCATTTAAATATAATTATAGATTCAAAAGTTCCAAATTCAGTAAAAGCTGGTGATATTTGTTCAGCAAAAATTATTAAGCAACCTTCATTAAAATATAAACCAACCGCAAGAATTATCCATTCAAAAAAATTTGAAAATCCCTTTGAAGAGGCTGCTGAAATTGCATTAAGCGGATCGGAAATACCTATTGATTGGCCGAAAGAGGTACTGAGCCAAATCAAACGGTTAGAGTCTTCATTCGAAGATACTAATAAGTCCTTAAGAAAAGATTTAAGAGATCTTAGTTTTGTAACTATTGATGGAAAAACTGCAAAAGATTTTGATGATGCTTTATATGCCTCAGAAGAGAAAAATGAATTTAGACTGATAGTTGCAATTGCAGATGTAGCAGAATACGTAAAATTCAATTCTCCAATAGATTTAGAAGCTAAAAATAGAGCAACCTCTGTTTATTTCAATAGCAAAGTTATTCCTATGCTACCTGAAAAATTATCTAATGATTTATGCTCTCTTAAGCCTGAGGAAGACAGATTAACAATGTCATGTGAAATTATTTTAGACAAACAAGGCAATGTTAAAAAATATGAAATCTCTAATTCAATTATTCGCTCTCAAGCGAGACTAACTTATGAAAAAATTGGTAAGCAATTCGAGAGTGACAAACCATCCCTCAGCATAGAAGTTAATGACAGCATCACAACTTTAGAAAAAATTTACAGACTCCTTCATGAAAAAAGAAAATCTAGATTAGCCATTGATTTTGATCTCCCGGAATATCATCCTGTTTCTGATAAAAATCACCGAATTAAAAAATTTGGATTAATTGAAAGAAACCATGCTCATCAATTAGTAGAAGAGTGCATGATTCTTGCCAATGTTTGCGCTGCAGAACTTTTGCACAAAGCCAAGGTTCCAACTTTGTATAGATCTCATGAAAATCCAAATCCTTTAAAAGTTACAAATCTTAAAGACTTTCTAACAAGCCGCCAAATCACAAATAATATGAAATCTTTTAAATTAAGGGAAAATATTGTGAGCTGGTTAAAAGCTGCTGAAGGTAATAAAAATAAAGAAATTATAAATATACAAATTTTAAGAAGCATGTCCTTGGCAAAATATGATCCATTAGAGACTTCTCATTTTGCTTTGTCACTAGACAAATATGCCCACTTTACCTCTCCGATAAGAAGATATGCAGATTTGATAGTACATAGAGGCTTAAAAGAGTTGATAAAACAAAATCTAAATACCTCACTTAGCAGAGAGAAATTTACAAAAAGTACTAACTTTGTTTATTCAGTAGATTTGATGAAAGAAATTGCCGAAGAAGTTTCAGATAAAGATCGAAGAGCTGAAAAAGCATGCCGTAAAGCAGAAAAATTTCTTAGATGTAAGTGTGCTGAAAACCATATTGGCAAAACTTTCAATGGCACTATGGTTTCGGCTTTTGAGTTTGGTGTGTTTGTAAAACTAGATGAAATCAATATTGAAGGTTTTATTCATGTAAGCAAGCTAAGCAAAAGAGATTATTTTAATTTTGAAGAATCTTCTATGTCCATGAAGTCTGCGAGATCCAAGCGATCATTTTCTATAGGCGACAGCATGAAGATAAAAATTCAATCTGTTGAGGCCTTTAAGGGCAGAGTTAATCTTGAAATAGCAAAATAATATGGACAGGGTTCTTAAAACAAAAGATATTAACTTTATTAAAACTTTATTAGAAAATTGTCCTGATAAAGTAAAAAATATACTGACAGTTAACAAACAACCGGAAAAAAGGATTGCAGATATTTTGGCCCTCGCTAAGAAAAATAGTATAAGCATTAGTTTTGATAAAAACTCAAGAATAGAGGCATCCTATTCTCCTCGGGAAGTAGAAGATATAAATTCTCTTGAGAAAATATTGTCGGATAAAAAATCTCCAGTTATTTTATTACTCGATCATCTTCAAGATCCTCAAAATATAGGTTCAATAATGAGATCTTCATTGGGTGCTGGTGTAGATGCAATTATTGTTCCTAAGAAAAGAGCCTGTCACCTTACAACTTCAGTTCGAGAAGTTTCAAAGGGAGCATCAGAGCTCTTGCCTTTTATAGTGGTAAGCAATATGAGAAATACCGTAAAATATCTTAAGGAAAATTTTATACAAGTAATTGCGTGTTCGGGAAAAGCAGAAAGCAATTACTTTGAAATAGATATGACAGGGCCTATAGCTTTCATTATGGGATCAGAAGAAAAGGGAATCCAGTCATTACTCGAAAAAGAAGCTGATAAAATGATTAAAATACCAATTGAAACTAAGCTAGAAAGCCTTAACGTCTCTAATGCTACTTCTGTTATTCTATTCGAAGCAAAAAAACAAAGAATCTAAATATTATAGATGTTAGTCCAAAGAACTTTAACAAACCCAATCAAAGCTACAGGAGTTGGCCTGCATTCTGGGAGACAAATAAAATTAAATCTCTACCCAGCAGCGGAAGATACTGGAATAATTTTTAGAAGAATAGATCTCGACCCGCAGGTTGAAATTAAAGCTATTGTTAACAATGTAGGTGCCACAACGCTCGCAACTACCTTAGTCGATGGAGAAGCCCAGATAGCTACAATAGAGCATTTGATGTCTGCTTTTGCCGGCCTAGGAATAGATAATGTGCTTGTTGAAGTTGACGATATGGAAGTTCCAATAATGGATGGAAGTGCCAGTCCATTTGTATTCTTGATTCAATCAGCAGGAATTAAACAACAAACAAAACCGAAAAAATTTATAAAAATTAAAGAAGAAATTAAAGTAGAAACTCCTGATGGTGCGTATGCAAAGCTAGCTCCTTATAACGGCTTTAAAGTAACTTATGCTCTTGAATATGCGAATGAAAAGCATAAAAAATATAACAGCACCTCTACAGTGGACTTCAACTCAACGACTTTTTTAAAAGAAATTTCTAGAGCTAGGACATTTGGTTTCATGAGTGAAATAGATTATTTAAAAAAGAATAAATTAGCATTAGGCGGTAGCGAAAAAAATGCCGTAGTGATTGGAGAAGATGAAATTCTTAACGAAGATGGATTGAGATCAAGTGAAGAACTGGTGAAGCATAAAATACTGGATGTAATTGGTGATCTTTATTTGCTCCAATACAATATCGTTGCAGAATTTGAAGGTTATAAATCTGGGCACACATTGAATAATTTACTCTTGAAAAGACTTTTAGAAGTTCCTGATGCTTGGGAAGTCATCTCTTCTGATGGAGATGCTCCAGAAATAAGATATATAGAACCCATAATTGATCCTAGTTCGGGTTAAATAACCTATCTAACATATGGCATTCTTGAATTTCATATTCGGCAAAAAAGATAAGAAAGCATTAAAAGATGCTAATAAGCTACTCATATCTGTTAATAATCTAGAAGACTCATTTGAATCTCTATCTGATTCAGAACTAAAAAATAAAACTGCAGAATTTAAATCCAGATTTAAGAAGGGAGAAGATTTAATAAGTTTATTACCAGAAGCCTTTGCCGCAGTAAGAGAATCGAGTAAAAGAACAATTAAGTTAAGGCATTACGATTGTCAAATTTTGGGCGGCGTAATTTTAAATGAAGGAAAAATTGCTGAAATGGCTACTGGAGAAGGAAAGACGTTAGTTGCCACCCTTCCCTGTTACCTTCGTTCGCTAACTGAGAAAAGCTCTTTGGTAATTACAGCAAACGAGTATCTAGCAGAGAGAGATGCAAAGTGGATGCAACCAATATATGAGTTACTTGGTTTGACAGTAGGTTTTGTAATATCTAGCTTGGATCCTGTAAGCAGGAAAGAAGCTTACTCTAAAGATGTGGTCTATGTGACCAATAACGAAATAGGTTTTGATTACTTGAGAGATAACATGGTTCTTAGAAAAGAAGACAGGACTATGCGCGATCCTTATTTTGCCGTGGTTGATGAAGTTGATTCAATACTTATCGACGAAGCTAGAACACCCCTAATTATTAGCGGTGTTGCCGAAGATAATTCTAAGTTGTACAGAAAGCTAAAATCCGTAGCTCCAAAACTGAGTGAGGAAATTTTAGATCCTGAAACTGGAGATGTTGAACAACCGGGAGATTTTCAAATTGATTTAGCGTCAAGGTCAATAGACCTGACTAATTCTGGACATGAAAAAGTTGAAAATGCATTTAGAGCTGAAGGCCTTATTTCAGTTGATGATACTTTGTATGCAACAGAGAATTTAAAACTTTTAGATATGTTGCTATCAATTCTTAGAGCAAATCTTCTGTTTCAAAAAAATGCCGACTATTTAGTAAATGAAAGAAAAATAGTTTTAATTGATACTAATACAGGAAGAGCAATGCCTGGAAGAAGATTATCCGGTGGAGTTCATCAGGCTTTAGAAATGAAAGAAGGTCTAGACATTCAAGTTGAAAGCCAAACATTAGCATCAACTACGTTTCAAAACTTTTTTAGAATGTTTGAGGTTCTTGCGGGAATGACTGGAACAGCAAAAACAGAAGCCGAAGAATTTGAAGAAATTTATGCATTGGATACTGTATCTATTCCTACTAATCTTCCGATGATTAGGGATGATGGAGAAGACAAGATATTCCTTTCCGTAGAAGAAAAATATGATGCTGTTTTAGGAAATATTGAAGATTTTCACTCCAAGGGAAATCCTATTTTAGTTGGAACCATATCTGTTGAGACTTCTGAGTTAATTTCTAACAAACTCAATGAAAAGGGAATTGACCATAGAGTCTTAAATGCAAAGCAAAATGAACAAGAAGCTGAAATTATTGCTCAAGCCGGAAGAGCTGGCTCTGTAACAATAGCCACAAATATGGCCGGTAGAGGAACAGACATAGTTTTAGGTGGACTTCCTGAATCTAAAGAAAATAAGGAAAAAGTTTTATCTCTTGGCGGACTTCACGTCATTGGCACAGAAAGACATGAATCTAGAAGAATAGACAATCAGCTTAGAGGACGTTGTGCGAGACAAGGAGATCCTGGGTCTACTCAATTTTTTGTTTCCTTAGAAGATCCGCTCATGCAGATATTTGCTCCCGATAGAATGAAGAATCTCATGAAATCTATTGGTGGTATGCAACCAGGAGAAGCTATAGAGCATAGAATGCTTACAAATGCATTGGAAAGAGCTCAGAGAAGAGTAGAAGGAAGAAACTTTGACGTAAGAAAAAGAATCTTAGAATTTGATGATGTTCTTA
Organism: uncultured SAR86 cluster bacterium; assembly: GCA_949373255.1. Taxonomy (GTDB): domain Bacteria; phylum Pseudomonadota; class Gammaproteobacteria; order Magnimaribacterales; family AG-339-G14; genus CASICS01. The sequence goes on along the minus strand of CASICS010000009.1, from coordinate 50,150 downwards.
ATGAACAAAGACAAGTTATCTATGAACAAAGAAAAGAGATTCTTTATGATGAAAATATATCTGATCTTGTGAGAACCATGAGAGCTGATGTCTTGTCTAAGCAATTTGATAAATACATTCCAGAGTATGAAATTGAAGCTAACTGGCAGGTAGAGGAATTAAGAAATATATTTCAAAATGACTATGACTTGGAAATAGATATTAAAAATATCTTAGAAAAGTTTGAGCTTGATCTTCCAGATAGTATCAGTGAAATAATCCAAAGTGCAGAAGCTGCATATAAAGAAAAGATTGGAAATGATATTGAAGTTTATAAAGAAGTTGAAAAACAAATAGTTTTGCAGGTTATTGATCAGTCTTGGAAAAACCATATTAATTCTTTAGAGCACCTGCGACAAAATATAGGTTTCAGAAGTTATGCAGGAAAAGATCCAAGATTGGAATACAAAAGAGAGTCTTTTGAAATGTTCCAAGAGCTTCTAGAGAGCATTAAAGAAGACTCGATTAGATATCTTTGCAAGGTAAGAGTCACAGCTGATGAAGGCGCTCAGATATCTAACCCCTCTGCACAGAAGATTGTTACTAATCATGCTGATGCTCCGTCGGCTTTTGAAATTAACGAAAAAAAGGAAGTTCCAAAGAACAAACTTGATGACGAAGGTCTTGAGGGAAATAGAAAATTAAGAAGAATGCAGGCGAAAGCAAACAGGAAGAAAAGATAATGATAAAAGAAATAAATATTGGCTGTGCATCAACCAAAACAAAATATGGAAAACGTTTAGATACAACCATTGTTGAGTTAAATCCGAGCGCAAAATTATCAGGACTTTTTACATCAAATAAATTTAAATCTGCTCCAGTTCAAGTTTGCCTAAACCAAATTAAAACAAAAATGAAAGGGAAGAAAATGTTAATAATTAATGCTGGTAATGCCAATGCGGCTACCGGTGAAGCAGGTATTAGAGATACAAACAAACTAATTAAGAATATCTCTGCTCTTTCAGGACTCCCGTCTAATCAAATTCTTCCTTTCTCAACTGGTGTTGTAGGCGAGCTATTAGATATGAAGTCATTAACTCCAGCATTTTCAGAATGTTTTAAAAATTTAAAGAAGAACTCTTGGGATGATTTTGCTACCGCAATCATGACCACTGATACGAAAAATAAATTAGTTAAACTAACAGGAAAAGTTGGGTCAAAAAAGTATCAAATAATTGGCATAGCAAAAGGCGTTGGCATGATCGAACCCAATATGGCGACAACCTTAAGTTATGTCTTTACTGACTTAAAATTGCCTGAAAATATTTTAAAAAAATTACATAAAAAAATATGCGACCACACTTTCAATGCTATATCCATAGATGGAGATCAATCACCTAGCGACTCTAGTATTTTAGTTGCCACTGGCTCTAATGACATAAATATAAAAAATAATTTAGCGAGAATAGAAAGAGATCTTTTTTCTGTTTTTAGCAAGTTATCAGAAAAACTAGTTTTAGATGGTGAAGGCTCAACAAAGCTTCTCAGAATCAAAGTGAAAGGCCTCTCCACTGAAGATGCGTGCAAAGCTATAGCTTTAAAGATTGCTAATTCTCCATTAGTAAAAACAGCAGCTTATGGCGAAGATCCAAACTGGGGCAGAATAATAGCTGCTGCTGGAAATACTGAGCTTGATGAGTTTGATATGAATAAATTATCCTTAAAAATTGGCAAATATCCTGTTTTAGTTAATGGGAACTTATCAAAAAAATATAAAGAATCTCAAGGTCAAAAAGAATTTAAAAAAAGAAATATCAATCTAGAAGTCTCTTTAGGTAAAACTAAAAACTCTTTTACGGTAATTGGATCTGATTTAACCCCTGAATATATTTCAATAAATAGTGACTACAGAACTTAATTTTATCGGTATCACCCCTTTTGAACCATCAGATAGTTTTTTAAGAAAATTAGAAAATTTCTTTAATGAGCAAGGTGGAGCATTAATAGTTAGAGTTGCTGAAGAGTATTTTTCCGAAGAATTTAAAGAAGATATATTGTCGATTTCAAAAAAAAATCAATCGACTGTTATTTTTAATTCTAAAAATATTATTCAGAATAATTTAAACATTCATTTAACAGCTAAAGATTTAATGCGCTGCAAAGAAAAGCCAAATAAAGGCTTCCTGTTAGGAGCTTCTTGTCATGATTTAAGTGAAATTGAAAAAGCTAACGCACTAGAATGTGATTACATTTTAATTTCTCCAGTTCTGATGGAAAAATATGGTAACAGGGAAATTGGTTGGAAGGGATTTGAGATGATGGCAACTTTGTTTAATGGTCCAAGTTATGCTTTAGGTGGAATGCAGTTGAGTGATAGGGAAATTGCTGTCAAACATTATGGAAAAGGCATCGCTGGAATTAGATGCTTTTTTGGGAGTGAAGTTTAATCTTCAGAATTCATATCGAGCGGCTCTGAAATTTTGTTAGTTTCTGATAACCAATCTGCTAAATCTAAAGATTTACATCTTGCTGAGCAAAATGGTTGAAACTTTTTAAAATTTTCTGCGTTAACGGTTTTTTTACAATTCAAACATCTCATGACTATTTTGCGTAAATTAAGTAACTATTATGAAGAGCTTTAATTTTTTCTTCTAAATCAGCTAGAGAACCTTCATTAGAGATCACATCATCTGCCAATTCTATTTTTTCTTGTCTGCTTAATTGCGATTTAATAATGCTTTTAACCTGCTCTGAAGGCACCTTGTCTCTCTTGGAGGTTCTTTGAATTTGTATATCTTCAGAAACATCTACCAATAAGGTTCGATCACAAATTTGATACTGACCGGTCTCAAAAAGCAGAGGTGAGACTAGAATTTTGTATATAGATTTAGATTCCGCAAGTTCATCTTTAATAATTTTTAAGATTTGTGGATGAAGCAATTTTTCAAGCCAAACTTTTTGTTTCTTTTCCTTGAATATAATTTCTCTTAATTTAGCCCTATTTAAATTACCATCTTGCAGTAAAATATTTTTGCCAAATTTTTCTTTGATTTTTTTTAATGGCGGGGAGCCTTTCAAAACAGCTTTTCTTGAGGCTAAATCTGCGTCAATTATATCCACATCTAATTTTGAGAAAATATTTGTAACAGCTGTTTTACCAGATCCAATACCGCCTGTTACACCTAAAATTAACATTCAATAATAATAGCAAAAACTCGATCGAACTATCAGGTATAAAAGATTTAAAAAAGAGCTGGCTGTTATCCAGCTCTTTTCAGAGAATTTTATTAGATATCGAATCTATCAAGATTCATAACTTTATTCCAAGCAGAAATAAAGTCTGCAGAAAACTTTTCTTTTGCATCAGCACTTGCGTAAACTTCTGCTATCGCGCGAAGCTGAGAGTTTGATCCAAAAACAAGATCAGCTCTTGTAGCCATTCTCTTTTTTTCACCTGTAACTCTGTCAATCGCTTCATAAGAGTTACCTGTTCCATTTGGCTTCCAAGCTACTGACATATCTAATAAAGTGTTGAAATAATCATTTGATAGTTCATCTGGATTTTCAGTGAAAATACCGTATCCACTAGAGCTAATTCCTAAAGATCTCATGCCACCCAAAAGGACTGTCATTTCAGGAGCAGTCAACCCAAGTAATTGAGCTTTATCTAAAAGCATTTCTTCAGGGGTTATGTTTATCCCATCTCTATGATAATTTTTAAAAGCGTCAGAAGCTGGTTCGAGAGCAGCAAATGAGTCTACATCAGTTTGTTCTTGAGATGCGTCACCTCTTCCAGGAATGAACTCTACTTTCTGCCCAGAAGCCTTTTCTATTGCTGCGTTACCAGCTAGAACTATTACATCAGCCATTGATGCGCCAGTTTCACTTGATATAGTTTCATAAATACTCAAAACTTTCTGAAGTTGTTCTGGATTATTAGCTTCCCAATCCTTTTGAGGTGCAAGTCGAATTCTAGCTCCATTAGCTCCACCTCTCATATCAGAACCTCTATAGGTTGAAGCGCTTGACCAAGCTGTTTCAACCATCTCTTGAATAGATAATCCAGATTCCATAATTTTTGTTTTGACTGAATCAACGTCATAATCTGAATTTCCAACTGGTACTGGATCTTGCCAAATTAACTCTTCGGCAGGAACTTCAGGACCAACATATCTTGTTTTAGGACCCATATCTCTGTGAAGAAGTTTAAACCAAGCTCTAGCAAAAGCATCTGCAAGCTCTTCAGGGTTTTCATGAAACCTTTTCGATATTTCTCTATAGCTAGGATCTTCTTTAAGTGCTATGTCAGCAGTAGTCATCATAGTAGGAACTTTCAAGGCTGCGTCTTGTGCATCTGGAGCTTTGTCTTCGTCCTTTTGATCAACGGCATGCCATATGTGAGCTCCGGCAGGACTTTTCGTCAACTCCCACTCATATCCAAATAAAAGATCAAAGTATCCATTGTCCCATTGTGTTGGATTTGCTGTCCATGCACCTTCAATTCCGCTTGTGATAGTTTCACTGCCTACGCCCGATTTGAAACTACTCGTCCATCCGAAACCCATTTCTTCTAACTGCGCTCCTTCAGGTTCAGCTCCAACGTGATCTTCAGCTCCAGCTCCGTGAGCTTTACCAAAAGTATGTCCTCCAGCTACCAAGGCAACTGTCTCTTCATCGTTCATCGCCATTCGTCCGAATGTCTCTCTTATGTCATGAGCACTCGCAAGGGGATCTGGATTTCCATCCGGTCCTTGAGGATTGACATATATCAATCCCATTTGCACCGCTCCAAGAGGATTAGCTAAATCTCTTTCACCTGAATATCTTTCATTGGTTAACCATTCTTTCTCCGCACCCCAATCTATATCTTCTTCTGGAGCCCAGATATCAGGTCTTCCTCCACTAAATCCAAAAGTCTTTCCACCCATAGATTCAATGGCAACATTTCCTGCTAAAATCAGTAGATCAGCCCAACTAATTTGTTTTCCATATTTCTGTTTTACGGGCCATAACAACCTTCTAGCTTTATCTAAATTTCCGTTATCAGGCCAGCTGTTTAAAGGAGCAAAACGTTGTGCTCCGGTTCCGCCACCACCTCTTCCATCTGTACTTCTATATGTTCCTGCTGCATGCCAAGTCATTCGGATGAAGAAAGGACCATAATGACCGTAATCTGCTGGCCACCATTCTTGAGAGTCCGTCATCAAATCATTGAGATCTTTTTTAAGAGCGTCATAGTCTATTTTTTCAAACTCTTCTACATAATCAAAATCTGGATCCATCGGATCAGACTTTTGATCGTGTTGATGAAGAATGCTGAGATTTAGCTGGTTAGGCCACCAATCTTTATTAGTAGTTCCGCTAGCATTATTAGTGGTAATGGAACCATGCATTACCGGACATTTACCTTCTGTTTCGTTAGACATCTATTTAACCCCTAAATTAAACTATTATTAATAAAAAATTTAAACAGAATTTTAACATTAAAGAAAGCTCTAAAAAGATGCATGAAATAAAGTTATAAGAAGAAAAAAATTAATTATATGGATAAAGTTCTATTCTTTTTATTCGTTGTCCATTTCAGTCCAAACTTCTTCTAAAATATTGCTTGAACTCACAGCATTAGGCCATCCTGCGTAATGAGCTAAGTGAAATATTATTTCTTCTAATTTATCTCTGCTAATTCCTAAATTTCTTGCTCCTCTAAAATGAAGTCTAAGTTCATTTTCTCTATTTAAAGCTATTAAGCCAGCTAAAGTGATCATGCTTCTTTCTTGCATTTCTAATCCTGGTCTAGTCCAAACTTTACCAAATAACATTTCAATAGTATGTGATCTAAGATCATCAGATATTGCCGATCCAGCTTTTTGTAAAAAGTTTAGTTTCCCCACCACTTCCATTCCTGCTTTTAAATCATTTTCATTGCTTTCGTAAGACATTTTTTACTCCATTTTGTAAATTAATAAAATGTTTTTTATAGTCTATAACAATTTTTTAAAAATTTATTTCGGGTAAATTAATTAAAGGCTGAATTAAACATAGTCTTTGTTAAACTGCGCTTTTTATAAACTAATTAATGCTTACTTTTACTAACGTCACTCTTCGCAGAAGCTCAAAAATATTATTTGAGGATGTTTCTTTTACCATCCATAAGGATCAGAAAGTTGGATTAGTTGGAGCTAATGGCGCCGGAAAAACAAGCCTTTTTAAATTAATTTTAAATGAATTAGAGTCTGACCAAGGTGGCGTTGAAAAACCTGAAAATTTAAGGATTTCTCACCTTGCTCAAGAAGTAGCCGGTACTGATGAGATTGCTATTGATTATGTGCTAGGTGGGGATGTTGAATTAGAAAAAATTCAAAAAAAAATAAAGGAAGCAGAAACAAACCAAGAATTTGAAAAAGTAGGAAATTTATACTCTGAATTCGACGCAATGGATGGTTATTCTTCTAAAGCTAGAGCTGAGCAATTGATGGTTGGATTAGGTTTTAAAGAAGAAGAATTTAATAAGTCACTCAAGGACTTTTCAGGTGGTTGGCGAGTTCGATTAAATTTAGCTAGAACTCTGATGAAGCCCTCAGATATTTTGCTTCTTGATGAGCCCACTAATCATTTAGACTTAGATGCAATTCTATGGCTTTCTAATTGGATAAAATCATATCAAGGAGCGATACTTCTAATTTCTCATGATAGAGAATTTTTAGATGATTGCGTTAACAACATTGCTTATTTGTATTCCAAATCAATAGATTTATTTACTGGAAATTATTCTGCATTTGAAATTCGCAAAGCGGCTCGATTAGCCGAACAAGAAGCTAACTACAACAAGCAGCAAAGAGAAATTGCTCATATGCAAAGTTTTGTTAGGCGGTTCAAAGCTAAAGCCACTAAAGCTAAGCAAGCTCAAAGTCGAGTTAAGGCATTAGAGAGAATGGAAATCATTGCTCAGGCTCATGTTGATTCTCCTTTTAGTTTTTCTATAAAATCGGATGAGAAAATATCTAACCCCCTTCTGGTTTTAGAAAATGCCGGCCTAGGATATGAATCAGTCATTTTAAAAAATATAAATCTCAGCCTTCATCCTGGAGATAGATTTGGTCTTCTGGGACATAATGGCGCTGGAAAATCCACACTCATTAAAAGTCTTATAGGCGAATTGGAACTTATTCAAGGTGAAAAGAAATCTGGAACTCATTTAAAAATGGGTTATTTTTCACAGCATCAAGTAGATGATTTAGATATCAATTTATCTGCATTCGAACATATAAAAAAATTAGACTCAACTAAGTCAGAAACAGAAATTAGATCTTTCTTGGGTGGTTTCGATTTCAAGAATGACAAAGTAAAGCAGCCCATAAATATCTTTTCTGGTGGTGAAAAGGCTAGATTGGCACTTGCTAAAATAGCTTACCTAAAGCCAAATCTTTTGTTACTTGATGAGCCTACTAATCACTTAGATATTGATATGCGCCACGCCTTAACCATTGCCCTGCAATCTTTTGAAGGAGCAATTCTATTAATTTCTCATGATCGTCACTTACTAGCTAATAGTGTTGATAATTTTTATTTGCTTCACGATGGGAAATTAAATGAATTTCAGGGTGATTTAGAAGATTATCGAAATCAAATATTAAAAGTCGGAGGCGAAAAAAAATCTAAACAAAAAATTACTCCTAAATCAGAATCAGATAAAGAGATTTCCAAGTCATTAAAACTAGATTTACAACAAAATGAAAAAAGATCTAAAAGATTGATAAAAAAATTATTAGAAACCGAGGAATTACTCAGCCTGCCAGATGCATTTAACAGTAAAGAAAATGATTTTCACGATCTATTGAGATCTCAAGTTGAGTTAAAAGCCGAAATTCAACAAACTGAAGATGAATGGCTAGAACTTACAGATAAATTAGAATTTAAATTTATTAGAAATTTCAGATTCATCATGAGTTGCATGATTTTTATCCCAATCTTCTAAAAGATTTTTAACATAACTTCTAAATAAAGAAGGTATTAAAGTCAGCACAAATAATGAAAAATAGCCTATTCCATAATTAGGCGCTCCTACATCATCAAGCTCCCAGAAGTATGTCTCTCCTCTTACATGATGATCGCCCTGTCTTCCTATTTCTATAAAAAACCAACTTGTAAAGACATTATCATTATCCCAAGAATGTCTATGCTCTACAGGGTTACCTGACTTTCTAATTAAACCGTAATGACCCATAAAATTTAACGCTTCAAGCAAAAAGTTTGAAATACTCCAAACGCCAATCAATGCCACTAAACCCAAGACCCCTCCTGACCATATAAATAGAAAAATTGAAGGTAGGCTGTATAGATAACCAATAATCCATTTATTATGAAAACTTAAAACTGATTTACCTTGCTTAGTTAATTTTGTTTTTTCAAGATCATAGGAATATTTAGATTGTCCAGCATGTGAAAGCCATGCATGAGCATAAACATTCCTTCCTCGTGGGGCAGTTGCAGGATCATCTTGATGCCCTAAATCTAAATGGTGGTTATATACATGGGCATATGTAAAATGAGAAGCGCCACTTAATGCCATGATTAATCTTGAAACAAAAAAACCTTCCTTTTTGTTATGTGATAACTCGTGTCCATAAATTATTCCTAATCCAGCCCATAAACCTGTTGAAAGTGTTGCTCCAATTAAGTTAAAAAAACTTATACCAGATTCAAAGCCAAGGCCTAGAAATATTGATTTTTCTATTAGAAACCCTGAGGTGTATTGATACAGTCTTGCTGCAAGTGCAACCTGAAGAAGAATGAATACAGGCAACATAATATACATAACCACATATTGGAATTCTTTTATACCAAATGAATTTCCATTAATATCTTTTTCAGCTCTAAGATGAATATTCCTAGTTAAAGTATCTATGAGCGTAAAAATACCAAATAATATTACTCCTATCCAAGAAAATACACCGCCTTGAAAGATTCCAAAAATTGTTACCAGGGATGAAAAGGGCACAATTAAATAACGCGCGTTCACAAAAAGTTTCATAAAAACTCCTATGTTAAAAATTAAATCCCTGGGTGAAAATGTTTTCTCCGTTTTAGCTCATTATTTTGAATCGCGGCAATAGGACCAAATTACGATTAGGAAACTTTACATAATAATATGAAAAAATCAAGAACTGATTTTCTTAATTTTTTTTTGAAAAAAATGGTGGAGCTACGCGGGATCGAACCGCGGACCTCCTGAATGCAAATCAGGCGCTCTCCCAGCTGAGCTATAGCCCCAAAGCGAAAGATTATATCTTATCGAAATAGTTTTGGTTAGATAATTTTAAAATCTAACTTTTTACTCCAGGAGGTCTAGAACCTTCTATGCCTTCTTTTATTTTGGCGACTATATCTTTCTGATAAACGTCTTTTGTATTTTTATAAAAGGGATGTCCCAAAGTTGCAAGATCTTCTGCTTTCTCTATTGCTTTATCCATCAACTGATCAGATGGCACAATTTCATCAATGTATCCAGCTGCAACAGCTTCATGCATTGGGTAAACCTCAGCATGATAAATTGCTTTGTAAAAATGTTTTTTATCCAGTCTATCTCTGACTATTTCCATAATTTGAACCGGGATATCCATATTATTCCTAACTTCATTCGCTTGGCATATGAATTTTCCTTCAATTCCTATTCGGTAATCACAACAGCAAGTAACAAAAATACCCAATGCAACCGCATGACCGGAAACGGCTGCCACTATTGGTCTAGGAAAAGAGTAAAGATCTAAAAGAGTGTTGAACCCCAATTTTGTCATTTTAATTGCAGCCTCGACATCACCGGATGCTAAAGTTTTTAAATCAAATCCTGCAGAAAAAAGACCCTCTCTTCCAGTAATAACTAGCGAACCAGAATCTTTAGGGACATCTGCTAAGCATGCGTTTAGGTTTTCTAGCATGTCAAATGAAAAGGCGTTGGCTTTCCCATCGTCTAATTTTATTATGGATACTTCTCCTTGTTTCGTTAGCGTTGCTAAATCTGACATTTTTTTCTCCTTGATTTTATATAAGATCACAAGCCTCAGGCGGCATCCAATGAGGGTCTCTTCCTTCCCATTTTATGCTACAGCCTATTGGATTGGTGACAGGTGTTGATATTAAATCATTAGAAGTAAGCTCATCAAGAGTTAATTCTAAATTATTGACCTTAATCTTTGATGAATCTAAAGGCGAATCAACCCCCCTGCCAGTGTAAACAAGCTTTCTTTCTTGATTAAAAATAAAAAAATGCGGAGTTTTTAAAGCGCCGTAGCTTAAAGCTGTTGTCTGATCTGAATCATGCAAATAATGCCATGGGAAATCGTGTTCTTTCATGCGGATTATCATATTTTCAAAGCTATCCTCTTCATATGTATTTTTACTGTTTGAGTTAATGGCAATAAATTGCACATCGCGTTCTTTGAATTTATTAACGGTTTGCCTAGTCTCTTCATCAGAACCAGTTACATAAGGACAGTGATTGCATGTAAAGAAAATTACAACGAATGACGATTTAAAACTTTCTAAACTATATTCTTTATGATCTGTTCCTAAAAGAGTGAAAGGGATAGCTTTTTGGCCTAATTTGAGTGTGAATGACATAGTTTTATTGATTATATGATTAATTCTTATGGATTATTATTGTTTAATTAATCTCTAAATTGCAATAGACTGAATAAATGGAAACTACTATAGGGGCTGCAGACTCCTCAATTTTAATCACATTGGCAATCCCAATGTTTTTTTTATTGGTATTTTTAGAATTGGTATATGGTTTAGCTACTGGCAAAAATAATTATCGATTGAATGATGCTTTTACTAGTATTAGTTTAGGACTTATCAGTAGATTTGTTCCCTTATTAGGAATTGGATTTCAAGGAGCGGCGTATGCTTATGTTGCTAACAAATATAACCTTACTCTTCTATCTTCATCATCAATATTTGTTTGGGTCTTTGCATTCTTTTTATACGATTTTTGTTACTACTGGATGCATAGATTGCATCATGAAGTAAAAGTATTTTGGGCCACTCATGTGGTTCACCATCATGGCGAAGAATTCAATATGTCGACGGCTATGCGTCAAACAAGTACAGGGTTTTTGTGGAAGTGGGTTTTTTACCTGCCAATATTTATGGTGGGCATTCCGCCAGAAGTATTTGTTGGAGTCGCGGGTGTAAACTTGGTTTATCAATTTTGGTGTCACACTGAACATATTCCTCAATTAGGCTGGTATGAAAAAATATTCGTATCTCCTTCAAATCATAGAGTTCATCATGCACAGAACAAAGATTACGTAGATGCTAACTATGGTGGTGTTTTTATATTATGGGATAGGTTTTTTGGAACCTATATTCCAGAATCAGAAGAACTTAAACCAATCTATGGAACCGCAAAGCCTTTGAAGAGCTGGAATCCTTTTAGAGCTAATTTTGATATTTTTTCTGAAATGATTTTTGATTCAACTAGGACGAAATCCTATAAAGATAAGGTTAAGGTTTGGTTTTCAAGTCCCAAATGGCGACCAGCTGATGTTGAAAAAGAATTTCCTATAATTAAAAATGATTTAGAAAATTTTGAACCATATGATCCTGAAATCTCAAATCAAGTCAAAATTTACGGCTGGACCCAATTACTTTTTTTACTTATAACCTTTGCATCGATAACGATGACTTTAGGCGCTCAAAATTATTTGGAAACATCAATTTTTGCTTGCGCTTTAGTAATTTCATGCACTATCGTCTTAATGGCTTTAGAAAAATTTGATCTAAAAGTTTTCCCCGAGTTTATTAAATCTTTTTTTGTAATAATATTTTTTGCTTGGAGTGGGCTAATAAATCCTGAATTACTAGTTTCAAAATTATTTATCGCCCAATCAGTAATTAATATTGTCTTGATGCTGATTCTTTCTACGTTTCCAGAAAAGTTTTTTACCTTAAATTTAAAAACTCAAAAAAATAACTGATTTTTGAGCTCATTTAGATCAGTCTTTGCACAAATTTAGTGCGATTTATTCTTATGACCGCATCGACACTCAAATTTCTCGAGAGTAAAATTTCATAACTATTTATCTCTTAAGGGGGCACCATGGATATTTTGGATACAGGAAATACTGCTTGGATTTTAACATCTACAGCTTTGGTTTTATTTATGACAATGCCAGGATTGGCCCTTTTTTATGCAGGTCTTGTTCGTTCTGAGAATGTTCTTTCAGTTTTAATGCATTGTTTCGGTATTGCTTGTGTAGCCTCATTCACTTGGCTAGCAGTTGGTTATAGCATTGCCTTTACTGCTGGAAATCCATATTTTGGAGACCTAAGTCAGATTTTTCTTTTGAATATGGCTAGAGATTCTATGTCTGGAGATATACCAGAATCTGTTTTCTTCATGTTTCAAATGACTTTTTGCATCATCACTCCCGCTTTAATAGTAGGTGCTTATCCTGAAAGAATGAAATTTGAATTCGTTTTACTTTTTTCTTTTCTGTGGATTATTTTTGTATACGCACCAGTTACTCATTGGATCTGGGGAGGTGGATGGTTGGCAGAAATTGGTGTTTTAGATTTTGCAGGTGGTTTAGTGGTTCACTTAACGGCTGGAACAACGGCTATAGTGCTTGCGGTGATGTCGGGTCCTAGAGATGGTTTCCCTGATCAAATAAAACCTCCTCATAATCCAGGTTTAACTATGATGGGAGCTTGTATGCTCTGGGTTGGATGGTTTGGATTTAATGGCGGAAGCGCATTAGCTGCAAACTCTGATGCTGGAATGGCTATTTTAGTAACTCATATATCTGCTTCTGTTGCATCTTTAGTTTGGATTGCTATCGAATGGGCTAGGTTTGGTAAACCGAGTCTAGTAGGCGTTGTAACAGGTGCCATTGCAGGTCTTGCTTCAATTACCCCTGCATCTGGTTTTGTCGGTCCTTTGGGCGCTGTTCTAATAGGACTTATCTCAGGTTATGTTTGCTATGAAGCCGTAGGTCTAGTTAAGAACAAATTTAAAGTTGATGACTCACTGGATGTTTTTGCAGTACATGGATTAGGTGGAACTTTAGGAATCTTACTGCTTCCATTTCTTATTTCAGAGAGTTTTGGCGGCGTGGGCTATGGAGACGGAACTTTTTCAGACTTAATGACAGCGCAAGTAATTGGTGTATTGGCAGTCTTAGTTTTCACTTTGGTAGTCAGTTATATTTTAGCCAGAGTTTCTAAGCAGATCGTTGGGATTAGAGTTTCAGATGACGAAATAGAAAGAGGACTGGATGTTTCCTCTCACGGACAATCAGGCTACAAACTCTAAGTTATGTTAATTAAAGGATTGTAAGAAATCCGATCTGGAATTTTTTCTGCACCAGGTACTTTCCTGGCAATCATAAAAGGTTTTAAAGCCTCAATGGCCTTTGGCTCATCAAAGTGTCCTATTCCTGGATGCAGGTGATGAATGAAGTGCAATTGCATCGAGTGATTGAAAAATCTTGGGATCCAGTGACTCCAAAACCTTGTATCTTTGTATCTCCCCTCTCCAGTATCTTGATGGGGATACCAAGAGAAATATACTGTTGTATAGACTGTACCGATTTTGGCCGGTAGCCACCAAAGCAACATGGTTTCCAATGGAAAAAGCACAACTAAAACCATCATTGAGGCCCTAAAAAATAAGGCAAGCGGTACAGCTTTATTGAAAGACTTTGTAAAAGCCTTATCACTTTCAAATACCTCTAGATATTTTTCATAGTTTATCGACGAGCCATCTAATGAATTTTTAATCACTGAAGATAAAGGGCCATGAGCATTATTGTAATCTGGATCTTTGATCGGATTATTTGTATATGCATGATGCTTCATATGAGTAACCCTTAGAAGATGATAAGGAATAGCAAGAGTTATTAATGTCAAATGCCCAACGAACCCGTCTAGCCATTTCATCTTTGGATTGCCTCTAGAATAGTTTCCGTGTTGAGCTTCATGGGACGGTAAATAAGCAAAACATGCGCAAGTGGTTGCAATTAAAAAACCTGCCCACAAAGGAATAATAGAGTAGATCACCATCGGCCATAGAGTAAACCAAACAGAAACTTGTCCGAGACCAATTGCAATCATTTCCCACTGAAAACTTTTTGAAAATGATTTAGCTATCTCTTTTTCTTTAGCAAAAGTAAATTCTTCTGAAATTAACTGTTCGTTTTCCATGTCCATGTTCCCCTTAGCTTAGCTACCAAGCCTAAAATAAATCCAAATGCATAACAAATATATGTGATTTCTGAAGAATTTTCTAGCATCCCTAATTCGAATGCAATAGCATTGAAAATGCTACCTAAGAAGATTAAGCCAAACCATGCCATCTTCCAATCCAATATTAGTTCTAATAATTTCATTTATATTTTAAAAAATTTAAATCAAATAAAATAATATATCAATTAGACCAGTAAATATATTCATCACCTTCTTCATATTCCTGCCCATCATATTTATCTATTAAGATTGGCACTTCATAGACAGCTGGAAATAAAGGTTCTTTTTGTTCAGAGTTAAATTTATTCAAGATCTTTTGAATTGACCTTGCTTTATCAGGATGAGTTTCGATTAAATTATTTTTTTCCATTGGGTCTAAAGAAGTGTCAAATAGCCAGCGCAGGTTTTCTTTTTTACTGATTATGTATTTCCATTTTCCATGCAAAACTGATTGATGATTCCCTGATCGCCAGAAGAGAGTTTGATGAGGTTTTGAAACTATTTCCTTTTTTATATATGGCAATAAATTCACTCCATCTATTTCTTTATGATTGGACGGTTTAATTTTCGCTGCTGAAGCAATAGTAGAGAAAATATCAAAATGATGAACCGGGCTATCTGATTTTTGTCCTGGATTAATCTCATTGGGCCAACTAACTATGTATGGAATTCTTATTCCTCCTTCAAAAAAACTTATTTTCCAACCTCTGAACGGCTTGTTTATATCTTCTAATTCAATGTAATTTGCTCCACCATTATCGCTAGTAAATATGATCAAAGTTTTCCCATATATTTCTAAATCCTTAAGTTTTGAAACTACCTTCCCAACACTTCTATCCAGCGCGGCGATCATTCCTGAATAAACTTGAAGATTATGACCAGACATATGACTCATTTGTTCTACGTCGCTTTTTAGCGCTTGAAGAGGATTATGAACAGCCCAGTGGCTTAAATATAAAAAGAAAGGTCTATTTTTGTTTTTTTCAATAACTTTAAGCGCTTCATCAGTATAATAATCTGTGACGTATTTATCTGGTGCAAACAGATCTCCTTCATTAAATCTTGCGGAATACTGACCTATGCCCCAAATCATTTTATCTATTCTGGTATCGAATTTTGCATTTACTATTTCTGGATGGTCTTCAGGCGCATATAAAGGCCCTACTAATGATAAGGAATCATCAAATCCCTGACTTAATGGATCCATTCCATTTGCATGTCCCAAATGCCATTTTCCAATATGAGCCGTGTAATATCCTGCATCCCGCAAAACTTCAGCAATTGTTATTTGCTCAGTAGGCATTCCTTGTTCCATAAAAGAAGGTAAATTTTTTGAAAGTTCTTTGTCAATTCTTGCTTTCAATTCGGAATCATCTTCGTCAGCAATCCAACTCAAGACTAGTCTTCCTGGACCTGGTACTGGAGTAAATTCATATCCAAATCCTGTAGGATATCTTCCAGTCATAATTGCAGCTCTAGAAGGAGCACAGGTCGCATTTGCTGCGTAGCCTCTAGAAAATAAAATTCCACTGTTTGCTAAGGCATCAATATGGGTAGTCATTAGAGAACCGTCTGCTGCGCCACCATTATGAGAAGAAATATCGTTGTAACCCATATCATCTGCAAGAATTAAAATTATGTTGGGTCTATCGTCTTGGCTGGCAACTTCCGGTCCAGTTGCCCAGGTAGTCGGGATATTTTCATGTACTGGCATGATAATGCTGCCAATTTTTGGCATAGACCAAAGGAGAATATTTAATTTATATTCCCAAATTAGAATTCCAGAAAAAAATATTACTAATGAAAAAATTGATAATTTTTTAATCATTTTTTTTTCTTAAAGAAAGAATAAATAGCGTCAATAAAATAACCCCTAAGAAAGGAGCACCAACTACTCCTGGAGTAATACCATTAGTATATTGAGCGTCGAGCGATGGAAAATAATCTAGATAACCATGCAAAATTCTTATCCACCATTCTAAAGAGCAAACTAAGAGCATCAATGGGATTAAGCCTCGATATTTAACTAAAACCACAATAACTAAGAAAGTTCTAATAACTTGTTCCAAGCCCCAAACTGAAAAAAACATATAAACAAGTCTCATAGGATCTGGATTTCCTTCTATAGGCACCACATTTGCAATAGTATGAAGACCAAACTCCCAAAAGAGCCAGTGAACTGTACTTCGAAAAATTAAAAGACCAGCAAAAAGAATTAGCCCATAGAAAGCTATATTACTTCCTTCATAAGTTCGAGCATCATCAGGAAATAATCTTGTTAGTATATTCATTTTTTTAAAGTTACTATTATTCCCTCATCAGGATTAATATTTCCACTTACTACTTCTCTGTATGTTTCAATAAAATTATCTAATCCAGAAATTTCTTTTATTTTCATCCAGTCTTTGCTTTGGGTGGCTCGATTAGTCATAAATTCATTGGTTTTTTTACTGTAACCCTCGTGCCCCCAATCTCCGATGCGTTTTTGTATGTGAGCTGGAGCAAAAAAGAATTCCGTTCGGTCTCTAAGCATTGCTTGCCCTAATAAATCTTCTGCAGTAGTTGTATTGTCCCAATGAGTCATGCCAACAGTTAGACACTTCAACATTTTTTCTCCCAAAGCCCCATGTAAAGTCCCTAAAATTTCTCTATTTCCAGCCATATCTACTATCACAGAGCCAATACTTTTATTTACTTTTTCTAATTCGTCGTAAGAAATAATTTCATCGTAACAACCTAAACTTTTTACAAATTCTAAATTTTTTGAAGATGTGAGACCTATAATTTTTGGCGCTGCTTTTTCATCAGCTAGTCCTTGAGCAAGTCCTATAGCAGTTTTACTAGAAGCGCTAATAATAATAACCTGATCAGCACCAAGATAAGATTGGTCTCTCAAAGCATCGCACAGGCAAAATGCCGTAATGTGCAAAGGAAACAATAAAGCTCTTATATGATCCATTGAATCGTCGTAATTTTCTTCTCCAGATAGCCTTATGTAATTGTTATACACCGGGGGTAGTTCTGCGCGATGTTTTTTTCCATCGCTAAAACTTTGAGCACTAACTTTAATTGGAGTGAGCCTTAAAACATTAGCAGGCGGAAAATAGCCAAACAATCTCTCACCGACTTGTAAATCTTCATTTTTAGAATCAGTGATTTCTGCAAAGCCCCACATTGGGATACATCCCCATTCATTGTTAGTATTCTCTCTTGCTGGAAAAAATTGCCAATAGCCAATTGTTTCTCCTGCTACGCCATAAGTCACATTATTAGCAGTGAAAGAAAACTTCTCAATTTTTACTTGAATATCGTTTTCATTTAAATTTTCTTCCTGAGTTACGGAGACAATTCGAGTCTGAGTTAAGTCTGATTTTAAAGTTTGTAATTCTTTCATCAATTTAAAATTTGCATGCAATTAGTTCCTTCAAAAATATTTTTTACTTTTTGTTGTGCTCCGCCGTCTAACTGACGGAATTCATCATTAATCCATTTCAAACATTTTGCTTGATAAGAAAAGGTTTGCTGAGTCCAAGTGCAGCCATCAATTTCCGCTTCCCATATTTTGCTTCCTTCATTATGAGCTTTTGCATTAGCTATTAAGGCAGGTGCGTAAACTTTACCGACTTCACTTAAAATCATTTTAAGTGAATCTGGAATATTATTAACATCTATCCAGTCATCATCGTTTGGCTCTAATCCTGAAAGATCTTCCATGATTCCAACCCAAGCCACTGTTCTTGGAGAAATCTGATGAGCCAAGCTTCTAGAGGTTGGATCAAATCCAACCAGCTGACTTAACTGTCCAAACAATGCAAAATCAGCTGAGCTAGGTCTACTTCCCAGTAAATAAGGCAAGTTTTCGAAATGAGCTTCTAGCATTCCTAAAAATCTTTTATAGCTAGCTTCTATCATTGGCGCAGTCGAATCACTAGAGCCGACCACTCCTAATCGACTAATTTGTCTATCAGCAATATATGTTTTCATTGAATTAAGATTTTCTTTGGGTAAATTTAAAACGAGATTTAAAGGTAGTAAAGTTCCTGCATTATCGGCATCGTCTTTAAAATGCCATCTATAGTGGAACATATATTTCGTAACCCATTCATCAGCAAAATCTTCCAATAAGTAATTAATAAAATTGAGCACAGAGTCTTTAGGCAAGCATTTTCTATCCTGATGTTCTTCTTCAAATCTCCTTATTAAAGGAGTTGAATCCGTAACTGCTTTTAAATTGCCAGTCTCATCCGGAAGGATAAACGTAGGCAGTAGACCAGGAGACGGTGGATCTATTTTTAAATCGGCTAAAGCTCCTTTGGTTAAAGTCTCCAATGGATCACTCCACATAGCCTTATATGGAATTTTTCGATAACGAAGCAGAGCTATCATCTTCCTCGTGTAAGGAGAAGGTGGTGTTCCGATTAAAGTAATGGGATCGTGAGAGCTCATTGAACCTTTGTTTCAATATTTAGTTGCCCTTTTAATCCGGCTGATCGATGTTTTTCACTCTCTTGGTAGTCAGGATCTGATATCATTTTGAGCATTGCTTTCCTAGAGGGATATTTTGCAATCGCTACCCAATCCCATAATTCTTCAACTTCCCCCAACATTAAACGCTCAACAGTGCCAAAGAAAATTGACTTACCGCCTACTTTTTTTAAATGCTCTTGAACTTCCATTGCATATATTGCATAAGCTTCTTCGCCAGTCATTTCGGTTGCCCTACCATCTTCATATTCGGCTTTGTCTTTAAATTTTAGTAGGTTTACC
This sequence comes from uncultured SAR86 cluster bacterium, assembly GCA_949373255.1. Taxonomy (GTDB): domain Bacteria; phylum Pseudomonadota; class Gammaproteobacteria; order Magnimaribacterales; family AG-339-G14; genus CASICS01. The sequence goes on along the minus strand of CASICS010000009.1, from coordinate 31,157 downwards.
ATCTCTATCGGACTATCGATGTCACCTTCCAAGAAACCTGCCATTTGTTCATCGTTTGGTTTAACTCTATTTTCAACTTTCATTTTTTCTCCCTATTGCGTTGAAATAGCTTTTTGAAAAGCCGGTCTTGATTCAATTCTTTCAACGTAACCTTTTACATTAGGCATTTCGTCAGTTACACATCCTAGATCTGATAATTTAGTACAGCAGTGCCCAGTCATAAATTCCACTCCAGAGAAATCACCTATTAGATATTCCTTTCCTTCTAAAGCAGTTTCTATGGCTGCTAAGGACTTAGAAGCTAAACGCTGTGCCTGTCCCAGGACAGTTTCATCCCTTCTTTCTGGAGGCAATATAATAGTGTGCACAACTATAGTATTCATTGGTTGCGCAATCATGCCTTCACAAAAATGAAACCATTGTAGGTAGAAAGGAAATTCTGCAGAATCAACGGTTGGTTTGAGACCACCATTTTTATGTTTTTCTAAAATATAGTCTATGATCGCACCTGATTCATAAATACTGACATCACCATCTTCTAAAACAGGAATTCTGCCAAGGGGATGTCTTTGACGATGTTCGTCAGATTTTAGTGCCTCTGGATGAAAAGGCATTGAATTTAATTCATAAGGCAATTCTAATTCTTCTAAAAGCCATAGAACCCTTTCCGCTCTTGAGTTTGGTGCGTAATGAAGTTTCAACATAATTATTCTCCTATATTATTGATAAAGTTGATCAGTAGATTAGATAATTCTTTTGGACGTGTCCATTGATAAAAGTGTCCGCCGCCAATATGAGATGCGCTTTTAGCATTGGGACACATTTTCAAAACATCTTGCTCGATTCCATTTGTTACTGGATCATCGCCGGCAAAAACACTTAAAAAGGGTTTATCCCATTGTTTGAAAAATTCTCTAGCTTTTTTTTGCGCCTCTAGAGATTGATCAGGAATCATGGGTACGTGACTTGGCATTGCTCTTGGGCCCATTTTATAACTCGGATCAGGGAACGGGGCTTCGTATGCTTTCGCAACATTACTTTTAAAAGGATAAAACTTCCCTAAGCCTAAAGTGATGAATAAGTAATAAACTAAAGAATTGAATTTTGAATTTTTTTCCATCATTTGAGACATTAAGAAACCCATTGGCAAATCATTTGTGTCCCAACAAAATTTTTGCCAATACATAAATTTTAATGCAGGGTGATTTTTTGAATTATCTTTGGATAAACTTTTTCCATCCATTTTATTGATTTCTTTAGACATTGAAGAAGGTGTCAATTTAAGACTGCTCTCTCTAAAAGCTTTGATTTTGTCTAAAACTTCTTGAGGAGTTTCAGGGTTATAAGGCAGACCAGTATTACCCATGGAAACTTTATTAAATCTTTCTGGTTCATTAGCAACCACTCTTAAACCAATTAGACCGCCCCAGTCTTGTCCAAAAAAAGCTGCGTTTTTAAAATCGTTAGCTATTAGCCAATCCGTCATCCAATCGACTTGTTTTTGATAGCTGTAATCTTCTCTTAAAGCTGGTTTGTCAGATTTTCCATAACCTGGCAGATCAGGAGCAATAACCCTAATTCCTGCATCGGTTAAAAAAGGAATCATTTTTGAATACAGATAACTCCAAACTGGCTGACCATGCATTGCTATTAATATTGGGCCATCTGCAGGTCCTTCATCTATATGATGAATTCTAAGATCACTTCCATCTTTTGTTTTTATAGTTGTGTAGTTGGGCTCAAAAGGATAGTCCTTTATATTTTCAAAGCATTCATCTGGTGTTCTTAAAATTTCCATAATTTCTCCTGAATTCTAATAAAGAATATAGAAAAACTAAGAAAAGTTAAGCGTTCTAATAACGTCTTAAATTATAAATTTTATCAATCAAGGTCGTCTTATGTTTTCAACCATAAGATTAATTTCTTCAGGAGGTTTGGCGGTAAAATAAGAAACTGTTAAAGCGATAAGGAAGTTAACAAGCATGCCAACGAAGCCAATACCTTCTGGGGAAATTCCTATAAACCAATGTTCAGAATTGTTTAAAGACGTATAAATAAATTTGAAATATACAATATATGAAGCTGTGAATATCAAGCCTGATAGCATGCCGGCTATTGCTCCTTCTTTATTTAATCTTTTCGAAAAAATTCCCATTAACAGTGCTGGAAAAATTGTAGATGCTGCCAATCCAAATGCAAAGGCAACTACTTGAGCAACAAATGCTGGTGGATAAATTCCAAATAAACCGGCAATTAAAATTGCGAAACCAGCCGCTATTCGGGCATAAAGTAATTCTTCGCGCTCTGTTATTTTAGGCATGAAAGTCTTCTTTAAAAGATCATGGGAAATGGAAGATGAAATTACTAAAAGTAATCCTGCTGCAGTAGATAAAGCTGCCGCTAAGCCCCCCGCAGCTACTAAAGCAATTACCCAACCTGGTAACTTAGCAATTTCTGGGTTTGCCAAAACCATAATATCCCTATCAATATAAACTTCATTTGAATTTGTAGAATTGGGTTTGTTATCTAAAAGTCTTTCGCCAGACTTGCCTCTGGTGTCTGAATAAGACGGTCTAACTCCTTCTAATGCATTTCCAGCTGAATATTGAATTTTTCCATCTTTATTTTTATCTTGCCAGGCAATCAATCCAATATTTTCCCAATTTTTAAACCAATTGGGTGCGACTGAGTATTTGATATCCTGAATGGAATCAACAAAATTTATTCTAGCAAAAGCTGCTACTGCTGGAGCGGTTGTGTAAAGCAATGCAATAAATACCAATGCGTATCCTGCTGACTTCCTTGCGTCACTTACTTTTGGCACTGTAAAAAATCTTACTATTACATGTGGTAAGCCAGCTGTACCAAACATAAGCGCAGCTGTGATGCAGAAGATATCAATGTTGCTTTTGGTGTTTTCGGTATAGGCATTAAAACCTAGATCCGTTGTCACCTGATCTAATTTATCTAAAAGATAAGTAGAACTATTTACTAAAGTATCTCCAAAGCCTAATTGAGGCACCGGGTTACCAGTTATCAATATAGATATAAAAATAGCAGGAACTAAATATGCGAAAATCATCACGCAGTATTGGGCAACCTGTGTATAAGTAATTCCTTTCATTCCGCCCATTACAGCGTAGAAAAATACAATAACCATACCTATGACTACGCCTAAATCGATATCAACTTCTAAGAATCTTGAAAAGACTATTCCAACACCTCTCATTTGACCTGCAACATAGGTAAATGAAACGAAAATTAAACATATCACTGCGACTAATCTAGCAGCGTTTGAATAATATCTGGTTCCTATAAAATCAGGCACGGTGTATTGACCAAATTTTCTTAAGTAAGGTGCAAGTAACAAGGCCAGTAAGACGTAGCCGCCTGTCCACCCCATTAAATAAACTGATCCATCTCTCCCTAAAAAAGCAATTAAGCCTGCCATGGAAATAAAAGATGCTGCTGACATCCAATCCGCAGCGGTAGCCATTCCATTTGCTACTGGATGAACGCCTTTTCCCGCTACATAAAAATCATTCGTGGATTTTGCCCGAGCCCAAAATGCAATACCTATATATAAAGCAAAAGATAAGCCGACAAAAAGATAAGTTAGTCCTTTGGCATCCATAATTATTTAATCTTCATCGTTAGATTCAAAATATTTTTTATCCAACCGGTTCATCAAAAAAATATAAATAAAAATTAAAATAACAAAAACGTAAATACTTCCTTGTTGTGCAAACCAAAAACCTAATTTAAAACCGCCCATTTGAATTTGATCAAGCGTTTCAGACCATAGAATTCCAAATCCAAATGAGGCTATGAACCAAACCAAAAGAAGAGCTGTAACTATTTTTAAATTAGCTCTCCAATATTCTTGATTTGAATTTTTATTCTTCATATGTTCTAAACAAATTTATTTTATGCGATTAGATTGCTTTCTTATTAGACAACTTTATTACTGCCATATATAGAAAAGGCGGCAAGATAAGCCAAGGAATTTGCGTTTGCAACATAACAGTTCGCTCATTGAATTCAAATAATAGTGGATTGAAGTATGGGCCTGAAGGAATAAGCGGCGCCCAAGAAAGTGGTTTTCCTACTGACAGTTGATCGTGATACAAAAACATTTCTACTAAAATATTTTGGCTAACACACCACACCATCAAAACTGAAAAAGCTCCCCAGTCCCAACTCTTAAAAACCCTTGTATCTTTCCCGGCGTATCGCCACATTAGCCAAAGGCCACCTAAACAGATAGCTCCGGCATCGCCTAAGGAATTTAAAATCCAATTTATATTTTGAGGTAACCAAGTATTTAGAACTTCTGATCTTCTTAAGCTAACGGGATCACCGTCAACCAATCCATAAGTCATCCATATTTCCCAACCAAGTGCACAAGTTAAGAACGCTCCTAAGTAAAAGGTTGGTACCCACTTGGGGAAATTCTTTCTATAAAAAAGAACCAGAAATAAAGGAACTATTGAGCAGGTGTAAACGATAAAAATAACTCTAGCTTCTTCGAACGACATGCAAATATATTACTACAGCAAAATTAATTTTATTAAACTATTATCTTTAAAGAGCCTTCAAGGCGTTAATTTTTTGGGTAATAAACACCCTCAACAATAGTCCCTTTAATCTGAATATCTTTAATCTTTTCAGGTTCTATCGTCAGCGGATTCTCAGCTAAAATTGTGAAGTTTGCAAATTTTCCAACACTTATCGACCCATAATCTTTTTCAAGATTTATTGTGTACGCAGCATTTAAAGTAACTCCCTTTAAAGCTGTTAATGCAGAAATTCTCTGATTAGGCCCTGCTACTCTATTAGAATAATTCGTGCGATTAACTGCTGCGTGCATTAAGAGTAAAGGCGATGCGGGAGCCATAGGCATATCCGAATGAAGAGATATAGGAATGTTAGCTCTTGCAACATCTCCCAGACGCACCATTTCTTGAGATCTTTCGTAACCGACTCCGACTTTGCTATATAGATCAGATAAAACGGTAACGTAGTAAGGGTTTGCACTAACTAAAATTCCTAATTTTTTAATCTTAGCTATTTGGTCAAAAGCAGAATATCCAAAGTGAACTATGGTCGTTCTGTGATCAGCTCTAGGTTTTCGTTTCATATTTTTTTCGACAATATCTATGATTCGATCTAATCCTGAATCACCATTTTGATGAATATGTATCTGATAGCCAGCATCCCAATAAAGTTTAAACGCATCTTCAAAAACTTCTTTTTCCATGAGCCAAACACCTTGATGTCCATCCAGATAACCATCTCTTAAAACCATATTTTGAGAGTACATTGCCCCATCTGTAAAAAGTTTAATTTGATTGGGAAGATACTGAACTCTTCCCTGACCCCATTCTAAGAGTGCCTTAGTTTTTTCTAGCAGTTCAGAATTTTTATGATGCTCGAGCATATATAGAGCACTGGGAATAAAAAAGGAATTAAAAGGAGTGCCTTCATCCCCCAGTACATAATTCTTAGCTTTTTGAATATCCTGGTTATACATGGCTCCGGGATTAGCTATCATCGTTATACCTTTTTCGTGGATGTATTTTTCGGTTATCGACAACCCTTTAATTATTCTCGTCGGGGAAGCTAGAAACTTCATAATTTTTGGTAAAACGACAATCAAACCTCTTTCTGAAAAATGCCCTTCATCAAAGTTTGCCTGTTTTTTTTCTGATTCTGTCAGTTTCCTTACGTCTTCTTTTTTTATTTGAAGCATCTCTAAGGCTTTAGTATTCAGGATAAATTCATGAAAAGATCGGTGAATTATTATGATGGGTCTTTCTGAAGAAATTAAATCGAGATCCTTTTTAGTGAGTTTTCCATGGAAATAATGGTGAAATCCCCAACTCACTAGAGGCTCATTTTTATCTATTAATTTATCTGAAAGTTGCTGAATCCTTTTTAAATATCCTGCTCTATCTCTGACGCCAGCGCTTTTTTTATTTGGTACCACCCAATCGTCAATTGCAACGATTTCAGAATTCATTGTAATAGCAGCTAAAAGTGGATGGATATGGTGTTCAATAAAACCAGGAATAATAATTTCATCATCGTATGAAAGATCAATTGAAGCAAAAGGATATTTTTTTATTAAGTCTTCTTTTTTACCAACGGCATGAATTCTATCGTCTCGAATCATGAAGGCGTTAGCATTTTCTGAAGATGCATCTAAGGTTATTAATTCTTTGGGGAATATGATTCTGTCTTTCGGTTTTTCTGAAAAAACTAATACAGAGAATGATAAGAACAGACTTAAAAAAAATTTATTCATGTTAATTAGTCTATCAGGATAAACCAGCTAAAAACTGGTGGCTTTATAAGACGGCGTCGATATGAGTAGGTAAAATAATGTAATTAATCCAATTATTCGAAAGAACTTATCCTACAGAAGATAAAACTTTGCTGTATCAGCAAGAACAACTTTCTATGGAAAGCTATTTCTTTTTTTCTTTTTTTGCAGCTCTCTTTTCTTTGAGAGTCTTGCCTTTTTTCTTAACGTTTTTTTGCCTTTCTAAACCTTTGGCCATGATGGTTTCCTTATTTAATTAAGAATAAGTATAGAGTAAAAGAAAGTTAGTGCTCAAAAAAAGATTGGTCTGGGAGAACTCGAATCTCCGACCTCACGCTCATCAGAGGTTTTAAACTTTTCCAAAAAATTTTATTAACCTTCAGCTTCTTCTAAAATTACGTTTGTCTTTGATGTATCCTCAAATTCACATTCCATCTTGGCAATCACCTCTCCTTCCACTTTTAAATTGACCTTAGCTCTTCCTTTCATGGTTCCAGACACAACACATTGCTCAATACTCTCTTCTACTATGTTGCGAACTATTTCTGCAAGCTCAGTTATAGTCAATTCTGAAACGAACCTTTCTTCCTTTAACTCCTCCCCAATGAGCAAAGGTGATAAAAATATTAGTGCCAACAGTCTCTTCATAAGTCTCCAGTGAATTAAAGTTTAAACTTGAGTGATTTAATAATTGTACATCTAGGATGATCGAGATAGAAATGAAGTTCCTTCTAAATTTACCAATCTCACAATGAAAATTGTTAGTATTAGAATTGATACTTCAGAACTTAATGCAAACCATTACAATATCTATCTTTTGCAAATGGTGGGTCTGGGAGAACTCGAATCTCCGACCTCACCCTTATCAGGGGTGCGCTCTAACCAACTGAGCTACAGACCCATTTTGAAAATGGGTGATCACAATACCAAGTGATCGGTAAATAATAAAGTACTAGTTTTTAGTTTTATCGACTAATTTATTAGCTTCAATCCAAGGCATCATGCCACGAAGCTCGGCGCCTACTTTTTCTATCGGGTGTTCTCTAGATTCTTTGCGGAATGCTTCCATTGCCGGTCCACCAGAACCACTATTGCTTTGTCTAGCATCTGCAACGAATTCATCAGCAAACTCGCCAGATTGAATTCTATCCAAGATAACTCGCATCGCTTTTTTTGCATCTTCAGTGATGACTTTAGGTCCAGATGTGTAATCTCCATATTCAGCCGTATTCGAAATGCTGTAGCGCATATCTGCTAAGCCACCTTCATATATAAGATCCACAATTAGCTTCACTTCATGGACACATTCAAAATATGCCATTTCAGCTGGATAACCAGCTTCTGTTAACGTTTCATAACCAGCTCTAATTAAAGAAGTTAAGCCGCCGCAGAGAACTGCTTGCTCACCAAATAAATCAGTTTCAGTTTCGTCTTTAAAAGTAGTTTTGATTATTCCTGCGCGACCACCGCCAATTGCACTGGCGTAAGAGATAGAATCTTCTAAGGCGTTGCCCGAAGCATCTTGTTGAATAGCTACTAAACAAGGAACGCCGGCACCAATATTGTATTGCCCTCTAACAGTATGACCTGGTCCTTTAGGAGCAATCATAACTACGTCTAAATCGGCTCTTGGCTTGATTTGCCCGTAATGAATATTGAATCCATGAGCAAATGCAATAGTAGCTCCTTCTTTTAAGTTTGGTTCAATATCTTCAGCATAAGTTTTACCTTGAAACTCGTCTGGAATTAAGAACATCACAAAGTCAGCTTTGGCAGCTGCATCGGCATTACTCAAAACTTCAAAGCCAGCTTCTTTAGCTTTATCTGCTGATGGCGAACCATCTCGCAAACCTAATATTACATTCATGCCTGAATCTTTTAAGTTGTTTGCATGAGCATGACCTTGAGACCCATAGCCAATAATGGCAATTGTCTTTGCAGACATTAAATCTAAATTTGCGTCTTTATCGTAATAAACTTCCATAGTTTCTCCTTAATCGTAAGATATTTTTGTTTGATCGTTCGTTCTTAAAGAAGCCATGCCTGTTGTCATACCGAGTTGGCCAGATCTGGATACTTCAAGAAATTCTTGGTCTTTCAATGAAGATAGAAAATTATCAATCGCAATGGATTCGCCTTTCACTTCGAACATGGTGAAACCGTCGACTTCATTGACAATGTTGCAAGATATTTTATTTTCTCCATCTATAATTTTTTTTACTTCTCCGGTATCTAAAGCCAATTTAATGATGGCAAGTTCGATACTAAAAGATTCGGCGCTAGTTAAATTTTGAACCATGACAACATCAATTAATTTAAATAACTGACGAAGAATTTGACTAATAACTTCAGGTTCTTCAGAAGTCGTCATTGTTAATCTGGAAAGCGTTGACTCTTGAGTGGGGGCTACAGATAAAGAATCAATGTTATATCCTCTCTGCGAAAACAATCCGACTACTCTTGATAGAGCTCCGGGCTGATTTTCCATTAAGATTGCTATGTGACTTATCATTAAAACGTTCTATCTTTTTTACTAATTCTCATTTCTGCCATAGATCCACCCGCTTCCAACATTGGGTAAACATGCTCATCTGGATCAATCAGGACATCCAAGAATACTAATTTATCTTTCAGTGAAAAGCACTCTTCCATGGCATCATTAAGATCAGAAAATTTTTCTACTTTGATACCAACGTGACCGTAGGATTCAGCTAATTTAACAAAATCGGGTAGTGAATCTTCATACAAGATACTAGAATATCTTCCGCTGTATTGCATATCCTGCCATTGTTTAACCATTCCAAGAGCTCTGTTATTAAGATTTATAATTTTTATTGGCAGGCCATATTGCTTACAGGTCGATAATTCTTGAATACACATTTGAATACTGCCTTCGCCTGTTACACAAGCTACAGTTTCTTCTGGAAAAGCAAATTTAACTCCCATAGCTGAAGGTAAGCCAAAACCCATTGTTCCTAAACCGCCAGAATTAATCCATTTTCTAGGTTCGTCAAACTTATAATATTGGGCTGCAAACATTTGATGTTGTCCCACATCTGAAGTTATGAAGGCTTCTCCTTTTGTTGTCTTATAAAGAGATTGAATAACTTGCTGAGGCAAAATGATATCTGACTGATTAGGAAGATTTAGCATGTCATGATTAAGACCGTGCTTGTTTCTCCATTCTTTAACTTGTTTCCACCAAGGCTCTAAATTGCTCTTATCGTAGGAGGCGTTTTTAAATTCCTCGCAAATTTGACCCAAAACTATTTTTGCGTCGCCTTGCAATGCAACATCGACATTAATAATTTTATCTATGGACGAAGGATCTGAATCAATATGAATTTTTTTTGCAGCTATTCCAAATTTCTTTGGATTGTTAGTTATCCTGTCGTCAAATCTTGCGCCAGCATTAAAAATTAAATCTGCTTCGCTCATAACCATATTTGCTTCATAAGTTCCATGCATTCCAAGCATGCCGATAAATTGATCATCGGTTGCTGGAAAAGCACCTAAACCCATTAAGGTATTAGTAACAGGACAACCAACCATTTTAGAAAGTTGAATTAATTCTTCCGATGCATCGGCTTGAATAACTCCACCGCCAGCATAGATAACCGGTTTCTTTGCAGACTTAAGAAGTTTTACAGCTTCTTTGACTTCATTTGCATCTGATTCACCAAGAATTGGATAAGATCTCAAATAAACACTAGAAGGATATTTGTATTCAAATTTATGATTTGGATCGGTCATATCTTTGGGAACATCTATAACAACCGGACCAGGTCTTCCCGTTGTGGCAATGTGAAAAGCTTTTTTTACTACAGAAGGTATTTCTTCAGCGCTTTGAACTAAAAAACTATGCTTAACGATTGGTCTAGAAATTCCAATCATATCTGTTTCTTGAAAAGCATCTGTACCAATTAAATGACTTGCAACTTGTCCAGAGATTACAACCATGGGTATTGAGTCTGTATATGCTGTTGCTATACCTGTTATGGCATTTGTAGCACCAGGACCAGAAGTAACTAATGCAACTCCAGGTTTGCCAGACGACCTTGCGTAACCATCTGCTGCGTGAACTGCCGCCTGCTCATGTCTAACTAAAATATGCTGCACTCTATCCTGTTGATAAATTGCATCGTAAATATGCAAAGCTGCTCCACCTGGATAGCCAAACATAATATCTATTTTTTCATCTGCCAACGCTCTAATAAGAGCCTCTCCACCAGATGTCATATTTTTGTCCATAAAATTTGGTAAAAATTAGTTGAAAACCTTTAAGGAAGCGAATTTTGACAGCCCCTGAAGGCAAGTCAAGGAAAATTAGGCTAAGTTATCTAAGTTAATAGCCAGATTTTGCATATCTTCGGGCATTTCTGCAGAAAAACTAACCTCTGTGTCTTCCTTGGGGTGTAAAAAAGTTAAGTTTGATGCGTGCAAAGCCTGTCGAGAAAATAATTCTATGACCGCTCTCAGCTCAGAATTAGTAGATTTAGCAAATCTTCTTTTTCTTCCATAAAGAGCATCTCCAATCAAAGGAAAGCCTATGTGACTGAAGTGCACTCTTATTTGATGAGTCCTGCCTGTCGCTAAACTAGCTTGAACATGTGTGTAATTTCCGTACTTTTTGATGATTGTATAATTTGTCAAAGCATATCTTCCATCTTCAATAACTGCTTGTTTTTGCCTATTTCTTTTATGTCGACCTAAGGGTTCTTCAATTTTTCCAGATCTTGAAATTTCTCCAACAACAAATGCTTGGTAGATTCTTTTTACACTTCTATCGGATATTTGTTCAGCTAATTTCTTTGCTGAGTTAACATTTCTAGCGACCACCATAAGTCCTGAAGTGTCTTTATCTAATCTATGCACTATGCCTGCTCTAGGAATATTTTTGAGTTCTGGATATCTATAAATCAATGCATTCATAAGTGTATTGGAATGATTTCCTGCTCCAGGGTGCACAACCATTCCTGCAGCCTTATTAATAACTAGAAAATCATTGTTTTCTTCAATAATTTGAATCGCAATATCTTGAGCTATTATATCTACCTGCTCTTCTTCTTGAACATATACCTTAATAGTTTCGCCGCCAACGAATTTTGAACTTGGTTTTAAAACTGGATTTTCATTGACCAAAATATACCCAGCTTCCAGCCAAAGTTTCAGTTTTGATCTTGAAAAGTCTGGAAATAATTTCGCGATAGCAGAATCTATTCTTTTACCATTGAGTTCTTCTGGAAGTTCTTTTATTAAACAATTATCTTTATTCATGTATACAATCTCGGTGATAGAATAGACTAAATCGATGAAAAATTTAAAAAAACTAAAATATTTAATATCTTTGGCAGTAATTATATCCTCTGTATTTTTAGTCAGTTGTGCATCTGAAAAAGAAGTTATCACTCGTGAAATAGTTGAGAAAGAATTATACGACCAAGCACAAAGAAGAATGAAGGCCGGTAATTATATTTCGGCTGTTCTGAGTCTCGAAACTCTTGAAAAAAGATTTCCTTTTGGAAAATATGCGGAACAAGCACAAGCTGAATTAATTTATGCGTACTACAAAAGTTCAAATTATGAGGGAGCTATTTCTGCAGCAGACAGATTCATAAGCCTTCATCCAAGGCATCCAAATGTGGCCTATGCTTATTACATTAAAGGTCTTTCAAAATTTAATAATGATAAAGCTTTGTTTGCAAGCCTTCCTCTTCTTGGAGAAATGACTCACAAACGAGAGCTTTCAGCAGCTAAAGAATCATTTGAAGATCTCGGAGATTTTATTGATCGTTTTCCGGAAAGTGAATACGTTGGAAATGCTAAACAACGCATGATTTACCTAAGGAATCTAATTGCTAAACAAGAAATTTATGTAGCTGAATTCTACATAGAGAGAAAAGCATACATTGCCGCCCTTGGCAGAGCTGATTACGTTATCAAACATATGTCCAAAACTCCTTCTGTAGAAAGAGCTTTAGAAATAATGGTCGTGGTGTACGAAGAGCTTAAAGAAGAAGATCTTAAATTAGATGCCTCAGAAGCATTAACTGAGTATAGAAATAAGAAATTCTAAAAATCGACATCAATGTTTTTAAATTTTTTATTTATTCTTTTTTTTGTAGTTAGCTTATTTATCCTTTCAAGGATGTTTGGTAAAAGTAACCTAGATTTGAAGCACGATCAAAATGAAATGATTAGATGCTCCAAATGTCAAACTTATGTTGTTGTATCAGCAGCAAAAAAAATAGACGATGAATGGTTTTGCACCAGAAAAGATTGCTCTTAGTCGTATTTTCCATTTTGATAGACTAAAGGATCCATTTTTCCGGAGTGAATTATTTTAGTGACCTCTCCAATCATTATAAAATGAGAGGAAAAAGGAATAATTTTTTTAACCTTACAAAAGATGTTTGATTGAGCCGACTCCAAATAAATTGAATTCTCTGAAACCCAGCCTTCATTGTTAAATCTTTCTTCTCCTTCTTCGGAACCACTACAAATATTTGAAATCTCTTGCTGCGAGGAACTTAAGAGATTTAAGCAAAAATTTGTATCTTCGCTAAGAATGGAATTAATTCCAGCATTTTTATTTATAGCAACCATAATGCTTGGCGGCTCCACAGACAATGAAGTTACCGATGAAACAGTCATTGCATGGCGTTCGGTTTTATCTCCTGCTGATAGAATAAAAACAGTTTGTTTGAGAGTCCTTAAAACCTCTAGAAATTCATTTTTCATAATTAAGTGCTTTGAATAGAAAGCATTATGCCACGTAAAAAATAATGACTTAAGGTAAAAATAATGTCTTAAAATATCTAAATATGTCGAAAGGTAAAATAAGAATAATTGGTGGAAAATGGAAAGGTAAAAAAATCTCTTTTATTCTGGATAAAGATATAAGACCTACGCCTGATCGAGCAAAAGAGACATTATTCAACTGGCTAGGACAAAATCTAAATGAATATACTTGTCTAGATTTATTTGCTGGAACTGGCGCTATGGGCTTTGAGTCTCTTTCTAGAGGAGCAGAAAAGGTTACATTTGTGGAGTTAAATAAAAATTTATTCTCTGAATTAAGAAAAATAAGTACGGAATTAAAATGCGAAGAATCTACCGAAATATTCCATCAAGATTGTATGGATTGGCTAGAGCAAAATAAGCCGGAAAATCCATTTGATCTTGTTTTTGTTGACCCGCCATTTAACAAAAATTTTGTTGTGGAGATTTTTGAAAAACTCAGTGAAAGAAAATTTATCAATGAAAATTCGACTATTTATCTAGAGTGTGAAAAAAATCTAGACATAAGTTTTATTGAAAACTCTTATAGAGTTTATAAAGAAAAATTTTTCGGTGGGAAAAGCTATCGCCTTTTAAAAAAAATTATTTAGATTTTTTCATTGAATCGAAAAATTCATTATTTGTTTTATGCTTTCTGAGCTTATCAATAAGCCATTCAGTAGCATTAACATCATCCATGTCATGGAGAAGTTTTCTCAATATGTTGATCCTGGCTAAATCTAATTCGTCTGTTATAAGTTCTTCTTTTCGAGTTCCAGATCTTCTTATATTAATGGCTGGAAAGATTCTTTTTTCTGCAATTGATCTATCTAAGTGTATTTCTTGATTACCTGTTCCTTTGAATTCTTCATAAATAACTTCATCCATTCTTGATCCGGTGTCTACTAAAGCAGTTGCAATAATAGTCAGACTTCCGCCATTTTCTATGTTTCTGGCTGCTCCAAAAAATCTTTTTGGCTTTTCTAAAGCATTAGCGTCTACTCCACCTGTTAAGATTTTTCCTGATGAGGCTTGCGTGGAGTTATAAGCTCTTCCTAATCTAGTTATTGAATCTAAAAGAATTATTACATCGTGACCTGTTTCAACAAGTCTTTTTGCTTTATTGATTGCCATCTCAGCAACTTGAACATGTCGAGAAGGTGGTTCGTCAAAAGTACTAGCTATAACCTCTCCTTTTACAGTTCTAATCATATCTGTAACTTCTTCTGGTCTTTCATCTATAAGCAAAACCATTAGCGTACTATCTGGACTATTCTTTTCTATTGAATGAGCAATGCTTTGAAGTAATAAAGTTTTTCCAGCTTTAGGAGGAGAAACAATCAGCCCTCTTTGCCCTTTTCCAGTTGGAGATATTAAATCTATGATTCTTGCTGATAAATCTTCAGTAGTGCCATTTCCTGATTCCATGACAATTCTTTCTTCTGGAAAAAGAGGAGTTAGATTTTCAAATGCAATTTTTGATTTAGTCTTGTCAGTCGTTTCAAAATTAATCAGATCTATCTTTAAAAGTGCAAAATATCTTTCGCCATCTTTAGGAGGTCTTATTTTTCCTGAGATTGAATCTCCTGTTTTTAAACCAAAACGTCTAATTTGACTTGGTGAAACATAAATATCATCAGGTCCGGCGACATAAGACGCAGTCGGTGATCTCAAGAATCCAAAACCGTCGTTTAAAATTTCTAGAACGCCTTCGCCTTCAATATCCTCACCCGATTTTGAATGAGACTTTAAGATGCTAAATATTACATCTTGTTTTTTTGATCTTGCTATATTTTCAATACCCATTTCCCCGGCTATTCCGAGAAGTTCGTCTATTGGTTTAGCTTTAAGTTCGCCTAAATGCATAGTTTTTTTATAATTAAATTGTGATTAAAACTGGAAATAATTTGTAGCGAGTTGCTACAGAGGCAATTTAACCACCTAATGGAAAAATCGTCTACCTTTTATTAAATATACTGATTAATAAATTCTTCTAATTGATTTTTTGTTAATGCGCCTACTCTTTGATCAACAGGTTCACCATTTTTAAAGAGGACTAAAGTTGGAATGCTCATTACTTTCTGTTTCGCAGCTGAATCCTTGTTAGTATCAACATCTACTTTACCTATAATAATCTTGCCTTCGAGATCATTTGCCAACTCTTCAAGAATTGGGCCTACCATTTTGCATGGACCACACCATTCAGCCCAGTAATCAACCAACACAGGAACTTCGCTTGAAGAAATTTCCTGATCGAAGTTGGAATCTGTAAGTTCAATGGTTTTTGACATAGTTTAATTATGAGGATGAAATAAATTTTTACAAGAGTTTATCAATCCGTAACAGCTCCTTTAGATGCAGATTGAACTGTCTTAGCGTATTTAGATAAAACTCCTCTTTCAGGAGCTGGTTTTGGATTGAACCAAGTTTCCTTTCTCTTGGCTATTTCACTTGAGTCTATATCAACATCAATAGTCCCTCTTTCTGAATCAATAGTAATTTCATCGCCATCTTTCAAGAGGCCTATAAGACCTCCCTTCGCTGCTTCTGGGGTAATGTGACCTACAACAAATCCATGAGATCCTCCTGAGAATCTTCCGTCAGTTATAAAAGCCACCTTATCACCTAAACCTTGACCCATAATTGCAGAGGTTGGTTTCAACATTTCTCTCATTCCAGGACCTCCAACCGGACCTTCATAACGAACGACGACGACATCTCCGGCTTTTATTTCTGAGTTATTAATTGCTTCATTGGTTTCTTCTTCCGAATTAAATACCTTTGCTTTTCCAGTAAAGCTCAAGCCTTCCTTTCCAGTTATTTTAGCTACAGCTCCATCCTCGGCTAAATTTCCTTTGAGAATTCTTAGGTGACTATCTTTTTTAATTGGATTATCAAGAGAATAAATAATTTTTTGGAAATCTGGATAGGGTTCAACATTTTCTAAGTTTTCACCGAGAGTTCTTCCTGTAACTGTTAAACAATTTCCATGCAATAAACCTGCATCTAATAGTGTTTTCATTAGGGGTTGAATTCCTCCAATAGCATTTAACTCTGACATCAAATAATGCCCTGATGGCCTTAAATCTGCCAACAAAGGGCTTGTTTTTCCTAATTCTTCAAAATCTTCTATCTCTAAGGAAACGTTTACACTTCTTGCCATAGCTAACAAATGAAGGACAGCATTTGTTGATCCGCCTAAGGCGATAACAACTCTAATGGAGTTTTCAAATGCTTCTCTTGTCATAATATCTGTGGGTTTAATGTCCTTCTCTAATAAGTTATTCATAGCTGGGCCAACTTTTTCACAGTCCAATATCTTTTCATCAGAAACTGCATCTTGAGAGCTGCTTCCAGGTAAACTCATGCCAAGAGCTTCAATTGCAGAAGCCATTGTATTTGCTGTATACATCCCCCCACATGAGCCAGGGCCAGGTAATGCAGATTTTTCAATTGCTATAAGCTCTTCCTCAGAAATTTTATTACTTGTATAACTTCCCACTCCCTCCATTACGGTGATTAGGTCTGTGTGATTTGAACCAGGTCTTATGGAGCCTCCATATACAAAAATGGAAGGTCTGTTTAGTCTAGCTATACCTATTATGCAACCAGGCATATTTTTATCACAACCACCAATCGCAACTACTCCATCAAAGGATTGACAACCTACAACCGTCTCAATTGAGTCTGCTATCACTTCTCTTGAAACTAATGAATACCTCATTCCTAATGTTCCCATTGAGATACCATCTGAAATAGTTATTGTATTAAAAAGAACTGCTTTCATTTTTTCATCATCAATGGAATTACAGACTGAAGAAGCTAAATCATTTATGTGCATATTGCATGGTGTAACCATAGACCAAGTTGAGGCCACGCCAACTTGAGGTTTTTTAAAATCATCATCCGTAAACCCAACTGCTCTCAACATTGATCTTGAAGGAGCCTGAGATGGACCGTCTACTAAGGGTGAAGAATATTTTCTATTTTTCGACATAAATAATAATTAATGATTTGTTATTTGCTGACTTTATCACCAGAATATTCTCTTATATATAAATTTTTAGAAAAGATGATAATCATAAAAAGGCCAAATACATTTAACTTATCAATGTTTATTTGTTTTCTTCTATTTTCATCTCACATAATTTCTGATAAATCCTTTCCTCCAGAAAGATTACTTTCCGTGGATGAGGCTTTTGAGGTTTCGCTTTCTTCTCTTGGCAGCCTATTGGTAATTTCGTTTAAAATTAATAAAAATTCTTATATATACGCAGATCAGTTAGCCATCACATCTGGAAATAATTCAATCAGTCATGAGATAGTTGGCGAATCTATAGAATTAGAAGATGAATTTTATGGCGTTAGCAATATATATGAGGATGATTTATCTATTTATATAAATGTGGAAAGTCTTACCGATAAAAAGGATCTGTCCTTAAGCTTTCAAGGATGTTTAAAAAATATTCTCTGTTATCCGAAAATAACAAAAAGAATTTTATTCAAAAGGAATAAAAATAAAGTAAATTCCTTTAAATTTCTCTAAAAATTCACTATTATTCACTAAAATCATGAGAAATATAATTCTATTAAACGGTCCAAACCTCAATCTTTTAGGAAATAGAGAGAAGGATATATATGGGTCTAAAACTTTAGAAGAAATAGAAAATGAATTAATTGAAATTGCCAATTCTCACTCTATAAATTTAGAGTGTTTTCAAAGCAATGCGGAACATGAGCTTGTTGATAAAATTCAAGAAGCAAAAAAAAATAACGTCGAATGTATTCTTTTTAATCCAGGTGCTTTCACTCATACCAGCGTAGCGTTAAGAGATGCGGTTCTTGGAGTTGCAATTCCAATGATAGAGATCCATATAAGTAATATATTTGGTAGAGAATCTTTTCGAGAAAAATCTTATTTCTCAGATATTTCAGTCGGAACCATTTCTGGTTTTGGAGAAAAAGGTTATGCAGCAGCATTAGATTTAGCGATTGATAAAATTAAGGAGTAGTTATGGACATAAGAAAAGTTAAAAAATTAATAGAGATGCTTGAAGAATCTTCTTTGAATGAATTGGAAATTAATGAAGGTGAAGAGTCAGTAAAGCTGGTCAAATCTGCAGGCATTTTACAGCAAGCACAAATGGCTGCTCCTCATTCAACTATTCAACCCACAATTGAATCTAATTCCATTTCTTCTGAAGAAAACACTGAAGAAGTAAAAGAAAAAGTAATCTCAGGAAAATCTATAAACTCTCCAATGGTTGGAACTTTCTACAACTCCCCTAACCCTGGAGCAGATGCCTTTGTTAAAGTTGGAGATACTGTTAGTGAAGGAGATGTTCTTTGTATTATTGAAGCTATGAAAATGATGAACGAAGTAAAATCAGATTTCAACGGGACAATCAAAGAGGCTTTAATATCTAATTCTGAACCAGTGGAATATGGTGAAGTTCTTTTTGTAATAGAAGAATAAATGTTCTCAAAAATTCTAATTGCCAATAGAGGTGAAATTGCCTTAAGGATTCTTAAAGCCTGCAAAGAAATGGGAATTGGAACAGTTGCAGTCTATTCTGAAGCAGACAAAGATCTAAAACACGTAATGATGGCTGATGAAGCAATATGTATTGGTCCAGCAGAATCTTCAAAAAGCTACCTAAATATTCCTTCTATTATAAGCGCTTGCGAACTTACAGGAGTGGATGCAATTCATCCGGGAGTAGGCTTCTTAGCAGAAAATGATCATTTTGCTGAGCAAGTAATTGCTAGTGGCTATGCATTTATTGGTCCTGATCCTGAATCTATAAGGATCATGGGAAACAAAATATCTGCTAAAGAAATGGCTACTAATTCAGGGCTTCCATGTGTTCCCGGAAGCGGAAGAGTTTCAGCAACTAATAGAGAAACACTATCCATGGCTAATGAAATAGGATATCCCGTAATGATTAAAGCTGCGGCAGGTGGAGGTGGAAGAGGTATCGCTATAGCTAATGACGAGAGCGAATTAATCTCCAAAATGAAAATTACACAACAAGAGGCCTTGAATAGTTTTGGAAGTGATGAAATATATCTTGAAAAATTTTTAGAAGGCCCCCGACATATTGAAGTTCAAGTCCTTGCAGACAATTTTGGTAACGCTCTTCACTTTTATGAAAGAGATTGCTCAATCCAAAGAAAAAATCAAAAAATTATTGAAGAAGCTCCTGCTTTGAATATTCCAGAAGATAAAAAAGAAGAGCTTTTTAATCTTTGTACAGAGTGCTGCAAGAAAATGAATTATAAAGGCGCAGGAACTTTTGAATTTTTATATCTTAATAAAGAATTTTACTTTATTGAAATGAATACTCGTCTTCAAGTCGAGCATACTGTGTCAGAGATGATCACAGACTATGATCTAGTAAAATTACAAATAGGAATTGCTGCAGGTGAAGAATTAAAGATCAAACAAGAAGATATATCTGTAAGAGGTCACGCTATTCAATGTCGAATAAATGCCGAACATCCACAAACGTTTGTGCCTTCTCCTGGAAAAATTACTCAATGGGGTAAACCCGGCGGCATAGGTGTAAGAGTTGATTCTCACGTATATGACGGGTGTATCATATCTCCTTATTACGACGCTTTGATTGCTAAAATATGCACGCACGGAATAGACAGAGAAGAAGCTTTAGCTAGAATGTCATTTGCTTTAGAAGAATTTTTTGTGGAAGGAATAGATACTAATAAGGATCTACAGGAAATAATTCTAAATGAAGAAAATTTTAAAAATGCTAATTTATCAATCAATTATCTCCAAAATGTTTTGGATATAGATTGATGGACAGCAAAGACTATAATCCAGAGAAAATAGAGAAAATAGCTCAAACTTTCTGGGCAGAAAATAAATCTTTTGAAGTAAAACCCGATAAGAATAAAGAAAAATATTACTGCCTAAGTATGTTTCCTTACCCTTCTGGTGAGTTGCACATGGGTCATGTAAGAAATTACACAATAGGGGATGTTATATCTAGGTATCAAAGAATGCTTGGTAAAAATGTCCTCCAGCCAATGGGATGGGATGCTTTTGGTTTGCCAGCTGAAAATGCGGCTATTAAAAATAATGTCTCTCCAAAAGACTGGACCGAAAAAAATATTGAATTCATGAAAGAGCAATTAATGGCTTTAGGCTTTGCTTATGATTGGAAAAGAGAATTAAGAACTTGCGATGAAGACTACTATAAATGGGAACAGTGGCTTTTTTGTGAGATGTATAAGAAAGGTTTGGTTATAAGAGAAAAAACAGAAGTAAATTGGGATCCTATTGATAAAACTGTTTTAGCAAATGAACAAGTAATTGATGGAAAAGGATGGAGATCTGGAGCACCTGTTGAAAGAAAAGTAATTAACCAATGGTCTTTTAAGATTGAGGACTATGCTGAAGAACTATTGTCGGAAATAGATAATTTAGAAGGATGGCCGGAACAAGTCAAATTAATGCAAAGAAACTGGATAGGTAAATCTTCAGGTATGGAATTTATTTTTAAATCTAAAAATAAAGAAGATATAAAAGTATTCACTACTCGTCCTGATACGATTATGGGAGTATCCTTTATTGGGCTCGCAATGACTCATCCTCTAGTGCTTTCAGAATTAGAAAAGAATGAAGATCTTAAACAGTGGATAGCAAAAAACTCTAAAGGCTCCACTTCTGAAGCAGAACTTGCTACGCAAGAGAAATCCGGATTTAAGTTAGATCTAAAAGTTATTCATCCAATTTCTAAAGAAGAAATAGATGTTTGGGCAGCAAACTTTGTGCTTATGGATTATGGCTCAGGCGCCTTGATGGCTGTGCCTGGTCACGATCAAAGAGATTTTGAGTTTGCCCAAAAATATGCTCTTAAAATAAAACAAGTCATTGACGATGGAAATGGAGAACAAGGTGAGTTGAACGAGGCTGTTGTAAATAAAGGTAATTTAATAAATTCAGGAGCAATGCTGAATGGATTAAATTTTGAATCAGCTTTTAAGAAATTAGTTACAGATGCAAATGAAAAAAATTATGGCTCTGAAAAAACTAACTATAGGCTAAGAAATTGGGGGGTATCTCGACAAAGATCATGGGGAGCACCTATTCCTATGATGATTAACGAAAATGATCCATCGGATGTAATTCCTTTTAGCGAGTTATCTAAGGAGCAGTTAGATTCTGAACGTATTGAAATAAATAATAAAATATATACGAAAGAAACGGATACTTTCGATACTTTTGTTGAGTCATCTTGGTATTTTGCTAGATTTGCTTCATATGCCTCAAAAGAAAGTATTGTTGATGAAGAGGTCGACTATTGGCTTCCTGTAGATCAGTATATTGGTGGAATTGAGCATGCCATATTACATCTTCTTTATTCGCGTTTTTTTTGCAAAGCAATGAATGACATGAACCTGTTAAAGGTTAAAGAACCCTTCAAAAAACTTTTATGCCAAGGCATGGTTCTCAAGGATGGAACCAAAATGTCAAAATCAAAAGGGAATACGGTTAACCCTCAAGAACTTATCGAACTCTATGGAGCAGACACTGTAAGATTATTTTCTATGTTTGCCTCTCCACCTGAGCAATCTTTAGAGTGGTCAAATGATGGGGTAAAAGGCTCTTTTAAGTTTCTTAACAAGGTCTGGAATATAACTAATCAAATTATTGATCAGCAAGTGGATCAGTCAATAGATGAGGTTGATCTAAAATCTCTAGAGATAAAATTAAATCAAACAATTAAAAAAGTCTCTGATGATTTTGACAGAAGAAATTCTTTCAATACTGCTATTTCAGCGATTATGGAATTATTAAATCATATTCCAAAAGAATGTCTGAAAGCAAAAGCAACGAAGTCATCGAATCTCCTTCTTAAAAAAATAATAGAATCTACTTTGTTAATGCTTTCACCAATTACGCCTCATATATCTCATGAATTGTGGATAAAAATGGGAAATGGACAAAATATTCATCACGCTTCATGGCCAGAATTTGATTCTAATTTCTTAGAGGATGATTCTTATGAAATCGTCATCCAAGTTAATGGTAAATTAAGAGGCTCAATAAAAATTTCAGGAGACCTTTCTAAAGAGGAGATCATTGAAAAGTCAAAAGCTTTAGAAAATGTAAATAAATACATGATGAGTATGGAAACTAAAAAAATAATATTCATTGAAAAAAAACTTATTAATTTTGTTGTTGGTTAATAATGAAATTTCTGAAAATACTAATTATTATTTCGCTAACTTCATGTGGTTTCTCGCCGTTAAATAATTCAGGTATAAAAATTAAAAATGTTTCGGTTTCTTTTTCCGACAATCCTTTAAATAACTTTTTTTATAGCGAGCTGAAGAGAAATAGAAATCTTTTGAAGTTTAATTTCACTACTTTGAAAGAAGCCGATCTAAAAATTGAAATAATTAATCATAGAATTGGAAAATTTCTTGGCGCCTCTGATCAGAATTTTTTTTCTGCTATAGGTAATCTAGATTATGAATTGGAGATTAAAATTACGGAGTTAGAGTCTAATTCATCTGAAATATTTAGACTTTTTACTTCTGAAAACTATGCCTATGATACAAATAGCATTCTATCCAATGAGAAAAAAATTGATGAAATTAAAGAAACTTTTTTTATGGAAGCTATTTCTCAATTGTCTTACTTTTTAACTTCTAAGGATTTATAAAATGGCAAAAGTAAAAGTTATTCATGGCGATCATTTTCTTGTGGAATTAGAAAGAGATAAGGCTATATCAGACCTTAGAGAAAAAGAAAAATTTGAAAGAGAAATCTATTTTACTAAGGGTTCTTCTTTTAATTGGTCAGATCTATTGATGGAAAATGAAGACAGTTTATTTCCATCTCCAAAAATTATAGATCTAAGAATAGAGAATTCGCCTCTAAAATTAGACTCTGAATTTTTAATTGATCTCTGCAAGAGTATTCCTGCAGAAAAATATCTTATTATTTCAATTTCAGGCATTGATAGATTGAAAACGCGGGCATGGTTTAAATCTATTCTAAATCATGGTGAAGAAGTGGAATTGCAGAAAGTATGGCCTAATAAAAGAAGAGATTGGATAAGAAATGCGGCTAGAAATCTTTCCGTAAATTTAAGTTCTAACGCTTTAGAAATCATTCATGAAAAAACTCAAGGCAATCTTCTTGCTGCTTATCAAGAATTAAAAATGATGAAAGTTCTAAACTCTAATTCTGAAGAGTCCTTCGTTGAAAATAGTTCCGAGTTTGATATTTTCAATCTTTCGAACTCCCTCCTCTCGGGGAATATTAATCAATCTTTTGAAATTCTACAAAACTTAAAGTTACAAAAAGGTTCTGAGGCTTTAATCATATGGGGAATATTTAGAGAGTTAGAAAGGTTGTCTTTTTTAAAAGAAGATTCCAATGCGAAGTTAAATGGACCGTTTGACTATATTGAAAACTTGCACAAAAAAAGTAAGGCGATTCCTGATTTAGCTATACATAAGTTGAAAAAAAGGACTGCGGAATTAGATGCAAATTTTAAAAAAGGCGAGGGGAACTTTTGGGCAGATTTAGAGAGGGTTGTTATTGATTTTTGTCAGCCTGAATTTCAGTCATAAATAATTCAAGAATCTCATTAAAAATCTCTTCTTGTTGTCTATTAACAATA
Source organism: uncultured SAR86 cluster bacterium (assembly GCA_949373255.1). Taxonomy (GTDB): domain Bacteria; phylum Pseudomonadota; class Gammaproteobacteria; order Magnimaribacterales; family AG-339-G14; genus CASICS01. The sequence continues at coordinate 7,394 of CASICS010000009.1, read as the reverse complement.
GCTTGATTGTCTATTTTTGAAACAGGGACTACTCCTTTGGTGGTATTTGAAATCCAAACCTCATCCGAAGCTAAAAGCTCTTCTATAGAAATATCTGTTTCTATCAGTTCATAACTTGATTTTTTAATAATATCTATTAAGGTCTCTCTTGTAATGCCAGGTAGTATATTTGCTTCAAGAGATGGAGTTTTTATTACTTTATTTTTTACACAAAAAACATTACTAACTGAGCCTTCCGTTATCAATCCTTTTTCGTGAAGGATGACTTCTGATACATTTTTTTCTTTAGCTTCAATTTTATACATAATACTAGCTAATAATGAGGTTGCTTTTATGCTACTTTTTCTCCATCTAAAATCATCCTGCATAATTACCTCTATAGGCTCTATCTCTTTTTTTGGTAAAACTTTCATGGGAAACGAAGAAACAAAAATAGTCGGCGTTGGATAATCTTGAGGCGTGTGATCTCTTATTTTTTCAGGCCCTCTTGAAATTTGTAAATAAATAACCTGATTTTTTGAATTATTTTCGTGAATAACTTGATTGATGATATCTGAAAGATTCAATTCAGTTAATTCTAGATTTATTTTTATAGATTCTAAGTTTTTTAAAAGTCTTTCTATGTGAGGACTTAGTTTAAAAGGTTTTTTATCATAGCAAGCAATAACTTCGTAAATAGAATCTCCAAAAATAAACCCTCTATCTAAAGGAGAAATTTTAGCTTCTTCTATATTTAAATAATCGCCATTAAGATAGCAAATAGACATTAATTGACTTCATCTTGCATAAAAAAACTATATATATAAAAAGCTAAAGCTTCAAAAGAGGACAAAATAAAACCCTTTGAATTTACATCTGATATTGCAACTAAATCATATGACGAGTGAATTTTTCCTTCAATAACAACGTCCAAGGAATCTACAACTTGATCTTTCTTAACTGGTGCTTTTATTCCTAAATTTTTTGAAGCTACAATTTCTAGATTTTTAAACTGAGGCTTTGTAAGAGTTAAATAAATATCTGTACTGGGTCCTAAAATAAGTTTTTCTTCAGAGCCCGCCCAAACATCGACTGCAGTAACTTCTTGATATTGATCTAGTATTTTTTTTGTCTTGAAAAATCTAAAGCCATAATCGAGTAACCTTCTGCTATCTTGAAGTCTTGTCTTTTCAGAATTGCTATTTAAGATTACTGCTATTAATCTCATATCACCTCTTTTGGCAGATGCCACCAAACAATATCCTGAATCATTTGTGTGTCCTGTTTTAATTCCATCTATAGAATCATCCTGCCATAAAAGACTATTCCTATTTAGTTGTTTGATGTCGTTATAAGTAAACTCTTTTTCTTTAAATAGATCATAGCTTTCTGGGAAGTCCTCTATAAGCCTAATGCTAAGTTTTGCTATGTCATTTGCAGTAGAGTAATGATTCACATCTGGCAACCCCGTGGGGTTAACAAAATTAGTATCTAAGAGTTCTAACTGCTCTGCATAATTATTCATTAGATCAGCAAAAGCATATTGGGATCCGGCAATTTTTTCTGCTAAAGCACAACTAGCATCATTTCCTGATTGAATAATTATGCCTTTTAATAAATCGGAAACTGAAACTTTAGTACCTTCTCTAATGAACATTCTAGAACCTTCCATTTTCCAACAAGTCACACTTACATCAACTAATGTATCAAGGGAAATAAAACCTTTAGAAATTTGGTCTGCAACTACATATGTAGTCATAATTTTTGTGATGCTAGCTAATCCGGTGGATTGATCAGCCTTGTTAGAAGAAATAACAGTCATAGTTTTTGCATCTAACAGCAAATAACTTGAAGCAGAAACCTCCGGAGGATTTGGAATTAATGCCTGCGAAAAAATATTAGAGCTTATTAAAATAAATGTTAAAACAATTCTTTTCATAATTAATTACCTATATTGATGAACTCTCTACTTAACAAAAAAACGCTCATCGCATATTTGGAACTAGGATTATATCTTGTAATTGCATAAAGATTTTTATCTCCAATCCAATACTCTTCTTTTGAATCATCTTTGGGGAAAAGTGATATCTGAATATATTTTTTTGAAGCATTTAATTCTGAATCAATTTCTATATCCAGCTCTTTAAAAGACTTGAGTTTAAAAGACGATTTAATATTTTTTTTATAACCTTTTGGAGATGCTTGAATGGCAATAAAACCATCTCTGTCCCAACCTTTTTTATTCCCCAAATTTGAACTTAAAAAGTTTGCAACACTTCCAATTGCATCGGCTGGATTAGATAAAATATCTTTTTTACCATCGCCATCAAAATCAATTGCTAATTTTCTATAATTGTCTGGCATGAATTGGACAAACCCCATTGCTCCTGCATATGAGCCTTTTATTTCTAAAGGATCAAAACCTTCTTCTCTGGTAAGCAAAAAATATTCCTCTAATTGAATTTTAAAAAAATCTCTTCTTCTCGGGTAATCGAATGCAGCTGTAGTTAATGCATCAATAACTCTGGTTCTCCCTTTATAACCACCATAATTAGTTTCTAAACCAATAATAGATGTTATGACCTCTCTGGGAACTCCATAAACTTCTTCAGCTTTATCAAACCATTGTTCGTATGTATTCAAAAACCTTATTCCACTTTGAACCCTAGTAAGAGAAACTCTTTTTTTATAATCATCCCAAGGAGTAACTTTTTCTGAGGGATTGTTCATCAAATCAATTATTTTTTGCTGTTTTTCAGTTTTTGAAAAAATATCTAGTAAATAGCTTTTTTTAAAATCATGTTTTTCAGATAGATAATCAACAAAATCTTGAACTTCATCTCTATCAAGATAATTCGCGTTTACAAGGCTGCTTAAAATTAATACTGTGGTAAAAAATATAAATCTAAAATATTTCATTCAGGCTTCTTTCCTTAGAGATAAAATAATACCTATTGTAAACATATTTACTATTAAAGCTGTTCCACCTTGACTAATGAATGGAAGAGGCATTCCAACAACAGGTAATAACCCAATAACCATGGAGATATTTATAGAGATGTAAGCTAATAAAATTATTGAAAGAGTTCCTGATACAATTTTTGCAAATCTATTTGAGCTTAAAAAAGATACTAGAAGAAGCCTATATATCAGTATTCCATAAACAAGAAATAATAAAATTACTCCAAATAATCCAAACTCTTCAGCGATAACCGAAAAAATAAAGTCTGAATGACTTTCTGGGATAAAGTCTAATTGACTTTGAGTTCCCTGGAGGTAGCCTTTCCCAAAAAAACCTCCAGATCCAACAGCTATTTTAGATTGAACTATATTCCAGCCAGCTCCGTAAATATCTGCCTCAGGATTAAATAAAGTTAATATTCTTTGTTTTTGATAATCTAAAAGATTAACCCACAATACAGGAAGGGATAAAACTCCTAATAGACCTCCAATAGATATGTATATCCAAGGAAATCCGGAAATTACTATTGGTAATAGTCCTGATAATAAGACGATCAATGAAGTTCCCAAATCTGGCTGAATTGCTACTAAATAGAAAGATAAAAAAGTTAAAACTATAACGAACGACCAATCTTTAGGGCTAGTGACAGGGTTTCTTGTTAAAAATGATGCTGCAGAAATAGGTAAGATAAATCTCATCAATTCAGAAGGTTGAAAAGTAAAGAAACCTAAATCAATCCACCTTTTTGTCTCAGCCTCCCTCAGAAGGAATAAACAATACCAAAATAAGCAAAACAAGCCCTATCCAAAAACTTTGTAGATAAAAGATTTCCATCTTTCTAAAATTTGAAATAGCAAAAATAAATAATCCTAACAAACCAACAATTAAATAAATGCCTTGTCTGATAGTCATCTCAACAGAATGACTTGCACTGTAAATCATTGCCAATCCAAATAGACTCAGAATCAATACGCTTGCAATTATCCAATTATCAAATGAAAACTGTCTTTGATTAGAAGACATCCTCATATTTACAGAAAAACTTAGTGGACTATTTTTCATTGACTCTCAATATAATAATCTATTGCCGATCTCACTAAGGGCGCAGCTACTGCACTTCCTGACTCTCCATTTTCCACAATGGCTACTACCGCAAGTGCTGGCTCTTCAACTGGACCGTAGCCCACAAAAAGAGCGTGGTCTCTGAAAGCTTCATTTTCTCTAACTAACTCATATTCTTCTTCGTTTATACTTTTAACCTGAGCTGTTCCAGTTTTGCCTGCTATTCTAATTTTTTTATTAAATATATTTTTAGCAGTCCCGTTAGAAGCTTCTACAACATCTATCAAGGCGCCTTCAATCCTTTCCCAATTTTTTTTATTTTCTATGGTGATAAAATTTTTAGAAATTTTTAAAGTTTGATTTTTACCAATAGATTCTATGATTCTAGGCTGAACTAATTCTCCTTTATTGGCTAATACCGAATAAGCAACTGCTATCTGAATAGGAGTAGCAGTTATATAGCCCTGTCCAATCCCCATATTAATAGTATCTCCTTTAAACCAGAAATCTCCAACATAACCTAGCTTCCACTTTCTAGATGGCAGAATCCCTTTGCTTTCATTTTGCGTAAGTCCACTAGATGAACCAAATCCAAATTTTTCTAAAAAGGGGGATAAGTTTCCTATAGTCAAATCATATGCAAGTGAATAAAAATAGACATCTGATGATTCTATGATGGCTTTTTTCATATTAACAATTCCATGCCCGCCATCTTTCCAGCCCTTATAAGGACGATCATCTCCTTCTACGTAATATTCTCCTGAATCAACAATTTCAGTGTCCCAAGTAATGGATTTTGCCTCTAAAGCTGCCAATCCAACAAATGGTTTCAGCGTAGATGCTGGAGGATACTGGCCAGAAATTGCTCTATTAAAAAGCGGGCTATTTTCATCTGAAAAGATTTTCCTAACTCTGTCTATATCATTAATAGTATTTAGAATATTTGGATCATAAGATGGAGAGCTAATTAAAGCCCTTATCAAACCAGTCTTAGGCTCTATTGCGACTAATGCACCTTTTCTGCCTTTAAATTCTTCATATAGTTTTTTTTGTAAATTGATATCTATAGAAAGTTTTAAATCTTTTCCATTTTCGGGAGGAATCATTGATATTGTTTTGATCAATTTTCCCTTTGAATCTCTTTCTTGAATTCTATAGCCTACTTTTCCTCTTAAAATAGGATCAAAGTCTCTTTCTATTGAAGTTTTACCAACTTGCTGATTAGAAAAAAATTTTAATTTCGGATTTTTTGAAATATCATCCTTCGAAATATTGCCCACATAACCTATTACAGAGGCAGAAATTTCTTTATGCACTACGTTTCTGGAAGAAGAAGTTTCAATTTCAACTCCCGGCAAGCTAGCCAAGTTAACACTTATTTTAGCAATTTGTTTTTCTGAAAGGTTTTTGATTAATGTAAATGGCTCTAAAGGGTTCTTTTTTGAAGATCTGAGATAAAAATCACTTTCTAATTGCTCATAATCAATATTTAATAATTTTGAGATCTTTAACAAAATAAAATCTATTTCCTCTACATACTCTAATGTAATCTTTAGATCTTGCTGAATAACATTTTCTGCTAATAAGATATTATTTTTATCATAGATAAACCCTCTTTTAGGATAAATTTTTGATTGATAAATTCTATTTGAATCTGCTTGCGTCTTAAAATCTTCTCCCTTTATGAGCGTTAAATTCAATACCTGTAAAAAAGCGAGAAATAAAAGAAATATAAAAGGTGTTAAGAAAAATAATACTCTAAATGCTTCATTTATATTTCTAGGTTTTTTTTGTGAAAAAGAACTCATTACAAAGAAGGATCCCAAAGACTTTCTAGATCATATAGTTCTCTTGCTGAAGAAGACATTACATTGATTACTATTTCTCCTAAATCTATAAGAATCCATTCTTTAGAGCCTTTGCCCTCATATCCATAAATTGGTATTTTATTTTTCTTCAATTCTTCATATAACTTTTTTGAAATTGCAGATATGTGAGGTGAAGAGGTCCCAGTTGTAATAACTAAGTGATCTGTAAAAGAGTTTATCTTGCTTAGGTCTAGTATCTTTGTATCAACTGCCTTTAGGTCATCAAGGCTTTTTGTAATTACGCTTTTAGATTTCTTTGTCATTTATTTTTTGTATAGAGATTTTTTTTTAATAAAATTAATTACTTCCTTATTTATTTTAGTCTCATTTAAACTCTTTAATTTCAAATCCTCTCTTATTTCTGAAGATGAAATATTAAAAAGAGAAATTTCAGTAAAGAAAATTTTTCCATGTTGAGAAAGGACATCATAAATATTTAAAGCAATGTTATCTTTGAAGTCACTCAAAATTTCTTTGGTGATTTCATATTTTGGTCTTTGCAAAATAATGATTGAACACATCGATAAAATATCTGACCAATTTTTCCATTGTTTAAAATCTAGAAAAGCGTCTGAACCCATGATGAATAGAAAATTCTCTTTATCTTTGTAATCAGCTTTTATATTTCTTAATGTTTCGAATGTAAAAGAAGTCCCACCTTTTACAATTTCTCTATCGTCGATAAATATATTCGATTGATCTTTAAAGGCTATTTCTAACATTTTCAATCTTTCTTTAGGCGAGGCTATTAAAGATCCTTTTAAAGCTGGAATATTACACGGAACAATATGAATTTTTTCAAACTCTAATACATTTTGCAGATTAGCAATGCTTTTAGTATGGCCTAAATGAACAGGATCAAAAGCTCCTCCAAAAATTCCTATTGTTTTAGACATTAATAATTAACTTCTTAATTGTCCGGTTCCTTCAATAACAAATTTTTGACTAGTCAGGCCCTCCAGACCTACTGGTCCTCGGGCATGTAATTTATCTGTAGAGATGCCTACTTCTGCACCCAATCCATATTCAAAACCATCTGCAAAACAAGTAGGTACATTATGCATCACTGAACTTGAGTCGACTTCTAATAAAAACTTAGCTTTTGTATTTTCATTTTCTGTAATTATGCAATCAGTATGTCCAGACCCAAAATGATTAATATGCATAATTGCCTCATCTATATCTTCGACAACTTTTATTGAGAGAATGGGCTCCAAGTACTCAGTTTCCCAATCAATATCTAAAGCCAATTTTGTTTCTATAATTTCTTTCGTAAGGTGACAACCTCTGAGTTCCACATCATGTTCATCAAATTTATTTTTTAAAAGAGGCAATATATTTTTAGCCATTTTTTTAGAAACTAAAAGAGTCTCCATGGCTCCGCAGATCCCATATCGATAGACTTTTGCATTAACTGCTACTTCTAAGGCTGTCTCCATGTCTGCATGATCATCTATAAAAACATGACAGAGGCCCTCATAATGTTTTAAAACTGGCACTCGAGAGTCTTTAGAAATAACCTT